>JANWKQ010000257.1 GCA_025451295.1 Flavobacteriales bacterium | reverse complement strand
ATACAAACCTAGCAAAAAGCGCTGTTCGTTCCCGCATTTTTAACCGAATTGTTGACAAAATGGCAGCCATTTTGTAAATAAAAAATTGCATAAGGATTTTTAAGGATTCATCGGATGGCCCTGAACATCCAGTGAAAACAGGGTCTATGGAAGACTTTAACCAAAATTAAATTTTACACTTCTGCTGAGTTCTTTCTGCGGATATTGGTTTGATATACCCAGGTATCATCATTAACTAAAACTTGAACTATGTTATTTATAATTGTTATTGTTTTTATGGGAATTAGTTTGCTTATCGGAATGAGGCTGAAAGGGACTTTTAAAAAATACAGTGAATTTCCATTACGATCCGGCCTAACTGGTAGACAGGTAGCCGAAAAAATGTTACACGACAATGGCATCTATGATGTGGAAGTAATCTCCGTACAGGGGATGCTCACCGACCATTATAATCCACTTACAAAAACGGTGAACCTGAGCGAAGACGTATATAACGGGAATAGCATTGCGGCAGCTGCTATTGCAGCTCATGAATGTGGTCATGCGGTTCAGCACGCTACCCGTTATCCTTTCTTAAAGATGAGAAGTACTTTGGTGCCGGTTACTGCGGTGGCAAATCAGATCATGGGATTTGTTATGATGTTCGCCATTTTTGGTGGAATGTTTATGCACATGTTTAGTGGAAGCTGGATGCTCTATATTGTGATTGCAGCACAATCAATGATCACCTTGTTCAGTCTGATCACGCTTCCGGTAGAATTTGATGCAAGCAAAAGAGGATTGGTATGGTTAGAAAGAACCGGACTCACCTCGGGTGAAGAACATACAAAAGCGAAACATGCTTTACGGTTGGCAGCTTCTACTTACGTAGTAGCAGCATTAAGTGCCGTTACGATGTTGCTGTATTTTGTTTTGAGATTATTAGGAAGCCGTGACTAAAGATTATTAGGAACGGGTGCAAATCAAAGGTTCGAAGTTCAAGGTAAAAGGATATGTGAAGTTTGTTATGTTGGGAATATATTGAACTTCGAACCTTTGATTTTTTGAACAGCTGATTTAGGCACTATGCGCCAGTGATGTGATGGACCTTGTGACGACCGTTGGGCGGCAGTGAAGGCTAGGCAGGGGAGGCGCCGTAGCGAAGCGAAGCCAGGAACAAGAGCCGCGAAGGCTGTGATGAAAAAGGCGCCATTATAAATGAAAAAAATGGTTTAACTTTGTAGTACATGAAGATTCATCAGGGCCTAGATAATTCTATACAGATCCCGAACCCGATAGTTACGGCCGGCACATTTGATGGCGTTCATGTTGGGCACCGGAAGATCATAGAACGTCTAAAAGCCTTGGCAACTGAAAAAAAAGGAGAGACTGTGGTGATCACTTTTGAACCACATCCACGATTGGTGCTTTTTCCGGAGGATAATGGTCTTCAGTTGCTATCAACCATGGCCGAGAAACAGCAACTACTGGAGGATGCCGGAATTGATCATTTAATTATTGTTCCGTTTACCAAAGAATTTTCAAGAATAAGTTCGAACGAATGGATTCATATGCTGGTTGAAAATCTTTTGTTGGATACCCTGGTGATTGGTTACGACCATCATTTTGGCAGAAATCGTGAAGGCAGCATTGAGCAATTGAAACAATATTCGATTGAACTGGAATTTAACCTAGTGGAGATTCCCGCTCAGGATATTGACGATATCCGGGTAAGTAGCACCAAAATAAGAGAAGCACTTAAAAACGGCGATGTAAAATCGGCCAATACCTTTCTTAAATATCCGTATTCCTTTACGGGTGTGGTGGTTGCAGGTGATAAAAGAGGTCGCGAAATAGGCTATCCTACTGCCAATATGAAGGTGGAGGATCCTAATAAACTCATTCCGTCGGATGGAGTATATGCGGTAAATGTGATCCTGGACAATAAAATGCACCAAGGGATGTTAAATATAGGGTTCAGACCTACCGTAGATGGAAAAAAGCATACCATTGAGGTGCATATTTTTGATTTGGAGCAGGATTTGTATGGTAAAATGATGACCATACAACTGATGAGCAGAATAAGGAATGAAATTAAGTTTGAGAGTATTGATGCATTAAAAATGCAATTAGATAAAGATGCCAGAACCGCCATTGATGAATTGAAAGCCGTATGAAAAAAAATCTACTCGCCTTCTTATTCATTTGTTTTAACCTGACATTGTTTGCGCAGGATACTATTCATGCACAAACTTATGGCGAAGAATCTGTTTTTACTGACCTGAAAGCGGCCCTTGAATATAAGGGTCAGGTAAAACACCTCGATTTGAGTGGCCAGAAACTTAAAAAAATACCGAAAGAAGTTTTTGAATTTCCGAATTTAAAAACACTCAACCTCAGCAAAAATAAAATTACAGTTTTACCAGCAGAGCTTGGTCTGCTCACCAAACTCGAAGAATTGGATCTTACCAATAATAAGGTAGAGGATCTTCCGAAAGAGATCGGAAAATTAACCCGCTTACGTGTACTTAAATTCAGAAACAATAAATTGTATTCTTTACCAAATGAGATTGGTGAACTTGGAAGATTAGAAACGGCTGACTTTAATGGAAATCCAATCTGGAGATTACCTGAAGAATTCAGATCATGCACCAATTTAAAATTTCTGGATCTCAGAAATACGGACATTGATAAAGGTGAATTGCCTTATATTAAATTAATGTTCCCCGGATCGGAGGTTTTCTTTACCAATGATTGTAATTGCGGGCCAGGGCATTAGGGATTTACGATCAATGTACTCTGAATTGTATTAATTGTAATTCAAAAATCGCAAATCAAAAATCGTTAGAATATTCCCGAATTTCCACTTTGTCTCTGCAACTTCAACATCTGAAGCAAAGCAGATTTTACTTTGATAGTAAGCATATAACTCTCTATATAGATGTGAATTTGACCATTTCTTTTGTTTGTAATCCAAAATATGATATATTTGAGTATATAAGCCACTTTTGTGAAAAGACTCGACAACTTAAAATTATTTCCTTTCTTGTTTTTTTTAATTTCTGGCCCGATAGGTTACGCTCAAGTAGAATTAACCTATCTTAACTCGTTCAATTTTATCGACGATTCTATATATACTCACGACATTGATGTAAAGAGCGTTAAAATTGATCCTTTAGGCAATACATATGTAACAGGATATCTTTTCGGAGCAGCTGACTTCGATCCCACGATCATCAGACAAACACTGACCTCGGCGGATAATCCATTGGCATTTTTTGCTAAATATGACAATAATGGTAATTGTTTATTTGCTAAAATGATTGAGGGAACTGACAGCGAAGATCCAAATGCACTGGTTCTCGATGATAACGGAAATATTTACGTAACGGGTTCGTTTGAAGGAACAGCAGATTTTGATCCAGGGTTAGGTGTTCAAAGCTATACTTCAAACGGTATTTATGACATTTTTTTAGCTAAATACGATAATAATGGGAATTATGTTTTTGCGAAACGGATTGGAAGTAATGGTTATGATGATTGTTATTCAATGGAAATAGATGATTTCAATAATATCTATATAACTGGTTTTTTTTCCAATACTGTCGATTTTGATCCAGGGCCAGGGGTTTCAAATAAAGTATCTGCAGGAGGACGGGATATCTTTTTTGCCAAGTACAGTTCAAGTGGTGACCTAATTTGGGTTAACCAAGTGGGTGGGGGATATGATGATTACAGCCGATCTATTGGTATCGACGAGTATAACAATGTTTACATAAGTGGTAGTTTTTACGAAACATTGGATTTTGATCCAGGCCCGACCGTTTACAACTTAACTACCACCACCACTTTCAACTACGATCGATTTATAGCTAAATATACAGAGTCTGGGGATGTGATTTTTGCAAATGGTTTTGGTAATTCAACTACTGAACACGAATCCCATTTGGCTTTAGATACAAATAATTTCGTTTACGTTACGGGAGATTTATATGGATCGGTCGATTTTGACCCAAGCCCTTCGATTTATAATCTTATATCTTCTGGTGGAAGCGACATATTTGTTGTCAGATATGATTCGATTGGACTGTTGATTGATGGAAAAAAAATTGGCTCTGGACTAAATGATCTTTGTAAGCAGATACTTTTGGATACAATGGGTAGCCTTTATATGACAGGTTCATTTAGTGGAACGGTGGATTTTGATCTAGGTCCAGGAACAAGTAATTTAGTTTCAATTAGCAATACACCAGACATTTTTTTCGCTAGATACGATTATGACCTAAATTACAAGGCGGCAAAAAAAATAGGAAGTAATCAAGATGGCGATATTGGAATGTCGATTGCGCTTGATTCCTCCAAGAATATAGTAATTGTTGGTCATTTCCAAAATTCCGCAGATTTTGACCCGGGTGCAGGATCGCAGGTATTAAACACTGGATACTATAATTTGACAAATGGATTCGTAGCCAAATATGATACTGTCGGATTGTATATTTGGGCAAATAGGATTGGAGGGGAAACCAAATTTTGGTCAAACCAAGAAGGAAAAAGTATTGTGACAGACACAGCTGGGAATGTTTACGTTACTGGATATTTTAGTGGAGCTGTCGATTTTGATTCAGGGCCTGAAGATTCCTTACTTGCAACTTCTGGTGGTAATGATATTTTTTTTACAAAATATGATTTGAATGAGAATTTTGTGTTCGCCAAAAAAATAGGCTCTTCAGGAAACGATATGGGTTTTTCTATTGAGGTGGACGATACTGGAAATATATATCTTGCTGGACAGTTTACTGGAACGGCGGATTTTGATCCGGGTCCAGGAATTTACAATTTGACTTCTTTAGGGAGTAATGATGCTTTTCTTGCAAAATACGACGTCAATGGCAATTTAATTTATGCTAATAAATTCGGAGGAGCCGGGGACGATCAGGCATATCAAGTTATGATTAGTGACAGTGGATATGTTTACCTGATTGGTACATTTCAGAATACCGTGGATTTTGATCCTGGGGCTGGTACTTCTAATTTAACATCTCCTGGCAGTTACGAAATATTCTTTTCCAAGTACTATCCGGGCGGGAATTTTATTTATGCTAAAAATGTAGGGAGTGTTGGAGAAGATAGGCCAACAGGTATAAAAGAGGGTGAAAATCATAATATATATATTACTGGCTTTTTTTGTGGTGTTGCAGATTTTGATCCAGGTCCAGGAACCGT
>JANWKQ010000256.1 GCA_025451295.1 Flavobacteriales bacterium | reverse complement strand
GTGATTGCCGGAGGGCTGGGTTGTTTCGAGCCAAGAAAGCCCGAAGTGGCCGGTTTGACTGATTTTGAGGGCAAAGGAATTACTTATATAGTAAAGGATCCGGAGCTTTTCAGGAATAAAAGGCTTGTTTTAGCGGGTGGAGGCGATTCCGCCCTGGATTGGGCCATCCATTTAAGTGAAATTACCGAGGAACTGGCGCTGGTTCATAGAAGTGAGACCTTTAGGGGTGCCCCGGACAGTGCAGAAAAGGTATTTGAACTGGCCAAAACTGGAAAAATTAAGTTAATCCTCAATTCAAATGTGGTAAAAGTGAGTGGTAATGGGCATTTAAAAGCTGTTACCATCACCAATAACAACAACGAAAATTCCGAATTACCAACGGATTTCTTCATCCCATTGTTTGGCCTAACGCCTAAACTAGGCCCAATTGCTGACTGGGGGCTTAATATCGATAAAAATGCTATTGAGGTAAATACGGTAGATTATGGTACCAATATTGCAGGTATCTATGCTATAGGCGACATTAACACCTATCCAGGCAAGCTAAAACTGATCCTTTGCGGATTCCACGAGGCTGCCCTGATGGCCCAATCCGCCTTTAAGCATATATATCCGAACCAAAAACTCAGTTTTAAATATACCACAGTAAACGGGGTAAATGCCTTTTAATGGACGATTCTCTGATTAAAATCAATGTTGAAGATCACGAGGGCAATCAACAGGAAATTGAGGTCCCTACTGATATTTCGCTGTCCCTTATGGAAGTACTGAAGGGTATGGACTATCACATTCTCGCCACCTGTGGCGGAATGGCCCTTTGCGCCACCTGTCACGTAGAGGTAAAAAACGGGTACCAGAGCCTCACAGAGCCCAATGATGATGAATGGGCAATGTTGGACACTTTGCCAAAACTAACACAAACAAGCAGGCTCTCCTGCCAGATCAAGGTAAACGGCCTAAAACCCGGGATGAGCTTTAAATTGCTGGGAGAAACACAGATATAAAAAAAAATTGAATTATAATTATTTTAAACAAAATGTTTTGTAACTTCGTAGTATTGAAAAAAAGTATATTTTTGGGGAGTAATTAACAACTTATGAACAGATCCTTTTTATACATATGCGGCCTGTTGTTCATTGGAATACTCTTTTCTTCGTGTTCCAGTACCGTATTTTTTACAGGAAGCAGCCAAACAGGAGTGTTCTATAATCAATTGGCCCTGCGCACCGGTGGCGGCGGCAATGGTGGTTTTTCCCCATATAAGAGGTTATATCGCCGGGGAAGACAAATTGAACCCAATGATGTGTTCCATACTTTAGGCGTTTCTTTTTTACCAGGGGTAGATAACCACCTTTCAAAGTTTCAGTTTGGGTATCCTACCATTGGATTTCACTATACACCCAGGTTTAACCTGGCCAAGTGGGGTAGAAACCAGGGGTCTTTTGCCCTTGAATTCCCAATACACTTTGGTGTTAGCATAGGAACCGATTTTATTACCTATCCGAACCAGGTGGTTGCCCGTCAGTGGCAAAAAGAGAGTACCAATTTTACGGCCGAGATACCCATGTGCTTTACCTTTAATTTCGGACATAATGCAACAAAGAAGTCGTACCAGGATTTTGGTGGATTTTTTGGAGCCGGATATTCTTTTGCCTATCTCCCAAGTGGAAGGACCGGATTATATAATATTGTTACCGCCGAACCAGAATATAATTTACCCATTGGTCACGGACCGCATGTAAGAGGCGGATTCCGCTTCCGAACTGGTACCCTTTCATGGCAGGTTTATGGTAGCTTCATGTATAGCCTTTATACCGGAAGTTATCTGGCTGGTACAGGATTAGGGATCACCATTGGTCGCTGGTAATCAACCTTTGACAGACAATTGTCTGTCCCTCTCAAAAACTATTTTCATCACATTTTTAGGGCTTCCCCTGAATTCCACCATACCATTGCCATAGGACTGCCCGGGTCGGGCTGTCAAAATCATTATCTTTGCACCTTTATTTGAAACAGGAAAATGATCAGTCTCTCCGGTATAAATTTATTTTTTGGTGCAGATCCGCTTTTCGAAGATGTATCATTTCTCATCAATCGAACGGATCGGATAGGGTTATGCGGTCGCAATGGATCGGGTAAAACTACCTTACTTAAGATCATTAAAGGGTTTGTGCAACCTACCGGTGGACAAATTTCCATACCACGTGATGCAACCATTGGGTATTTACCTCAGGAATTCCATCATACGTCTAACCTGAGCATTTTAGAAGAAACACAAAAAGCGTTCGAGCAGGTCATGGAGCTTCAGCAAAAAATTGAGGAGATCAATATTCAGCTTGGCACAAGAGATGATTATGAATCCGATGCGTATATGAAACTTATTACCGATCTGCATGAAACCGAAGATCGTTATAGAATTCTGGGTGGATATGAGATGGAAGAAAAAACTGAAAAGATCCTGAAAGGGTTAGGGTTTTTGCAGGAAGACATGCAACGTAGCATGAGTGAATTTAGTGGGGGCTGGCAGATGAGGGTAGAACTCGCCAAGATCCTTTTACAACAACCCGATTTGGTTTTACTTGATGAACCAACCAATCACCTCGACATTGAATCCATCATGTGGCTTGAAGAATTTCTGGTAGAATATCCAGGAGCGATTATGATGATAAGTCACGACAAAACTTTTCTGGATAAGATCACAAATCGCACTATTGAGATCACTAATGGAAGTATACAGGATTACAAAGCGAATTATTCAAAATATTTAATTCTCCGAAAAGAAAGAAGAGAAAAACTTGAGAATGCAGTAAAGAACCAGGATCGTCAGATTGCTCAAATGGAACGGAACATAGAGAAGTTCCGGGCAAAAGCGAGCAAAGCGAGTTTTGCCCAAAGTCTTATTAAAAAGCTGGATAAGATCGACCGGATTGAAATTGATCCGGAAGATGTAAGCTCCATTAACATCCGTTTTATACCACCACCCCGTAGCGGGAAAGTGGTAGTAAATGCAGAAAACGTAAGTAAAACGTATGGCGATAAGCAAGTGATCAAACCGATGAGCTTTACGGTAGATGCAGGCGAAAAAATAGCCTTTGTTGGAAAAAACGGAATGGGGAAAACCACGCTGTCCAGCATGATCGCAGGAGAGTTGGAATGCAAGGGAACCATTACACTCGGGCATAATGTAAAGCTGGGATACTTTGCTCAACACCAGACCAATCGGCTTGATTTTGAAAACACCATCCTGAAAGAAATGGAGAACACCGCCTATAGTTCAGACAGCTTTACAAAAGTACGTGGGATCCTGGGCGCCTTCCTTTTTAGTGGGGAGGATGTGGAGAAAAAAATAAAAGTGCTTTCGGGAGGGGAAAAATCCAGGGTGTCGATGGCTAAATTATTATTGGAGCCCATTAATTTTCTCATCCTTGACGAACCTACCAATCACCTGGATATTATTTCGAAAGAAGTATTAAAAATCGCTATCCAGAATTTCGAAGGTACAGTGATTATTGTCAGTCACGACCGTGATTTCCTTCAGGGGCTTACCACCAAGATCTATGAATTTACACCCCTGGGGATCAAAGAACATCTTTGTGACATCAATGAATTCCTTGCTAAAAAGAATGCGGCTTCCTTCAGAGAAATAGAGCTAAACAAAAAGCAAAAACCACAGGAAGAAAAAAAATCGGAGAACAAACAACAATTCGATCAAAAGAAACAAGATGACAAAGAGATCAAGCGTATTAAAAGTGCATTGACCACTACCGAAAAAAGAATTGAAGACCTGGAAACCGAATTAAAAACGATGGACGAACAGTTGCTGGATCCTGTATTCTATGCAAAGATCTCCAACGATAAATCTTTTTTTGTTAAGTACGATGAACTCAAAATAGAGTTAAACAAAGAAATGGAAAGATGGGAAGGCTTGCAATTGGAACTTGAAAAGAATTTGTAAGAAGACAGAACACGAAATATTTTCAGCTTCTGTCTTCAAACTTTTAATGTTTTATAATTTTCTTGGTTACTGATCGGTCACCATATTCTACTTTTAGCATGTAGACACCATCTGCCAATGTACTTATATCAATCTGCATCATCGATTGATTCATCTTTGTAGTCATCACGATCCTGCCAGAAAGATCCATCATTTTGATAG
The DNA here is from genome assembly GCA_025451295.1 of Flavobacteriales bacterium. GTDB lineage: Bacteria > Bacteroidota > Bacteroidia > CAIKAF01 > CAIKAF01 > JANWKQ01. The sequence continues at coordinate 946 of JANWKQ010000256.1, read as the reverse complement.
TAGCTTTTACAATCGTTCCTGCATCAATGGTAAGTTTCTCTGTTGCCGGATTCGGATAAACCGAAAAGTTGATGACCACCTCTTCTATACTTACTGTAGAAATTATAGCAGAAGAAGTAGAGGTGCATCCGTTTGCATCCGTATACATGACAGTATAAGAACCTCCTTGCACAGGTGTATAGGTATCATTGGTAGCTCCTCCAATTGGGGTTCCGTTCAAATACCATTGATTCCCTGATCCAATATAGGATGATTCCAATGTTCCCGCGTTATCAACAATAACGGGAGGTGCAGGACTTGCATAAGCCGTTATATAACCAGGCATCAATATAGTATCCGATCCATCGGCATTCGTGGCGATCAATGTTACATCATAAGTGCCGGGTGTATTATAGGTAACTGAAGGATTCTGAGAAGAAGATGTGGAAGGTGTTCCTCCCGGAAAAGACCAGCTCCATCCATTCGGAATATTTGTACTTCCATCCGAAAAATTAACGGTAGTGCCCACACAAATGGTCTGATCATTCGCACTGAATTGTGCCACCGGTGGCGAATTGGTACAGTTATATGTTTGCAGACGCAAAAGTCCTTTATGCAAATTCAATCGTCCATGACTGTAGGTTGTAGCTGCCATCGAAGCAACTGAATCAACTCCGGTGAGCAAAAAGGTTTTCATTTGTTGAGCCAATGTCCCGGGATCCGCTTTGTAATCATTAATAAACTCAAGGCAAGCTCCTGAATAATATAGTCCGATTGCACCTGCTACATGTGGAGTAGCCATAGAAGTTCCAGTTGAGTTTTGGTAACCGCTTCCGCTATAGGTGCTGTATATATTTGTTCCCGGAGCTCCAATATCCATATTCACCGGGCCATATCCTGCCCCTCCATTCTTCAGATCATTTTCAGTCGTGTTAGTTACCGCAACCATATAATTGCTCGGACATGT
>JANWKQ010000255.1 GCA_025451295.1 Flavobacteriales bacterium | reverse complement strand
TTCCAAACAGGGTTTCTTTTTTTATGGACATCAACTCTCCAATATCAAATTTCTCATTGTACAATTGGCGAATCTCCATAGCTAGAAGTTTCTGATAATCCGTTTTTGGATGCGCCAACAATGAGGAGGTCTCATCATCGAAAACCAGTTCTTTGGTTACGTTGTACAAACCGGCTACTTTCATTGCGGCGAGGCTATCGTCACCATTTGCAGAATGTCGGAGTAATTCCGGGATGATATCTGTAAGAGAATATTTTAATTTGACCACATAACCTTTGTCCTGCGCGAATTTTAAAGCCTCGGCCACTTTTAAAGTCATGAACGGATCCGTTTCTTCTTTATTCCACCAGCTCCATCCACCATTGTCATTCTGATTTTTTCGCAGAAGTCTAAGCATATTTTCAATCTGGATCTCATACAATTCTTTCTTCCACCCTTTGGTAGTAATTTCAGCAGCACAGATTGCGGTGATCAATTTTGAACTGATCTGCTCATTACACCAATGTTTATAGTGGAATAACATATAGTCAGCCTCTTTGATCACCAATTCATCAAATCCATTGTAAATCTCCACTTCCACTTCTTTTTCTTTGTCGAGACTGTCGACCTTGATCGATGTATTTTTCCAGGTGGCAAACATTTTCCCTTCGTGGATGTCAATTCCTTTTTTATAAACCGGCACTACCCTTTTTTCTCCATCCAGATAGCCATTGGTAAGACTGGAAGCAAAAGATATTTTAATGGAATCACCCGGACCGGCATAAAGCATTTTTTTATAGATGAGAAAATCTTTCAGGGTACTATCCACCTGTAACATATTGGTGTTACCTACTATTAGTTTATTTTTGGTGAATACAGGAATGGCGGTATAGTTCATCACTTTATTCACGATCTCAAAGCTATCACCCTCGATCACAAAATCCGGCAGATATAAAGAAGCCACCACGGGTTTAAAGGATTTGGTATTGGCACTCATTTGTGCACTTAATCCATCCGGATGCATGGCCAGGATATAGGTACTCCACGAAGTGATATTTTCTGGAAATTTTACATGACATGAAACAGAACCATTTTTATTGGTGAGAAGATTTGGTTGCCAGATGGCATTGTCTGCAAAAAATGTTCGGATGGCATTTGCATTCAAAACGATCTCGGGATCCACATAGCCAAAACCAGTGGTTCTTCCTTCCTCGTCGTCAAAACTTTGAATTTCATCACGGGAGGAAGTAAAGAGGAGGAGATCGTTATCGCCGGTAGTTGTGTTTACAATACCGTTTAGGTTACTTACCCGATTGATATTAGCCTCCAAAGTAACTTCCTGGAGCTCTACCATACCATCCCAATCACCATCGGTAAAATCCGGAACTTCTGTTGTTCTGAAAGTGATCTTATTCTTTTTAAACGTTGTTCGGTACCGATGAAAATGTGCACCATTGGTTTGATTTTCGACTGCATTATATTTAGCGGTTATCCCTCCGGTGATAATCGTTATGTCATCAATATTCACGAGTGAAGGAGTGAGCTTGTATTCCACAAAATCATTTTCATTGAGTGATCCCAGATATTTGATGGTTTTGGTTTCATATCCGGTACAGCTGATCTTAATAGATTCCGTTCCGTTGGTTGGTGGAATCTTAAGAGAAAAATACCCGTTGAGATCAGACGTAAAACCGCCGATTGGTTTATCGTTGCGGAGCAACGTAATACTGGCATACATAATGGGTTCTTCGGTACCCGCGTCTATGAGTCTTCCCTGAATAGTTCGGCTGTCTCCAAAAGTGGAATTTAGCATATCCTGGAAAAAAATCCCGGAGGTATCGATGTCTTTCACCAGATAAGAATTGGGTTTTACCAGGAATACATCTTCAATGAGTGGCTGCTGCTCGTTATTTACATAAATAATACGATAGGCACCCGGATCAAGGTTATAGAAATAGGTATGCATCCCTTTTAAGAAATAGGTGCTGTCTTTCGCCAGGTTTTTAAGGATCGTACCACTTATACCCAGATCTGTAGTTGGGAAAAGCAGGTGCACTTTATCACTAAAGAATTTCTTACCCTCATAGTAAGATTTAAAATAAAAGAACTTATCATAATGAAAATTCTGCCATGTCTCAAAACTCTGGTGAAGATAACCGGGATCCTTCATCGTAAAAGGATCGGCTGCAATGGTGGTGGAGAAAGGGAACTTGTAGTCCCCAAAAGGTCTTCTTCTCATAAACGGATTATAATAATCCAGGTTATTGATGCGATTGTACATCATGCTGTTTACAAAAGATTCTACTTCGTTATACTTGTAAACCTTTCCATAGACGCTATCCATCGGAGGATTTTTAAAAGGACCAATAATTTTATTAATCCCATAATAATAATATTCATCCTTGATGCAATAGGATTCATTGCTGTTAGAAATAAAAAACGGTGTGTTGGAATATCTATAGGGCTCAAAAACCAGAAATCTTTCTGCGATTTTGGACATTTCCACCGGTTTTTTCAGATTTAAGCGTTGTGTTTCAGCTCCTTTTTTCAGCAGATCTGTTTTGATCACCACATATGTGATCGAATCTTTATAGGTCTGGATCTCCGGCGTAGTATAATAGAATTTATCAAAACGGACTTTATATACATGTTTTCCGTTTCCTGTATAAATATGATCTCCTTCCGATGCATTATAATAAACCACAGAATCTTTTTCCATGGCATAAATAGGATTGGTGAAGTACATTTTTTTATCAAGTCCTGTAATTTTTACAATGGCTCCATTAGTAAGCGCATTTGGTTCCCGATAAACAATGATCTTTTCGTTGCTTAGCAACATTTGATAATAGACATTTTTCTGCAAACCAAATTTGTTGATCCAATCACTGTTGATCATCTGGGTAGTAGTGGCCGGTGTTTTCTTTTCAAGATAACAGGTAGGGCTCGTTGCTGCGTATTCGGCCAATTTACCAAAATCCGGTACATTCGGCACATTGTTATCTTCAAAGGCTGAATTGATCGAAAAAACGGTGAGGTTCGTATTCTCCAGAGGATCATTTTTATAATTACTGGCTGTTAAAGTGAGATCCAGATCTTCTCCGGGATATACCTTATCCGGTAAATTATGTTTGATCCAGATATTCTTGTTGTTTAAAATGAATGATCTTCCCAAAACAGTTTTGCTTCCGCCTGTAAAATATTCGCAATAGATCTTCACCGTTTTGTTTTTATTAAGGATGAGTGTCTGAAAGGAAGTATCGGCCAACGGGATCTTCGTTTCCCCTTTCATGTAGTACATGTTCAGCGGGATATGGGTAGGATTGGTCACCCAAATCATCAGGGTATCCACATGGATTTCTCCGTCGATGTCCACATTAAACATAGAGGATGAGACCTGGAAGCCCCTTACATCCCCATCGTATTCTACCGTGTAAGCCGTTGCTGTCCGATCAATTTTTAAGGAATCATTTTTATGCATTTTAAAGATTTCAGCATGTCCTCGGAATCCTGTATATTTTCTAACAGTCAATGAATCTTTGATGGTAGTGTTTTCTGCGATTTTTAAATGGTAGCTGGATATGTAATAATTAAAAGGAGTGGGTTCGTGGATGATGTTAATGTAGTCCGTAGAGCTTTTAAGTTCATTGTTGCTGTTGCGAAAATTGGCTTCGATCCAGAGGCGATAATTCGCCGGATATTTTGTTTTTAGTTCAGATGGGAGTTGTATAATACCCCCATTCAGATCTGCCAGCCTAAATGTACCCATGAACATGGTATCTGGAAAATAGACAGAAGTCTTTTTAATATCATCCACATCATATACACGACAGAGAATATCCACCTCCGCATCGAACATCTGGTTATGATTTTTATCATAGGCCTCGAATTGAAGATAGAGGCTATCCTCCAGATAGTGGCTGTAATGAAGTGGCGCCAACGAATATTCGGCCTCATCGAGTTTATAATCTTCCAGATTGAATGTATTGGTTACATCGTCCCAGCTATTTTTCGCGGCATCGATATGAGCTATATAATTCTTGTCTATTTTTAATGAATCGTGGATCACAAATTCATATAGGTAAGCTCCGGGTGTTACTGGATCCAGCTTAACAGAAAATATCTGGGTATAATAACTTTCCGTAATCCTCAAATTAACGGGCTTTGTATAAGGTCTTCCATTGTTCTTGCAGATATAGGCTTTTAATTTCAACGTATCACCGGGTTTGTAAACCGGTTTGTTGAAAGCGATAAATCCTTTAAATTTTCGCTTGTTTTTCCAGCGATGCCGTCCTCCTCTGCCTCCATAACCATCCCATCTATAGGGAGCATCCAATGTCATCTCTTCGGTCATTTTCCCATTGCTGATAAGAACCTTTCCTTTTAATCCGGGTTCTTCGTACAGGTATAATTTACTTTTTGAATTGTAGTAGAGCCGTTCGTTTTCAGTCCTTATGTCGAGACCCTGCATGGGATTGTTAAGCGAATCCAATACAAGGATGCCTCCCTTGAGCGGATAAAAAACAGTCTGGGCCACCCAGGGAAAGTTGGCGATCAATTCGAAGCGGACCAGAGAATGATCTGCATAGGCTAATAAAAAAACGCCGATATCTTTGAAAGAATATTTGAGAGTGCCGATATCTTCATAAGGAAGGGTATCAATCGGGGTATTTGAAGTGATCGTTGAGATCTGCTGAGAGAGATAATTTGAATTATAAAGTTTAAACTGATCCTCATCAATTTTGTACAGGAAGGCCATATCGCTGTGCATGGTTGGATTCTGTGAAAACAAGAATGCATTACTCAGCAGGCAAAGAATCATTGGTAAATACTTCCTCATGCAGGCTAATTTTTATCTAAGTTATGATCTAAATGCTTACAACGCTCCAACAAAAACGTTCATTTATCGAAAAATTGCATGGAACGATCGCTTTTCAACTATTTGTGAGCCTTATCGCCTGCCTGCCGGCAGACAGGGAGTGGCAGGCCAGAACACGGGACCCGGCCTGGGATTTACGATTTGCGATTTTTGATTTACGATTAATACAGTGGATCTGGAGTGGATCGTGCCGCAAAATCGTAGATTTGAGGGTGATTTTTGAATACAAGCAATATGAGGTGAGCTATGAAAAATGGGGCCACGGGAAAGAGGTACTCATCGCATTTCATGGGTTTGGTCAGCAGGCTTCTGTTTTCTCCAATATTGCACCGGCACTCGAAGATCGGTTTACCGTTTACGCCTGTTCGTTGTTTTATCATGGCGAAAGCAAAATACCCGACCATATTCCGCCCGGAGAACCTTTACCTCCGGAATTTTTTAAGGAAGGGGTGCTTGAATTTTGCAGACAACATCAGATCGAAAAATTCAGCCTGATGGGATACAGTCTTGGTGGAAGGTTAGTACTTAAATTATTGGAAATGATACCCGAGAGAATCCAATCGCTTCTTTTATTAGCTCCGGATGGGGTAAAAAAAAGCAGGTGGTATTATTTTGCGACGCATCATTTTATTGGTAAGCGATTATTCAGGAGAGTGGTTTATAAACCCAGGTTATTTTTTTCACTGGTGAAAATTTTCAGGGCGATCGGAATTGTGAAGGAGAAAATGAAAAAATTTGTCTACTCCCAATTTTCTGAAAAAGAAAACCGGTTAAAGATCCTGCATGTATGGAATACATATTCTATCATCACCCCTTCGGTTCGAAAGGTAAAAGCGACCATTAAAGAACATCAGATAAAAACCCTCATTTTTACGGGCACCTACGATCCGGTATTAAATGAAGAGATTGGATATATCCTGGAAAATGGTTTGGAGGATCAGGTAAAATGGGTAAAAATAAAAGCTGGGCATGATCTGTTGAAGCCTGCTTATGCTGAGATCATTCAGGCGGAGCTTTCCTGGTTGGAATAGGTGATCCGGTGTTTCTTTAGGAGATTCCCACTTTCGCGGGAATCTCACAGATCATTGCTGAAAATAAAAAAACCCGTTGTAGCAAAGCTGCAACGGGTAATGTGGTAATAGGTATTTTAAATCCCTCCCGATAATTATCAGGAAGCTATCGGATTATTTCTTTGGATAAAACTCGTCAGAAACGGTTAGTTTATGACGTCCTCTTTTTCTGCGAGAAGCCAAAACCCTGCGGCCATTGGCAGATTCCATACGCTTGCGGAAACCATGTTTGTTTCTTCTTTTGCGGATCGATGGCTGAAATGTTCTTTTAGTGCTCATAACTGAATGTTTTCTTAAAACGGAAGGCAAAAGTAAGATTTTTAGCTGTAAATACAAATTTTATTGAGCTTTATGGGCCTAAATCGACCGGATTCATTGGATTTACTGCGACCTGGGCTGGGGCATCACTTCAGGAACTGACCGTTACGGCTGGTAAAAAACACCGAAAGCCTTAAAGTAGTACATTTGTAATCAATTTAGCTAGCATGGCCGGGAGAGGCAGAAGTAACCGAAATAATTCAGAAGAAGATCTTCCCAAAGCGAAATTTTCCATACAGAATTTCAAAAAATCTTTTCGTTTATTTAAATATGTAACCAACAATAAATGGCTTTTTGCGGTCGGATTATTTTTTTTATTGGGTACTGCTTTGGTCGGACTTGCTTTTCCGGTCGTTGCCGGAAAAATGTTTGGGTTCTTTGGTGAAACCACCATGCCAGTTCAGGACCTCCGGATAGAGATCACCAATGCCGGACTCGCTTTACTCGTGTTATTGTTGGTGCAGGGTGTATTTTCTTTTGGAAGAGTGTTTATGTTTTCCCTGATCACCGAAAAAATATTAAAAGGGTTGAGAAATGATCTGTTTGGAAAACTGGTTCAGCTCCCCATGAGTTTTTATTCAAAAAACAAAGTGGCAGAACTAAGTAGTCGTGTTTCAACAGATGTAAATGTGATCTCCGAAGCATTTACTGTGAATATAGCCGAAGTGGTTCGGCAAACCATTGTGGGTGTTGGAGGACTCATCATTTTAATGACCCTCACATCCTGGGACATTGCCAAGTGGTTTATTATCGTGATCCCTCCTATAGCGATCATTACGATGCTCTATGGGAGAAGGATCAGAAAATATTCAAAAAATTTTCAGTCGAAGATCGCTGAATCCAATGTAGTAGTGCTCGAAGCACTTACCGGTATTGCGAGTGTAAAGTCTTTTGTGAATGAAAAATTTGAGATCAGCCGGTATGATAAAATAACGACCGGCATAAAAAAATTCGGGGTGCAATATGGTGTGATGCGGGGTGGATTTTTCGCGTTCATTGTTACCTGCGTATTCGGAGCGGTATTTTTTATTTTATACCAAATGCTTCAGTTGAAACTGGATAACAAAATCAGTGCAAAGGAATTTGGACAATTCATGATGTTATCCATTTTCGTGGCGGGTTCTTTGGGTGGTCTGCCAGAACAGCTGGCTTCTATACAAAGAGCTCTGGGTGCTACCGACAGGATCTTTGAGATCATCGATGAAAAACAGGAATCAATAGATCTCGGTTATAAAACCAACGAACATAAAAACAGGTTACGTGGTGATATTGAATTTAAAAATGTACAGTTTACATATCCATCAAGAAAGGATCATACCGTGCTGCACAATGTGACATTTAGTGCAAAGGCCGGAGAAACAGTGGCGGTAGTGGGTAGCAGTGGAAGCGGAAAATCGACCCTGGCCTCTTTGGCATTGCGTTTTTACGAACCGGATAGCGGAGAATATTATATCGATGGTAAACTATCATCTACGTATGATCTTACTGAATTGAGGGATCAAATGGCCATTGTGCCGCAGGATGTCTTGTTGTTTGGAGGAACGATTTACGAAAACATTTTATACGGAAAACCTTCAGCGACGGAAGCGGAAATTATGGAAGCTGCTAAACAGGCGAACGCCTATAATTTCATTATGGAATTTCCAGAAAAATTTGAGACACTGGTAGGGGATAGAGGGATTCAACTTTCAGGAGGTCAGCGTCAACGGATTGCGATTGCACGAGCCGTATTAAAAAATCCTTCGATACTTATTTTGGATGAAGCGACCAGTAGTCTGGACAGTGAAAGCGAAAGACTCGTGCAGGAAGCCTTGGACAAAGTAATGATTGGCAGAACTTCCATGGTGATTGCACATCGTTTATCTACCATCAAGAATGCGGATAAAATTGTGGTACTTCAAAAAGGGGAGATCGTTGAAATGGGAACCCATAATGAATTGATTAAACTTGAACATGGAATTTACCGAAGTCTGAGCGAATTGCAATTTGGTATATGAGAAATGCTTTTTACATTTTCTGTTTTGCATGGTGTCTGATCAGTTGTGGAACAAAAAAATTCAATACTTCTACTTCAGAAAAAAAGTCGGAATCGGAATATGTTTTTGCTTACGACACCAACTACCTTGCTAAAAAATTTCGAAATCCTGTAGGGAATCCCCCCGGTGTAGGCTATTATGATGCACAACCTTTTATGAAGAATACCCATTTGGGGGAAGATTGGAATGGAAATGGCAGGGGTAATACAGATTTGGGGGATACCGTGTATGCCTGTGCCAATGGTTATGTAAAATTTGCGGAGGATATAGGGGGAGGTTGGGGAAATGTGGTAAGGATTTTACATCAGCTTCCGGATGGAAGACAAGTGGAAAGTTTATATGCGCATTTTGAATCCGTATTGGTAAAGCCGGATATGTATGTGAAAATAGGAACCCCTGTTGGAACGATTGGAACCGCCAATGGAATTTATCCTGCTCATTTACATTTCGAAATGAGACATGATGTGAACATGGAAATAGGAGGTGGTTATAGTTCTGACACCTCCGGATTTCTAAATCCGAAAAAATTTATCGCCTTATACGATTGATCCTATTCTTTCAGGAATTTCTTCGAAACCGTTGTTCCGTTTTTGTATTTGAGGAGTGCCACATATCCGCCGGGTTTTAAGCGATCAATGTTTATCCATCCGTTGGATAAATTTCCTCCGGGGATCTGTTCCACCATTTCACCCAGCATATTGCAGATGATCATTTCATGGATCTGCTCAATTTCATCTGGTTTAATATAAAGATATTGCATGGCTGGGCATGGGTAAAGAATATTGCCGGAGGGAACATTCGGTTCCATCGGTAATCCTGCAAATCCCGTTACCAATCGGTATATCACAACACTATCAGTATCCAGTATTACGGGATTGATCATGGCCGGCCAAATTACGATGAGATTCATTGGGCCCGTTCTTAGTTCATCCGGTTGAATGTCAATATGCAGTGTATCAAAAAAATTGTCATAGACCGTTTCAATGGCAAAATCCTGTTCAAAGATACGGGGAGGGGCAGCGACGGACATCATTG
>JANWKQ010000254.1 GCA_025451295.1 Flavobacteriales bacterium | reverse complement strand
TTCTCCACAACCACAGGTGCGTGAAGCATTCGGGTTATGGAATTGAAAACCTTTGCCATTTAATCCATCAGAAAAATCAAGCTCGGTACCCACCAGGTACAGAAAGCTCTTTTTATCCACGACTAATTTTAAACCCTTGTCTTCAAACACTTTATCGTTTTCCTTTAATTCTGTATCAAACTTGAGCTGATAGGTGAGTCCGGAACAACCGCCACCTTCAACCCCCACCCTCACAAAGCCGGAACCGGTATCAACCTTTTCGCCTTGCATAAGTTGGATTAACTGGTCTTTTGCCTTTTCTGTTATTGATATCATAGTGCTACCCTTTATGCGGTATAAACGTTAAATTATGGTCTTTTGTTTGCTTATTTAGAATTATTCTAAAGAGCAAATGTAGACAGTTTAGCCCATGTAGCCAAATATTCTCTTATAAATATAGTTTATGAATTCCATAAAATAAGTCTCGGAATAAAAGCTGATATTTGCAGCCGCTGGCTGACGCTGGCGGTCCGCATCCTTTCGAAGGGACCAAAACCATAAAATATGTTTGAAAACGATTCATTAACAACATTAGATTCATTAGGCGAGTTTGGCCTCATTGATAGAATCAAAGGCTCCGTAAAAATTTATAATCAGGAAACCATTACTGGCATAGGAGATGACGGCGCGGTGGTGGATTCAGGCAGTCTCCAAACCATTATCAGTACTGATATGTTGGTAGAAGGTGTTCATTTTGATATGCAATATACACCCCTCAAACACCTCGGATATAAAGCCGTGGTTGTTAATCTGAGTGATATTGCCGCAATGAATGCCACCCCAAAACAGATCACCGTTTCACTCGCCATTTCAAGTAAATATACCCTGGAAGCAATTGAGGAATTATATACCGGTATCAATGCAGCCTGCAAAAATTACCAGGTAGATCTGGTAGGTGGAGATACAACAACGGCTCCCGCTGGTCTTACCATTAGTATTACAGCCATCGGTTATGCCCCCAAAGAAGATATTATTTACAGAAATACAGCCGTGATCAACGACTTGATCTGTGTAACCGGTGATCTGGGTGCAGCCTATGCCGGTTTAATGATCCTGGATCGTGAAAAACGGATCTTCATGGAAAACAATAAGGTGCAACCTGAATTGGAAGGTTATGATTATGTACTTGAAAAACAACTGAAGCCGGAACCACGTCTGGATATATTAAGAGCATTAAAAGAGGCCGGCATTAAACCCACCTCTATGATCGACATCAGTGATGGATTAAGCAGTGAACTAATACATTTATGCAAGTCATCCGGTACAGGATGTAGAATCATGACGGATAAATTGCCCATTGCTCAGGAAACATTAAATGTAGCGGACGAATTGTCGCTTCCTCATTTCACATTGGCTTTAAACGGGGGTGAGGATTATGAACTATTGTTCACGGTAAGTCAGACCGATTATAATAAATTGATGAAGGTGAGTGATCTCTCAGTAATTGGTTTTATAACAGAGGCTACTTCTGGTTATCAATTGGTGGATAGTGAAAACAATATTGCTCCATTAACTGCACAGGGCTGGAGCAGCTTTTCAAAATAGGCCATAACCGCTCAAATACCCATAATTTACTTTTTTACTAGCATTAAGTGTTGATATTCAATAAGTTAATTCAGTTTAATGGAGTCACCATGAAGGTAGCCGTTAAAATAATTCTCAGTTAAATACCCCCTATACTAGTCAAAAATGGTCGTTTACTCAATCAAACCTTGTTCGAGGGTGAATTTTTTGTTCCTGTAAATCAAGTACTTAACAAGTTCATTAATTTTTTTTTAATGCAATTTTTGGAGATTCAATCTACCTCCTTTACATTTGGTTTAAGTAGGTTCTAAAACTCAGTTTTACAGCCTGTAATGAGCAAAATAACCCATTATGAAGTCAAAGAGTATGTCATTTTTTGAGGTTAGATCATATTGCCATTCTTTTTCGGGAATTGCTTCCTCAAATTCCAATAACTACAGTGATTTTGTAAACGGATCTGAGTTAACTCATATAACTGATCATTGCCTATGAAGACTTTCGCGAAAACGATGAAGGGTGATCTGGTTGCTGGTTTAGTAGTATTCCTTGTAGCAGTTCCATTATGTTTAGGTATTGCAAACGCTTCCGGGGTTACACCTTTTTCTGCATTAATAAGTGGTATTATTGGTGGTATTGTGGTTGGATTGATCAGCAAATCCAATACAAGTGTCAGTGGACCTGCGGCTGGTCTTTCTCTTATCATTGCCAGCAGTATTAAAGAACTTGGTCATTTTGAAATTTTCCTGCTTGCGATCATCATTGCAGGTGGTATTCAGATATTGCTGGGAGTGCTTCGGATGGGTATTATTGCCAATTATTTCCCGTCAAGCGTTGTAAAAGGTTTGCTGGCTTCTATTGGTTTAGTGCTCATCGTAAAACAAATTCCACACTTTGTTGGTTATGATGATGATAAAAAATTAGAGTTCGCAACCCATATTTTCAGCCCTGGCTTATACCAGGATATCTGGCATTCGCTTAATCACATCCATGCAGGCGCTATACTCATAGGATTAGTTTGTCTCGGCATTATGATACTTTGGAGTAAAGTAAAGATTCTGAAAAAATCACTTATTCCAGGACCAGTGGTAGTGATTATCTTAGGAACCGTAATGGGTTTATTGATTGAAGGCAGTTCAGAATGGACCCTGGGAGCCAAACACCTCGTTGATGTTCCCATCAGCAAAAGTTTCAAGGAATTTACCGGCTTTTTTGTAACACCTGATTTTTCTCAAATCTTTAATTACGAGGTGTGGTTGGTTGGAGTTACCATAGCCATTGTGGCATCTTTAGAGACGCTGCTTAATATTGAAGCCGTGGATAAACTCGACAGGCATAGCCGTAATACACCCCAAAGCAGGGAACTCATCGCACAGGGTATTGGGAACATTACTGCGGGATTGATCGGAGGAATTCCGGTTACATCTGTGGTTGTTAGAGGATCGATCAACATCTCGTCCGGTGGTGAAACCAAGAAAGCAACGATCATACATGGTATACTCATTTTAGGTGTGGTTGCCTTCCTCCCATTTGTGTTGAATATGATACCCCTATCAGCCCTTGCTGCAGTCCTTATCGTGACCGGATATAAACTTGCGAATCCTAAATTATTTATCGAATCTTATAAAAATGGATTAGGTCAGTTCCTTCCTTTCCTGGTAACGGTAATCGCAATTCTTGCAACAGACCTTCTGATTGGTATCTCCATCGGATTGGGTCTTGGTTTAATTTTCGTATTGAGAAATGATATCAAGAGTGCACTCAAGGTAACCACAGAAAAACATTATAATGAAGAAGTGGAAAGACTTGTGCTTCCGCAAGTGGCCTCATTTGTCAACAAAGCAAAAATGAGGGAGATCCTCAATGGAGTACCTGCGAATTCCAAGATCATTATCGATGCTTCCTATACCAAATATATCGATGGAGATATTCTGGAGGTGATCCGGAATTTTAAAGTCATCATGGCCCCGGAAAAAAAGATCGTATTAAGTCTGATCGGTTTTAAAAACATGTATGGTCTCAATGATGAGATCAAACATGCGCATGTAATGACCAAACAATTACAGGAACTGCTTACCCCTAAAGAAGTATTGGGTATCCTGATGGAAGGAAATAAACGATTTGTAACAGGTTCAAAGATCGAAAAGAACATCAGCGATCAGATGAATATTACATCCACCGATGGTCAGCACCCCCTGGCTGTGGTACTTAGTTGTATTGACTCACGAACAACCACCGAGATCATTTTCGATATGGGGATGGGTGATGTCTTCTCCATCAGGATCGCTGGAAATGTGGTGAATGAAGATATTTTAGCCAGTATGGAGTTTGCCTGCAAGATTGCCGGTGCAAAGCTGATCGTGGTACTCGGACATAGCGAATGTGGTGCCATCAAAGGGGCTTGTGATAACCTGGATATTGGTAACTTGGGTAAACTTTTCCAGAAGATCAAACCCGCCATTGAAGCCGAGTATGCAACCAGACAGGAAAGAAATTCAGCGAATGCCTTGTTCGTAAAAAATGTAACCCGCTTAAATGTACATCATAACATTTTCCATATTGCCGAAAACAGTCATGTACTTGCTGAAATGATCAACAATGGTGAAGTGGGAATTATTGGAGGAATTTATGACATAAAAACCGGAGAAGTAAAATTCACCCCGATGTATCAAAGCCAGACCATCATGGCATAGTTTATTGAGCAATCAATAGTTTCACTGTCTTTTTGTTTCCGGTCGAAATTTGTTTGATCTCCAAAAGAACAATACCGGTTTCTTCTAATCCGCTTAAAGATATCTGGTTGCTAACCGGATTCACTTTCATGAGTTGTTGTCCCAGGCAATTATAGAATGTCAGCCTATAGTCATTCAAATTTTCCATTCCTGTGATCTGAATATAGTCAGTAGCCGGATTTGGGAAAACAGAAACCGCCAGTTCAGGATTTTCTTCTACCCCAACAAAACAGCCGTAAGAGACCAATTCAGCAGTAACTGCCAACCGTTTGTTCGCTACGAAAGACTTGAGTCCGCAAAAGTTGCCACCCATTGGAGGCATACCAGGTACATTGGTGGTCGCCTCCAGATCATCCTCGAAGTTGGTATTCGAATAAAATTTATTTGGATCGGCATAAACATCAGTTCGGATCAGATCCGCCAGGCTGTCGATCACAGGATCCATGGCAGCTGAACTAAAATCATAGAGGGTGTATTCACACACCGCATCCGCCAGTGCCTGTTCAAAGTTGGCTACCTGTAGCATATTGTTGTTCAGCGGTCGGTTGGTAGCAGGGGTTGGAATATAAAAAATACTCATGTTTTCGATCTGAGTAATGCTCATTCCCATTGTAAAATTTCCGAAAGCCTCATTTACATCCCAGGAGATCCAGTTGAATTTATTATCGGTTGAATCATGATAGATAAAATAATTATGTCCGCTACCCATATACGAATCCAGGTTCGAAAACAAGGTATGTACGGCCCAGGTATGGATATAATTGTCTACATCAAACACAGTATCCAAAGCAGTTTCCAGGTTAGCAATGGATGTATTGTTAATCACGTTAATGAAATTTACCAGATCCGTCCAGTCATTTTCCGTTTCGTTGGTCTTTAATTCATATTTACTATAATAGGAGCTGGGAGAAGATCCCAACCATTTGAGATCACCACTGGGATCACCTTTGAAGAGATTTCCACGATCGTCACCAATATTATTTTCAAGGAATTTTTTTACATCCGCCTCTTCAACTGCCGTATACAAACCCCAAAGTGTATTGTTAATGTATACATTCGTAAAATGCACCCTTGGTGCATACA
>JANWKQ010000253.1 GCA_025451295.1 Flavobacteriales bacterium | reverse complement strand
GCCTCCGGAACCGGGTAATAGTTGCGGTCAATTATCTTATTGAGGTTTTTGGTTACTTCATAGGTTACTTCAAATAATTTTTCGTGATCATATTTTCCATCGATCACATATTTAGGCAATGCAATAGAAGCCAGGTTACAAACCGCCACTTCGTCTGAGGAAGTAAACTCAATGATTTCCGTACATAAATTTGAGGAGCGAATGGTTCCTAAATTCTGTTGATTCGATTTTTTATTGGCAGCATCCTTGTACAACATGTATGGAACACCCGTTTCAATTTGTGCTTCAATCACTCTTGCCCATAGATCACGTGCCTTCATTGTTTTTCTTGCACGGCCTTCCTCCTCGTATTTAGTATACAATACTTCGAATGCTTCCCCATGACAATCAGCTAAACCTGGTGCTTCGTTGGGACAGAACAAACTCCATTCTCCATCTTCTTCAACACGTTTCATGAAGAGATCAGGTGTCCACAATGCTAAGAAAAGATCACGGGCACGCATTTCTTCTGAACCGGTATTCTTTTTAAGATCGAGAAAATCGAGAATGTCTGCATGCCAGGGCTCAAGGTATACAGCAAAAGACCCTTTGCGTTTTCCACCGCCCTGATCTACATAACGTGCTGTATCATTAAAAACACGTAACATAGGTACAATGCCATTGGAGGTCCCATTGGTTCCTTTGATGTATGACCCTTTCGCTCTGATATCATGGATGGCTAATCCGATACCACCTGCTGACTGTGATATTTTTGCGCATTGCTTTAAGGTATCATAGATACCATCAATGCTATCTTGCTTCATCGTTAATAAGAAACAGGAAGACATTTGCGGCTTCGGTGTTCCTGCATTGAACAAAGTAGGTGTTGCATGTGTAAACCAACCTTCGCTTAACAAATGATAAGTTTTTACTGCAGCCTCAATATCCTCTTTGTGGATACCGATGGCTACACGCATATACATATGCTGCGGACGCTCCGCTACTTTGCCATGTAATTTTAATAAATATGATTTCTCTAATGTCTTAAATCCGAAATAGTCGAAACTATAATCGCGATCATAGATAATGGTAGAGTCCAGGTATTCTGCATTTTTTATGATGATCTCATACACATCCTGTGCTATCAATCCTGCTTTTTCTCCGGTTACCGGATCAAGATAATCGTACAAGGCCGAGATCACTTTCGAAAAAGATTTCTCTGTATTCTTATGTAAGTTGGATACAGCAATCCTGCTTGCCAGGATGGCATAGTCGGGGTGGATCACCGATAAGGTCGCCGCTTCTTCAGCAGCAAGGTTGTCCAGCTCAACGGTGTTTACTCCTTTGTACAGTCCCTGGATCACACGCTGTGCTACACGAACCACATCCACGTATTGTGGGTGCAATCCATAACTCAGTTTGTTGATCCTCGCTGTGATCTTATCAAATTTGACGGACTCTTTTCTTCCGTCTCTTTTTAGTACATACATTTCAGACATAGGTGCCGGGTATTATCTGTTTGGTGGTTAAAATAAACATTACAAAAAACTAATTCATTAAAACTTACTTCTTAGAAGTCTTCGTCCATCGAGAAATCAGAATGCTTCACTTCCGCTTTCTTGTATTCACTTACTCTTTTTTCAAAGAAGTTGGTTTTACCTTGCAGCGAAATGAAATCCATAAAGCCAAAAGGGTTCTCCACATTATACACTTTGCTGCAACCTAAAACACTTAACCAGTGGTCGGCCACAAACTCAATATATTGTTGCATCATGCCTGCATTCATCCCGATCAGTTCAACCGGTAAGGCATCTGTTACAAATTCTTTTTCGATGGCCACTGCATCACAAATAATTTCCTGAATACGAGATTCACTCAATTTATTTTTGATATGGTATTTATATAGGTGACAAGCAAATTCGCAATGCATGCCTTCATCACGGCTAATAAATTCGTTAGAAGTAGAAAGTCCAGGCATCAATCCTCTTTTCTTTAACCAGAAGATGGAGCAGAACGAACCGCTGAAGAAAATCCCCTCAACAGCAGCGAAAGCCACCAGTCTTTCTGCAAAGCTGGGACTATCGATCCAGCGCAATGCCCAGGCGGCTTTTTTCTTTACACAATCGAGTGTATCAATCGCCTGGAAGAGTTTATTTTTTTCGTTGGTATCCTTTATATAGGTATCGATCAATAATGAATACATTTCACTGTGGATGTTTTCCATCATGATCTGGAAGCCATAAAACATTTTGGCTTCGGTATATTGTACTTCTCTTACAAAGTTCTCCGCCAGGTTTTCATTTACGATCCCGTCTGATGCTGCGAAGAAAGCCAGTACATGTTTAATAAAATGCTGTTCTCCTTCATTGAGTTTATCCCAATCGGTCGCATCATTGGCCAGATCCACTTCTTCCACCCTCCAGAAGCTTTCCTGCTGCTTCTTATAATGTTGCCATATATCGTGATGCTCTATTGGGAACAATACAAATCTTCCGGGATTTTCTTTTAAGATGGGCTCATCAATGATGGTGGTGTTAGCCGGAAGCACTTGTTCAAGGCCCATTTTACTTTCTTTTTCTGCTGCGATCATGTTCTCCGCCATAGGTTATTTTTTGCTTGTTGTGGTTTATTTTAAGTCTCTTTTCGTTCTCACTAAGGGCGGCGAAGCCATTCATCTGAAATTATTTTCTTAATTTAGATGTCCAAACTCTGACAGCCCTGTTTTGTTTGTTGTTTTTGGAGTTTGCCTCTGATTTGAGGGGCTCCGAAACTGACACAACAAAAATTGATTTTTCTTTCCAGAAATGGAAGTCAAAGAATTTAACAATGTACCCCCTTTTATTAACACAGGCATCATCTTCCCTTAGGGTTAAATTAGCATGCTCAAACTATTTTTCCCAGTGTTTACAAGCGTTTCACGGGTTACTGACAGGCCGTGTTGAAAACCATCATAAGTTTCTTAGAATTTTGGTTCCGGTTTTGGCGACGTTTTACAGGTGAATTTGCTAATTCTTTTGCGTAAAGATGAAGGGGTGATTTTGGGCGCCTGGCTCGATTCCCACAAGGCCTTCTCCTAAATCCACTCACCACCGGGCTATGCTCTGTATCTTTTTTGTTGTACTCCTTTTAAAGCAACGTTCCTTTGCAACGGGTCCTCCGCCTTTGCGGAGGATGACTCGGCTATCAATCCAATAATCCGTACTATAAATTACGAAGCCGAGTCATCCCGGCGTAAGCCAGAACCCGTTGCGGTCTGGTAGTTCTTAGCAAGTACAACAAAAAAGGATGCCGCTCCTATCCCTGGCGCAGCTAACGTCAAACCTCTCAGGTTAAAAAAGCCTAATCCCCAAATTCCTTACCTCCCCAACTCCTAACTTTACACATATATATATGTATATGAAGAAAACAGCCAAAAGCTTTATCAGCCAGAAAGAGTTACCCATACATGAGCTCTATAGCGGTGATAGCCTCCATCATCAAATTTTATCCCTCATTCAGAAGGACCATCCGGATTTCAATGAGGATTCCTATATAAGTACCGATGAATTGCATGAATACCGCAAACAATATCTCGCAAAGCTCCTGAAGGCAGAGAAAAAAGAACTGAACCAGCTTGATAAAGAAGTATTGGACACCTTGGGCCAGGAAGAACTTTTATCACATAAGATCAGTGATCAGCAATTACCGCCTGCCACTTTTGGAGAAAGGGTTGCAGATAAAGTCGCCTCCTTTGGCGGCAGTTGGGCCTTTATCATCTTCTTTTTCATTTTCCTTGTTGTCTGGATGCTGGTGAATGTTGTTATCCTTGCAACAGGAACCCGGCCTTTCGATCCTTATCCGTTTATTTTGCTCAATCTCATCCTGTCAAGCTTAGCTTCTATCCAGGCTCCCATCATTATGATGAGCCAGAACAGGAAAGAGTCACGCGACCGCAAGCGGGCAGAGAATGATTATAAGATCAATCTAAAGGCGGAGCTCGAGATCAGGATGCTGCATGAAAAAATAGATCACCTGATCCTTCGGCAAAATCAACGACTCATCGATATCCAGGAAATTCAATCGGATATGCTGAATGATATTTTGAAGAAAGTGGAGGAGAAGTAAGTTTACATTCGCTTCCGCCGGAGTTTAGCACAATGCCTTTAAGACATCATGCCTTGTAATAATAAACGTCATGTCTGTTTTGAAGTCCTTCACCAATACCGCGGGGTTCTCATTTGTGAGCATCCCTGATAAAGATTCTACCGAAGTGGAGATATCAATAAAGGGGAACGCCGGTTGCATTACACTCTCTAAAGATTTTTCCTTGATGTTCGGATCTTTGATGAGCATATTATATAAATAGGAATCATTGATCGATCCTACGATCCTTCCGTTTTTTGTAACCGGAAGTTGAGAATAGTCATACTGACTCATGAGATGAGCCGCTTTTCCGATGGTTTCGTTTGCGTCGAGTGTAATGAGGTCCAGTCCGGCAAATTCACCCACCAGTTCTTTGGCGGTTAATCCTTTAATATCCAGATAACCTTTCATCTTCATCCATTCATCATTGAACATTTTCGCCAGGTAGCGGGTACCATGATCATGAAAGATCACTACCACCACATCATCCTTCGTGAGCTTGTCAGCCATTTGCATGAGACCGGCCATGGCTGCACCTGCAGAGTTGCCCACAAAAATGCCTTCTTTGCGGGAAATCTCCCGGGTCATAAGTGCCGCATCTTTATCTGTTACTTTTTCAAAATGATCGATGATGGAAAAATCCACATTGGCTGGTAAAAAATCTTCACCGATCCCTTCGGTTACATATGGATAGATCTCATTCTTGTCAAAAACACCCGTCTCCTTATATTTTTTGAAAACAGAACCATAGGTATCAATACCCCAGATCTTAATGTTCGGATTTTTTTCTTTTAAATATTTCCCGGTACCGGTGATTGTGCCCCCGGTTCCAACCCCCACTATGAGATGTGTAATTTTTCCTTCGGTCTGTTCCCAGATCTCGGGCCCGGTACTCTCATAATGCGCCTGCATATTCGAAGGATTGTCATATTGATTCGGTTTCCACGAATTCGGTACTTCTTTTTCAAGACGTGATGAAACAGAATAATAAGAACGCGGATCTTCCGGATCCACATCCGTTGGACATACTACCACCTCAGCACCCATCGCTTTTAATGCATCTACTTTTTCTTTGGATTGTTTATCCGTTGTGGTAAAAATGCATTTATATCCTTTTACTACGGCTGCAATGGCCAGACCCATTCCTGTATTTCCACTGGTTCCTTCAATAATGGTTCCGCCGGGCTTGAGTCTTCCATCCTTCTCTGCATCTTCAATCATTTTGATGGCCATTCGATCCTTGATGGAATTACCCGGATTAAATGTTTCAATTTTTGCCAAAACGGTGGCTGGAATACTTTCCACCAGTTTATGCATTTGAACCAAAGGGGTATTACCAATGGTTTCAAGAATATTTTTTTTCCACATGATATGGTAGTTGGTTATTAGTAAATGGTTATTGGGAATAAATCCCTTAACCAAATATTCAGGAGCAAAAATAGGGAAACCCGGAAATTGAATAAAATAAACCGGGATTAGCTATGAAAAGAATTTAACAATTTTAATAAGCCATGTAACTTACCAGCTCATATGTATAATCTACATAAGTACCAGTGCTATCAAACACTTCATACTTTACAAACCATTCATTTGGGTTAAACCAAAGGTGAGCAAGCAGGATGCCCTGGCTTCTCAATTCATATAAATATTGATTGGTATAGGTACCTGCCGGAACAACAACAGTGGCATTAGTGGCAAGAATGGTTCTTTGTTCAGAATAGGTATAATCAATATTCTGCAAAATATACATTTCACCGGCGTTTCCGGGATATTTTAGCCAAACTTTTTGTGGTCCGCCAACTGGTCCCAAATTATATAACCCGTCTTCTCTCATTCTATAGTGCCCATAGGGGATATCAACTGTATAAAGATCATAATATCCGGTATCCGTGAATAAGCAAACAAACTCATCGTTCTGAGGTGGATTCCAACCAGGAGTAAGAAAAAGACTATTGCTTTGTTTACTAAGAATACTAAGGTCAGCAGAATCTACTATATTCCCCAGACTATCATAGTCCTTCCACCGATACGACCATTGGTCGTTCACCTTAGGTTCTGCAAGCCATTCAGGTTGAGGTTGGCAGGAAATCAAACATACAAGACCCATTAAAATTACTATTACGTTACTTTTCATATTTATTTTTATTGTTCTAAAAAATCAAATTGGAAACCTGCAAAATGTTTTCGCAGCTCCGGTTATTGGAACGCATATTAATTCATTCAATTATTTAAAAAAGGGTGATTTTAAGGATTAAATGGTTTGATTTAACCCATAACATGTCTGATTTACCTGCAATACAGTTAATCCTATGTTATGTTGATCGAAATCTTTAACTTTATACAATTCAAATAAATGAACCACTGAAAAGGTTAACTCTCATATGTCTTACACTTCATTTATTGAATGTGAATTCATTTGCCCAAGTAACCGCAGACACCTCAAAAACCGATTCCACTGTTGTAACGAATATATCCTCATGGACCACCGGTGTTACCCCAAAACAAAAAAGATGGAGAATGCCTTTGGTGTTTACCACCACGGCAGGATTGTATGCCGGCTCTTTCATCGGATTGAATGAACTCTGGTATGCCGGTTATCCAAAATCTGATTTTCATTTTATCGATGACAATGCTGAATGGTATGGGTTAGATAAATTGGGTCATGCGACCACGGCTTATTATATCGGATATTATATGCAACCCGTTTTCCAATGGAGTGGAATGAGCCGAAAAGCTTCCATCTGGACAGCAGGTGGACTTAGTTTCGCTTATCAAAGTACAATTGAAATATTGGATGGTTTTTCTACCCAATGGGGTGCAAGCTGGGGTGATTGGCTGGCTAATTTTGGAGGTTCTGCCTTATTTGTATCCCAGGAACTCATATGGAAAGAACAACGATTTATGTTGAAGATGAGTTATTGGCCGAGTGAATATGCAGAAAAAAGACCTAATCTATTGGGTAGCAATTTTGCTGAAAGATTATTGAAAGACTACAATGCACAAACGTATTGGCTCACCTGTAACATCTGGAGTTTTTTACCGAATCGGAATGCATCCTGGTTTCCCCCATGGCTCAATTTAGCTGTTGGCTACGGAGCGAATGGAATGTTAGGTGGTTTTTCAAATCCACCGGAATTTGCAAGCATTCCCCGCTATCAGCAATTTTATTTATCACTGGATATTGATTTTACCAAGATCAAAACACGTTCTAAATTTTTACGGACTTTATTTAAAGTAATTTCAGTCGTGAAATTCCCGGCACCCGCCATTGAGTTCAGCACCAAGCCAGGGCAGCCGGTGTTTTTTCATTTGATGATGTTTTAAAAAAATTATTTGGAAAGAGAATGTCGCAATAATTCTTCGGCTTTTTCCACCATTCTTATACTCCCAACAAAATAAGGAACACGCTGATGAAGTTTTTCAGGTTTGATCTCCATGATCCTTTCAAAACCCGTACTTGCTTTTCCGCCAGCCTGCTCAACAATAAAAGCCAACGGATTGCATTCGTACAACAAACGTAGTTTTCCTTTTGGATCAGCTTCTGTAGATGGATACATATAAATTCCACCTTTAATAAGATTCCGATGAAAGTCTGCGACCAATGATCCTATATACCGACATGAATATGATTTTCCAAAATCATTGGCCGTTCCCTGGCAATAGTGGATATATTCCTGGATGTCTTTCGAAAAATAATTGAAGTTACCTTCATTTACAGAATAGATCTGTCCCTTCTCCGGTGTTTTGAGATCAGGATGGGATAAACAAAAAACGCCAATCGACGGATCCAGCGTAAACCCATTGACGCCATGTCCGGTTGTATATACCAGCATGGTAGATGAACCGTAAATAATATATCCTGCAGCTACTTGTTCGGTTCCCGGTTGTAAGAAATCCTGCATGGTACAGGGTCCTTTTTGGGTGATCGTTCTATACACCGAAAAAATAGTTCCGATGGATACATTCACATCAATATTGCTGGAACCATCCAACGGATCAATACAAACCACATAATTACTTTCAGCACAATCACGGTCCTCAAAAACCACCACGTTGTCATTTTCCTCACTGGCAACTCCCGCCACTACTCCTCCATGCTTCATAGCAGCAATGAATTGTTCATTGGCATATACATCCAGTTTTTTCTGAGATTCACCTTGTATATTGGTCGTCCCAAATTCACCCAATATATTTACAAGACCCGCCTTACGAACTTCGCGGGTAACAATTTTTGCCGCCACCGCTATGTCACCTAATAATCGGGTAAGATCTCCTTTTGCATACGGAAAATCCTTTTGATTGCGGATCACAAATTCTGTGAGTGTTACAATGTCTCTGCTAAAATCTTCCTGTACCATACTACAATTGTATAAAAATTATTTCATTTTTAATCTTTTGAATCTACATAGTCCTGTAAATAAGCATACCCCTCGGTTAATTTCCCGCCTTCCGCAATTGTGGCACTTTTTAAAATATCATTTTTATCTCCATTAATGATTAAGGGAATAATTTCTTTCAATAAGTGATTCCCAAAATCTTCTGAAGCATCCCTGGGCAATTCGCAGGGTAAATTATCAACCGCCATTACCGTTACTGCATCTTTGTTAAAAGGGTCGGTTTCCTGTCCGGTAACCGGATCATAACCAAAAAGTGGATCAGCAATAATAGTGGAACGAATGGTTGCGGGAATGGGTCCATCCAGATCACAACTTATATCTGCGATCACTTTAATATTAAAATCATCTTTCAACATATCTTCACGTGAAAAAAAACGGGGCGCTTTGGGTGCCCAGAAATGACCTGCAATGAGCATATCCGTCTCCGGTAAAAATTTATGAAAGTCAGATTCAAAATTTTCCGGATGGGTGTAAAATTCTTTTGAGTCAAATGGTTTTCCTTCCTTGTGTCGATTGTATTCCGGAAACTCAACCTGGGCAAAAACAGGCGCTTTGAAATTTTTATGGATAAAGTCGGCTGAATTAACCTGCTCTATCCTTGCTAGCTTCATTACTTCCAATACGCCATGACCTACCCTGCCAGCGCCCGTCACCAATATTTTTTCCGGACCTAGTTTAACTTTGGTCAATTCATATTCCAGTTCCTTAATATCGAAACATAGATGCGCCGGTTTGAGATTGAAGGTTTTGTATCTTTTTCCATAGGCTAACAATGCGTTGTAGGCGCCAACAATTCCTGCAAATCGTCCAAAGCCTAAAATCCTCCCATCATTTGGATATCGGAGACATTCATAATCGATCAACCGGATATTTTTTTCGAGGACCGCTTGTAAAAGTTTTCGGTTATGAACTTGTTTTTTGATCGTATGCGAAAAAAAGAAATAGGTTTTTCCGGCCATTAATGAATCAGTCGGAATTTCCTTGATCCCAAAGATCACATCACAGTCCGACAGACTATCCACGATATCAATTTTCTTTTGTTCGTATTCGCTGTTTTTATAGCACCTTTCCGGATAGTCCTCAGCCACCATTTCCAGGTTCCGGTATTCTTCGATCAATGCGGCGCATTGCCAGGGTATAAAGGCAACCCGGGTATCAGGAGGAGATTTTCGTTCTTTAATGATTCCAATTTTCATGGGCAAAACAAAGGTATTAAAAAGACAGAAGACCGGAGACCGGATACAGAAGGCTGACGAATGAAGACTTCAGTCTCCGGTCTTCCGTCTTCGAGCTTTTGATCCTCTAAATAAGGTATTTAAACAATTTAATGCAGCAAAGCCTTGTGTAATCGGTTCAAATTCCCGAAATTTGCTTCACTATTCTACTTAAAACAGTGTAGGCTTATGATGAAGTTTTTTAATTCATGGAATCCTCAGATTGAGACCGAAGAAGACATTGAGCTTCTTACCATCGAAGGAGAGGTAAAAAAACTGGTATTACATAATGATGATTACAATACGTTTGATTGGGTGATTGAAGCTCTGGTTGAGGTATGTAAGCATAATACGGAACAGGCGGAACAATGTGCCTATATTGTCCATTATCGTGGTAAATGCCAGGTAAAACATGGCTCGATTGAGCAAATGAACCGTTTGCATGCAGCTCTTGTACAAAGGGGTCTTTCTGCAACCGTAGAAAACTAAACTTCTTAAAAAATACTAAGGATAGAGCCACAATCGTGGCTTTTTTCGTTATACGGAATCGCGGCAGGGATAGAAGCAAGTAGCCCGGACACCGACGAAGGAGGTGACGGACTACTGCGGATAGCCCGGTTCAGCCGCCCAAACTGGCCTTATGTATTAATCCTAAATCTAAAATCCAAAATCGTAAATAATTTAGCTACTTTAGACCACTTTTATATGACTATTACCACCATTGTATTATTGATCCTGATCGGACTTGTCCTGATCGTCTGTGAGATTTTTGTTGTACCGGGAACAACTGTTGTAGGTTTTATTGGAGGTGCCCTGGTGATCACCGGGATCGTCTGTGGATTTATGATGCTCGATGCGGCACAAGGCTGGCTCATCTTCAGTGGAACGTTGGCGGTATGCGTAATCCTTGGTTATTTCGGTTTCAGAGGAAACACCTTTCAACGATTTGCGGTCAAATCATCCATCGATGGGAAAATTGTGGATCAGGTTCATGCGCTTCATTCAGGTACCAAAGGAGTTACTTTAACCCGTTGTGCGCCTGTTGGCAAAGCTCAATTTGGTGACATTGTGGAAGAGGTTTACTCGGTAAGTGAATTTATTGAGGCAAATGTGGAGATCGAGATACTACATATAAAAGAAAATAAGATATTTGTTGAAGTAATTAAATCATAAAACCACCAATCTATCATGGAACAAGGATCAGTACTTTTAATCGGAGCCATTATTGTCGGCATCATCTTTTTCTTCCTCATATTCTTTTATTTTCTTCCATTCGGCCTTTGGATCTCTGCACAGTTTGCAGGCGTTCGGGTGAATCTTTTTCAACTTGCCTTCATGCGGATCAGAAAAGTTCCACCGGGAATTATTGTGAAAGCATTGGTAACCGCAACAAAAGCAGGCTTGCAGGTAAAACGTGATGACCTCGAGGCCCACTACCTTGCCGGAGGAAGAATTGTTCAGGTAATTAACGCCCTGATCTCAGCCGATAAAGCAAATATTGATCTCGACTTTAGAACCGCTACCGCCATTGACCTGGCAGGTAGAGATGTATTTGAAGCAGTACAACTTTCTGTAAATCCAAAAGTGATTCATACACCACCGATCGCTGCTGTTGCGAAGGATGGTATACAACTTATTGCGAAAGCAAGGGTAACGGTTCGTGCCAACATTCGTCGTTTAGTGGGTGGTGCCGGTGAAGAAACCATTATTGCCCGTATTGGTGAAGGTGTGGTTTCATCCATTGGTTCATCTGAAAATCATAAAAAAGTTTTGGAAAATCCTGACGTGATCTCCAAAACCGTTTTGGCAAAAGGATTGGATGC
>JANWKQ010000252.1 GCA_025451295.1 Flavobacteriales bacterium | reverse complement strand
GAAATATGATCGAATCACATAGGAATTTCATCATTACTGAACATGCACATCTGGCATTGATCCCTGGTTTTGCGATCATGTTTCTGGTGTTGGCTTTTACAATGGTGAGTAATGGATTGAAGAATGCAATGGAGAAAAGATCCTAATCAAGCTTATAGATCTCCATAATACTTTCCAATATTTTTCTGAAATCTATTTTCAAGTCAATGATCCTTCCTGAATGTACATCAAATACCCAACCATGAACCCTGATCCCACGTTCCTTCCAGGCCTGTTGAACCGCAGCCGTTTTGATCAGGTTAATACATTGTTCCTGTACGTTTAATTCAATGAGTCGGTTATAACGGGCATCCTCATCTTCTATCTTATTCAATTCCTCTTTATGCAGACGATATACGTCCCGGATGTTTCGCAACCATGGATTCAGTATCCCCAGGTCTGCCGGTTTCATGGCAGCCTTTACACCCCCACAATGATAATGCCCACAAACAATAATATGATTTACCTTTAGATGTACAACTGCATAATTGATCACTGCAGCTGCACTCAAATCGACGCTGTTCACCATATTGGCAATGTTACGGTGAATAAAGACTTCGCCTGGATGCAAACCCATCATCTCCTCGGCAGTAACTCTGCTATCCGAACATCCGATATATAAAAATTCAGGATGTTGGCCTTTCGAGAGATTGGTGAAATAATCCGGATCAACAGATAGTTTTTCGGCCACCCAATTTTTATTATTTTCAAAAATCTTTTCGATCATGTTCATAATAATATTTTATTCTTATTCGGCACCAATGCTTCCGGAACATTTTCTTCACCGAACATCTGTTTCAGATCGATCTCAATGCTCCGGCTCATTGCAGTTATTGGGATATCGTTGGCACTTCCCTCAAATGGATTTTCAGATGCTTCTCCAATTTTTTCCATAGTGGTAAAGATCCAGGCTGACAATGCACTAAAGGGAATGGAAAGCCATACCAAATTATCTCCTAATGCAGCAAATTCTTTTAACATTCCCAATGGGATGAGCAGCACAAACATTTTTACAAAATATAAATTGACGGTTGCATATTGACGCGGATAGGGAAAGTTCTTGATCCTTTCACATACACCCTGTTGATTATAAAATTCAACCAGCATTTTCTCCAATTCCATATGCCGGTAATCTTCAATGTACCCCCTGTGAACAAGTTCTTTTAGTCCGGCAGATTGCAAAGAAATAATATAGGCTGCCTTGTTGGTCTTCGACATGATAAGTTTTACTTCCTCTGCCGGTAAATATTGTAACAAGGCGTCTTCCATCTTTTCCTCCTGCTCTTCCACCCTGAAATATTTTTTTTTGTATTCTGCATTGTGCTTTTTAACAATGGCTTCCCAAACCCTGGTTTCGCGCAGTTGATAACGCATAGCTGCCAGCCAGGCAAAATGCCGGTGAATAAATTTTAACTGTAATTTTTTTATTTCCTCATCAGACAAAGGTGTGATCGCATGACGGTTGGTAATATAATCCTTCACCATGATGCCCCAACTCCTGCTTGAGTTGATAATACCGCCCCAGGCTTTTCTCGCTTCCCATACTCGTTCGTAGGATGCATTGTTTTTGAAACCCACCACAAAGGCAACTGCTGTGCCCAACAAGGCTATGGGAAGCCATGGTATGGCAAGCCATTTCCAATCCAATACTTCATAAAAAAAAGTAGGAATGGTAGCCACGATCAATAAGGCCACAATATCTCTCCAGGTCCAAAATAAAACTTCGGGTACCGAAAAATTTCTACCTGCATGCATAGTTTTTAATTTGAACGCAAAATACAGATAAAAACGAATGAAAAAAGGGAAGAAATGTATGACACATTCTTCCCTTTTTTAAAACTTAAAACGTTGATTACTTAGCTACATAAAAAGTAGGTGTAGCATCACCGTCTTTTTGTAATGTCAATTTGGAATCGGTTAATTCAACAATTTTATAATTCACCGGAGGTAATTCACCTTTCTGGGTATCCCATTCCTTTAAAATGAGAGTCGATTCATCCGAACTAAGCGTCCAAAAACCCAGGGTTTGTACTGATAAAAGTCCTTCTCCAATGGTTCTTGAATACGAAAACTTGGTTTTATCCTTACCGTCTACCGCAAAAACAAGGGTTTCTGCTAAAAAATCAGCAATCGCTCCTACATCTCCATTTAACTGGATATCGGCCGTTACACCGGTGGTATCCTTAATAGCATCTGTAGTACCTTTAATGGTGGCATTCGGATCAAGCTTCCAACTATGGGCCATTAATAAATTCATTTTCGCTGTGGCTTTCGATTTGCCTCCTTTTTTACCACATCCGGTACCAACAGCCATGAACAACACGGCCACCAAACCCAAACATGCAATAGAACCTGTAAATTTTTTCATAGTGATTTTTTTTTGATTTTGAGCAATATTACGGCTCTATAGTACGCATAGTTTTCGAAAAGGGACGTATGGCGGCATTTATTGGGTAAATGAGGCCAATCCGAGGGTAAAGGCTCAAAAATCCAATCACAGATCCCAAAATTCCAAGTATTGCATCTAATCCTTACATTTGTCATCCAAAATTTCGACTATGTCAAATGCTTTTTATACTGTACCGGCCCCCAAAAATGAACCGGTAAAAGAATACCGTGCCGGCTCTCCTGAAAAAATCGCTTTAAAAGCAGCACTGAAGGAAGCCCGCAGCAAAGAAGTAGATGCACCCATGTATATAGGTGGGAAAAAAATTACCACCACGAATAAACAACGAATGTTCCCTCCGCATGATCACAAACATACACTTGGTTATTTTCATCAGGGTGATGCAAGTCATGTGCAAATGGCCATCGAGGCAGCGATGAAAGCTAAAGAAAAGTGGAGTAATATGCCTTGGGAACATCGTGCCGCTATCTTTTTAAAAGCTGCAGATCTGCTCGCCGGACCTTATCGTTCAAAAATGAATGCGGCTACCATGCTGGCACAAAGTAAAAATGCCTATCAGGCAGAAATTGATTCGGCTTGTGAACTCATTGATTTTTTACGATACAATGTGCATTTCATGACGGATATTTATAAATATCAACCGGAATCATCACCAGGAATATGGAATAGAAGCGAATGGCGTCCGTTAGAAGGTTTTGTTTTTGCTTTAACACCCTTTAATTTTACAGCAATCGCAGGGAATCTTCCCACGGCTCCAGCCATGATGGGAAATACCATTGTTTGGAAACCAGCCAATACTCAAATTTATTCTGCTCAGGTCATCATGGAAATTCTCATCGAAGCAGGTTTGCCAGATGGCGTGATCAATCTTGTATATGTTAGCGGACCCGTGATCGGTAAAGAAGTTACTTCACATAAAGATTTTGGTGGCATCCATTTTACCGGAAGCTCCAGTACATTTAATGATCTCTGGAAAAGTATTGGAGAAAATATTCCACGTTATAAATCCTATCCGAGAATTGTTGGTGAAACCGGTGGAAAAGATTTTGTATTTGCTCATTCATCTGCCGATGCAAAAGCAGTAGCAGTAGGTTTAAGCAGAGGTGCCTTTGAATATCAGGGACAAAAATGTTCTGCCGCCAGCCGTGCTTATATTGCCGATAATATCTGGCCTGATGTAAAAAAATATTTATTGGAAGACCTCGCGTCGTTCAAGATGGGTCCAACGGAAGACTTTACCAATTTCGTGAATGCAGTGATTGATGAAAAGTCATTTGATAAGATTGCGAATTATATAGAAGAAGCGAAAAAAGATAAAAATGCAGAGATCATTGCAGGTGGAAAATACGACAAAAGCAAAGGCTGGTTCATAGAGCCAACAGTGATCCAGGTAAAGGATCCTGGCTATGTAACCATGTGTGAAGAGATCTTTGGACCTGTGCTTACTATTTACGTTTATCCGGCTGACAAGTACGAGGAGAATCTGCGCTTATGTGATAGCACATCTGAGTATGCGCTTACCGGTTGCATTTTTGCACAGGACCGCGAAGCAATTGTAATTGCCAGCAAAATCCTTCAAAACTCTGCCGGAAATTTCTATATCAATGACAAGCCTACAGGTGCTGTGGTTGGTCAGCAGCCCTTTGGTGGTGCCCGTGCCAGTGGAACGAATGACAAAGCTGGTTCTCATATTAATCTGATGCGTTGGGTAAGCCCGAGAAGTATTAAGGAAACTTTTGTGAGTCCGGTGGATTACAGGTACCCGTTTTTGGGAGAGGAGTAGAAAAAAATTTATCGTCAGCTTATCCCACGACTTAAGTCGTGGGACACTCAAACGTAAACGAACAACCCAACGTAAAAATGCCTCACTCCTATACCAAAGTCTGGATTCATGTGGTTCTGGGAACCAAATTCAGAAGACCTTACTTTCAACCTGAAATAGAGAAAAAAGTGTACGCCTTTCTGAAGGAACAATTTAAAAAAATGGATTGTTCAGTTAACATCATAAATGGAACTGAGGATCATGTTCATGTTCTCTTTCGTTTAAGCAGAAATCATTCTATTAGTCATATCATCAAAACGGTAAAAGGAACTAGTTCCAACTGGATCAATAAAGAAAACCTAACCGACAAAAAATTCGAATGGCAGATAGGTTATGCCGCATTTGGTGTGGATTATGAAAACCTCGATAGGGTTTTCTTTTATATCAGAAATCAAAAATTACATCACAAAAAGCAAGATTTCCCGGAAGAATATTCGAAACTTCTGAGTGAAACTGCCAAATAGGGTGAATAAGGATAGTCTGAATCCGAAAGTAGTGGTGATCGAAAAGAATTAGTTTGAGGTCGAAAAGAAATATTTCTTACTCGTAATCATTCACATACCCTTAAATTTGTTTTTCTTCTTGCATGCTAATATCTAAATGTTCTACATTGGCTGCTCGATAAAAAAACAAACTCAAAACTCAATAAGCTATGATTACAATTGAACAATACGCCGACCTTTGCGCCCTGATGAAAGATACTGCAGGCGACCTGAGTAAAGAAGCAGCCATCGCTGCCGAACACAATGTTTCGTTGGACGACTGGAATGCTGCCAAAACCCATTATACGGCTCAAATGAGTGATCCGGCTGATATGGGAAAGACCGCCATGGCCTTTATGCCTTTATATCAGGCTGCTCTGGAAAAAATGAGCGGTGGTAAAGAACCTTGTACATTGGAAATATATACCAAGATACATGCAGAAATGGCTTTTAGAAAAGATCCGAACAATCCAGCGCAAAAGATCGACTACAACATTGTTTTGGCTGAACATGGATTTACGCATGATACCTGGTTACCATGCGAAAGCTACTGGACCCCAAGGGTTGGTGCTCCGGGACCGAAGTACGATGAGACTCAGGGACAAAAATTCAGAGAAATGATGCAAAAAGAAAGCGACCGGATCTTTGGTATCGTTCGCTAGTATCGCTATTCACCTTGGCTTGTTAATTACTCTTTTGCCCATATAAAAACGTATCTAAAATGCGTTTTACTTTTACCGTATGGAAAACATGGAGTCTTTCGATGATGCTGAGGATGATAACAGTATCCCGGCAGAAAAAAAATCCTTAGGTAAAAAGATCAAAGGAAATGTATGGTTTCGCATTGGCCGGAATAAATATATTCTCGTGGTTGCCTTCTTTCTGGTATGGATGATGTTTTTCGACAACAACAACTGGTTCTATTTGAATAAGCTTACGGATGAAGCTCATTTAAAACAAAGTGAAAAATCATGGTATAAACGTGAGATAGGTGAATCGGAAAGAGAATTGACCGAACTCACGACTGATCTGCAGGCATTAGCAAAATTCGGTCGTGAAAAATATTATATGAAAAAAAGCAATGAAGATGTATTTGTCGTCTTCCCCGAAAAAACAGTAGAACCTGATTAAATAAAAAAACCATCCGAGGAGGCGAATGGTTTTTTCTTATTTGGTGAACCTAACTAAAAATTCCTAATTATATAAAATATCCAATGGCCATTTTTTGCCACCGGCTTTAAAATCAATTTTTGCTTCTACTTTTCCGTGACCTAACATCTGACGAATAACACCCAGATCCGCACCTTGTTCTTTCAAATGTTCTTCGAAAGACTTGCTTAAACCCGGAGTA
Organism: Flavobacteriales bacterium; assembly: GCA_025451295.1. Classification (GTDB taxonomy): domain Bacteria; phylum Bacteroidota; class Bacteroidia; order CAIKAF01; family CAIKAF01; genus JANWKQ01. The sequence goes on along the minus strand of JANWKQ010000252.1, from coordinate 5,673 downwards.
TTGATTTTTTTACGAATTCTGGCTGCCTGTAAAGATGACTTTAAAGCATGCTGAATAGAACGAATGCTATAAGCACCTCCATCAGTACCTTCGAATAAATATTTTTCAGGCTTGAACTCTTTTAAATATTTGGCAAGGATTGATGCATCATTCTTTGAAAGATTGAATGACTTATCTTTTCCTGAAGCCGTTTTACGGATCACTACTTTATTGCCTCTAAGGTCAACATCCGATACACGGATGGTTGAAATATCCGATACACGGATGCCAGCGGCATAGGCCAGACATACAATTGCCTTATATTTGCTATTATCTACTACTTCAAATATCTTATTTAAATCACTATCGTTAAGGGATTTAACTTCGGATTTGTTTCTTGGACGTGAAAATCCAACGGGGAGAATATCCTTCTTGGACACTTCCTGGAAATAAAACTTGATTGCATTGACCCTCAGGTGCATCTGGTGGTCTTTTACTCCCAATTCTTCGATACAATAGAGTAAATATGAACTCACCTGCTTGGTGGTGAGTTTATTGATAGGATTCTGGCCCAATAAATACATAAGCTGAAGCAATTCCATCCGATAAATACGTATAGTATTGTCACTGTATTTTTTTCTCTTCATGGCTTTCACCATTTCGTCCAAAGCCTTGTTATTAGCATCAGTCACGAACCATGCCATCGTCTTCTGAGATACGTGCTGAGGCGGCTCAGTTACCGGAAGACCACATTTTCTGCGGTTTTCAGCGGTATCAGGAATATGCCAGCCCTTCAGCTGTTTGCTGAACTGCGCACCATCAACAGCCTTCATGTGTTTATCCCAATCCGCATTTGCAGGGAATTTCACCATGATCCTGCTCTGACCCCGGTTATCAATCACTTTAAAATTTATTGCCGCCATAACGCTATTGGTTTAGTTAAATTCAAACGGTTGTTCAAAAGTAGTATAAATTCGGGATTATTAACAAGGAAATTGTGAAAAACTTTATGTCGACTAACCAATTAGCGTATTTCTCATTTGAATTAGTTTTTGATTTTTAGCCATAACTATATGAAAAACAGATATTTATATTTTTCAAATTGACTAATAAAAAAAGGCTACCTGATGGGGTAGCCTTTTTTAAGCTCATGCGCAAATATGTTATTTGTTAGTATCGACCTTATTGGAATCGATGGCGTTCTGGTTATTTTTAGGCATGTCAGGGTCATTTTGAACCCCTAAACCTATTCTGGTCAGCAATTGGTCACAAAGTCTCAGTATTTCGGCTGATTTCTTCGCCTCCTGGTCAATGAGCTTCTTATTTTCCACAGTAGCATAATAGTCTACATCGATCTGCGTACGCTCCCTAAGGATTTGCGTGATCTTGGTAGCCTTATCCTTCTGTCCCATTTGCAGGTACAGGTCAGCAATCAATAAGTTGAAGTAGTTATATGGTACAATATCATCTGGCATGAGTTCCTCCGTCTTATCTAAACATTTTAGGGCCTTGTCATTCTTTCCTTCCGAATATAATGCAGTAGCTAACCGGTAGAAATTGTTCCGTAAATTCATCGTCATCCTCAGATTGGTTTCATCTAAATAGACCCCTTTCTTATTCATATTTCCCCACTTGAATTTATTGATCATATTGTCATACATCACTTCTGTATTTACTTCACCTAACTGACCATCGTGACTTTTTACCTTATAGGGAACCAAACGATACGCTAATCCCTGTACCTCGAAATAATCCTGTAAGCCCAGATAGTTGGATTCACCCACCGTGATCGCAAAATAGATCGGACGATCCCAGTTAAAGTTTGCTAACAGATCAAGGATCATCATATCAGCCTTCAATACATAATTCTTATTGACCGTTAAGGTTAATGCTTTAACTACCCTATTACGAATATCTCTTCCAAACGTAGCATCATTTACAACTTTGGCACTGTCAACAGGAATCAAGAACTTATTCGATTTCATGAAGAATAATTCTTCGCCACTCTCCGGTATTTTATAGATATTTGAACGATCCGTTGATCTTAAGAATTTCATTTGATCCTGGATCGTGTAAAACTCTTCGTTGCTTCTATCGAGTAATACCTGATCACGTGTTCCCTGACGATATTCCGGTTCGGTCATACCAAATGGAACTGCTTTGCCATCGTAGGCTGCACGTTTCATTTGCGTAATGTACCAGTCTGTATTTAATAAACTCAGATTAACAACCCTTACATCTGTTCGAACCCCTTCTACTTCCTGTAAATACCATAATGGGAAGGTATCATTATCACCATTCGTAAATAAGATGGCATTCGGTGCACATGAATTTAAATAGTTGAAAGCAAAATCACGAGCTGTATATCTGTTGGCACGGGTATGATCATCCCAGTTCTCCGTAGCCAGAATAACAGGTACGAGTACAAAAGTGAGAGGTACCACGGCAAACGAAATGGCCTCTTTTAATTTATATCTTTTGAGGAATTCAATAATTCCCAATACTCCAAGTCCCAACCAAATGGCGAATACATAGAAGGAGCCTGCAAATACATAATCCCTTTCACGTGGTTGAACCGGTGGTGCATTGTTCTGGAATACGATCATGAGTCCTGTAAAAATGAATAAAGTAAATACGGCCCAGAACGATCTTCGATCCGTCATAAAATGAAATACCATTCCAATGAGACCCAGGAGGAGCGGAAGGAAATAATATTTATTTCTTCCCTTATTTTCTGCGACTTCCTTCGGGAGTTTTGATTGCGGATATCCCAGCCTCATTTCATCAAGGAATCCGATTCCGGAGATCCAGTTACCCGCCAATGCCTGACTATGTCCCTGTACATCGTTTTCCCTTCCGGCAAAATTCCACATAAAATAACGCATATACATCCAACCGATCTGATACCGGAATGCAAACTGAAGATTGTTTAATCCGGTAGGTTTACTCCCCCGTTTTACACCTCCCCAGAATTCATTCTCCGAGACATGTTCAGGACTCCAGATACGTGGTAAAAAATGATTTTCATCATAGACCGGTTCCACTTTTCGATCGGAAATCACATATTTTCTACGAATGGTTAAGGACGCTTTATTTGGATTGGCAGCAATAAATTCATTCGCTTCTCTTTCTATCTGGAATGAACCGATAGCTTTTTCACTTCCTTTTTTCACTACTTCATAAGCAGGAATATAAATAGGCGCCGTTTTGTCATACCTCACCACTTTCCCATCATAATAGGGTCCGCTGAACAATGCACGGCTACCGTATTGCTCACGATTGATATAAGCAATCATAGAGAATACATTCTCCGGATTATTTTCGTCCATAGGTGTATTCGCATTCGAACGAATACCAATGAGACTATAAGATGAATATCCAACCAGCATCACCAACAAAGACCAGGAGGCAATCTGTGAAAAATAATAATCCCGCTTGCTTAAAAAATATCCCCCTACTGAACAGAGGCCAAACACAAAAAATTGCACGACAGCTCCTTTTGATTCAACCATGCAGGAGAATAATAATCCGATAACAATGGGTAGAAGGATGGACCCTATTTTTGCATGTTTGGTTCTAAACAAAAAGATAGAAGTAATTAAAGCGCCGAATAAAAAGATGATGAACATGATAAGTCCAACACCGAAATTAGTACCAAGACTATTGGTAAATAAAAGCTCTGAACTACCGGCCAAAGAAATGGTACCGGGAATAACGGCATAGGTGATGAACAGAAAGATAGTCATCGATGCTCCCAACGTTATTAAAGTTCCTTTGCCGTTCGGTTTATATTTACGGAAATAGTAAAGTAATGCCATGGCCGGAATGGTGAGCAGGTTTAATAAGTGCACACCAATCGACAATCCCATAAGATACATGATAAGAATGATCCAACGATCGGAATGTGGTTCATCCGCCGTGGCGTCCCAACGTAACATGGCCCAGAAAACGATGGCTGTAAACCATGAAGAGATAGCATATACCTCACCTTCAACTGCACTGAACCAGAAAGTATCGGTAAATGTATAGGCAACGGCTCCAACGAAAGCGGCACCAAAGGCACCAAAAGCTGCAGCAGGGCTCCACTCAACCGGCTGACCATTGTTTGCAATTAGTTTTATTTTTTTGATGAGCGCCAGAATCGTCCAGTATAAAAATCCAATAGTGAATGCGGAACAGACTACAGAAACAAGATTCACCATCATGGCCACTTTGGTAACATCACCACCGGCAAGCAATGAGAACACCCTGGCAATCATAGCAAACAAAGGAGCTCCCGGAGGGTGGCCTACTTGCAATTTATAGGCAGATGCAATGAACTCACCACAATCCCAGAAGCTGGTTGTGGGTTCCATGGTAAGTGCATAGGTGATAAATGCGATGAGAATCGTAAGCCATCCTAAAAGGAGATCGATCCGCTTGAACTGTTTTTGATTCATTATAAAGTATATAAAAAGCCGCTTTGCGGCTAATAATTAGCAGTCAAAAATATAAATTTTTACCAGAAACGACGCCGGATTGCCATTATTATACACCCTGCCCAGGTCCCAATCGCCATCCGGATAAGCAATAGCTGCTCTGGACATGTGGCAGCACCACAGAACTAGGCTCTAAAGCGAAACGTGGGCGGACAGCCTGGAAAATTAAATCAGGGCTTAAATAATTGTAAAAAACCTTTTTCTGTTAATGGCTCCGAAGAACAGTCGGAAGTGATTTCGCAGATCCAGTAATAAATGCCTTCGCTTGCAATGGTTGTGCTAATGTTTCCATCCCATCCGGCATCCACACTCGCATCATACACCTGTACACCCCAGCGATCGAATATATGCAACTTAAAATGTCCTCCATTTGGAACAATGGGTGAGTATACATCATTGAGATTATCCGCATTTGGTGTAAACACGTTTGGAAAAACAACGGAAGACAGTGGTACACTATTCGCCACTAAAATCGTGGTGCTGGCCGAATCAGGACAATGCCCGGGTATTACATAAAGAATTGGATGTGTTCCACTCCCTGCAATGGCCGGATCAAAACTTCCGGAAATCGTATTCGTAATTCCAGTGCCAAACCAGAATCCACCCGTTGGTATACCCACCAGATTTTGTGGAACTGCATCACTGCAGAATGGGCCTGCAGGTGTGATGGTAGGATTTGCATAATTCACCACCGTTACGTTTAAAGTATCTGTTACGGCAGGACAAGCAGGATAACTAACGGAAAAAATATAGGACCCACTGTTAACGGAACCTGCTTGCGTAATTGTATTATTATTTAACCCGGATGAATAACTGTTGGGGCCGGTCCATGAAATGGAGGCTCCAACTCCGGAGGTAGATTGCAAAAGAATATCCTCTCCTTCACAAATGGTATCAGAGCCTGTCAGCGTATACCCGAGATCAACATTTACAGTAATAGATGCTGTAGCTGTATCAGGACAATAGCCACCGGAAATAACGGTGATCGGATGGATGCCACCTCCCGCGGTTGCAGGGTCGAATATGCCCGACGAACTCGTTCCAGCACCCGACCATTGACCACTCATGTTGGAGACAAGTGTATCTGATGATGCGGAAGAACAATAGGGTCCGGAAGGTGTAATGGTTAATGGTGGATTGTCAACAATTTCGATCTGGATTGTATCCACTATGGGTGGACATCCAGGATAATTAATCGTATAAATATAGCTTCCTG
>JANWKQ010000251.1 GCA_025451295.1 Flavobacteriales bacterium | reverse complement strand
TAAAAGAAATGAGTGCATATTTGCTGGCACGGATCTCTGAAATTTTAGCGGCCGCTTCTCTGGCGCTTTGTTCAATTGAGTTTTTTACAAGGATCCTATTAATGCTTCTTTGTTCAACCACTACGCTGTCTTCCAATATCTGGCGTTGGTAAACCGTGTCCAGTTTTTCACGGATATTGATCAGGTTGAGTAATTTTTGTTTTTGTAACCCTTCATTTTTCTGAAGATCCTTTTCCTGTTTCAATTCCAGTTTTTCTTCATTCGACGAAGCTACATTCACATTGCGCAACAAACCATTTTCCTCCATTTCAAACATCGAAGAAAATTTCTTTTCCGTTTCGATATAATAAAGTTGATCGGGGTCCGGTTCAGCTACATCGGTGATGGTAATATTCCGGATCTCATATAAAGAATATTTTTGCTGGATGCCTGTATATCCCAAATATTGTTCTGCATATGCGGCATAAGGTCCTGGGATATAATTAGTCTTCGTAATTTCCACATCAATGACCAAAGTGGTTCTAGGCAAATAGTAAAAAACACCTTGTTCTTTTGAGCTGGCTTCGTTTGTTACATGCAATACGTTATAAGTTGGCTTACAGGCTGCTATGCTAAAGAATACGGCTGCGCAATAAAAGTAGTTGCTTAGTTTCACTTCGTTCGGCTTAAGGGTGTAAAATTAATGATTTAAACGGGATTATAAAGGTTTTATTGGGTAGATATATCAGTTCCTCTGGTACCTCCTTAAGGCCTCCGGCCTTCCCGCAACCCAGATCGGGCCTGGCTATGAATGACGAGGTGAATAATCCCTGGCACAACCATCCTTAACAATTATTTACTTTAATCCGGCTAAAATTTTCGCAGATCGCATCAACTCCTGCTATATTAGCATTCTCCAATGGTGGTCAAAAAAAAATCAATTCAGTATTTTAAATTAATCTTTTCTGCAGTTGCTGTCGGAATTCTGACAGCCCTTGTTTTTTTCTCACTCAAAAAAGGGGCTGAATCAGTCGAATCAATTTTCCTTGAACGATCGAAGGACAATCTGTTTCTATGTTTACTTTTTCCAATTGTGGGTTTGTTCCTTATCTATATCTTCAGAATTTTTCTTTTCCGAAAAAAGGAAAACAAGGGGATCAGGGAAGTACTCGATGCACTCAGCTTAAAAAATCCTCAATTACCCGCATATAAGATCCCAAGCCATTATATGAACGGTTTTCTTACCATTATTTTTGGTGGTTCAACAGGTATCGAAGTTTCCTCAGTCGTTGCTTCGGCAGCTATAGGCTCGGCCGTTGGTAAAAAAGCCGGGATCCTCAAAAAATACCGATCAGAACTGATGTGTGCCGGATGTGCCGCCGCCATTACAACCCTCTTCAACAGTCCGCTGGCTGGGATATTTTTTGTTTATGAGGTAATGTATCGGAAGGTCACCAAAGCATTTATTGTTCTCACGATCATTTCAGTTTGTATCGCCTGGTTGTTCAACTTTATCATGGATGAAAAGCCACTTTTTTATACGGCGACCGAATCCTGGCACTATTATGCCATTCCTTACTTTATTTTATTGGGTATATTTTCAGGACTTCATTCAGTTTATCTCACCAAAATTGTGATCTTTTTTAAAAATCTTTTTGCAGATATCGACCGAAGATTGCTCTCAACACTGGTGGGTGCAACGGTGATAGGTTTAATGATCTACTTTTTTCCTGCTTTATATGGTGATGGGTATCATGCTATCAGGGAAACATTCACAGCTGATACCACCAATCATCAGATACTATTTCTCAGTCTTCTTCTGATCATTTTTTTGAAACCAGTGGCTACTTCTCTTACCCTCGCTTCCGGGGGAGATGGTGGTGTATTTGCCCCAAGTCTTGTAATGGGTGCATTTCTGGGTTTCTTTACGGCATTTGTATTGAACGTTTATTTTCATCAGGAGGTAATACCGGCCAATTTTATGATGGTAGGTATGGCATCTGTGCTAGGCGCCAGTATTCAGGCTCCTGTTACCTCCATATTCCTTGTTTGTGGAATTACCGGGAACTACGTTTTACTTATTCCGCTAACCATTGGTTGTTTAATGGCCCGTATTACCTCTTACCTCATCTATCCATATACCGTTTACAACCACCCGGTTAGAAATTCATCATCCATCTTGTAACCTGCAGACGGATCATCCACTCTGATTATTTAGTAAATTTATAAAATGGAGCAGATAAAAATCAACCTGGCCGATCGGTTCAAGGCCTACTCAGACATGGCGGTGATCCATAAAATACTGGCAGGAGAGAAGGAAATGTTTGAGATCCTCATCCGCAGAAACAACCCGTATTTATATAAGGTGGGGAGAAGCTATGGCTATAACCACGAAGATACGGAGGATCTTATGCAGGATGCCTATATAAATGCCTATCTGCACCTGGGAGATTTTAAAAACCTGGCTGAGTTCAGAACGTGGATGGTTAGGATCATGCTCAATCAGTGTTACCAGAAGACACAGAAATCATCCTATAAAAATGAGATACCAACCGAAATTAAGCCCGAAGAAAAAAAGAATCCCTTATTTAATAACAATCTTCAAGATTCAGAAAATCTTATGATCAATAAAGAACTAGGCCAACTCATCGAATCAGCACTTCAAAAAATTCCACGTGACTACCGCATGGTATTTTCGTTGCGGGAACTTAACGGCTTAAATGTAAAAGAAACGGCAGAAGTGCTGGATATATCCGAAACAAATGTAAAAGTACGGTTGAACAGAGCCAAGTCTATGTTGAAGAACGAACTGGCCAATATGTACGCCCCGGGTGAAGTATATGAATTCAATCTCATCTATTGTGACCGTATTGTAGAAAAAGTAATGGGCAGGATCGCTGCCATCGGCTAATTTTTTACAGCATACCATCAGCAGGCACAAGACAGGCAAGAAAAGCAAGTTTTATTAATTACTTTCGTCAAAGAGAAAAACTGCTTTATTGGAGGAGGTCCACCTGATCAAATCGCTGCAAAATGGCGATGAAAATGCATATCGTATTGCCATTGAACTTTACGGCAATATGGTATACCATACCTCTCTCTCCATTATTCAAAATACAGAAGATGCTCAGGACATCAGCCAGGATGTTTTTGTGGAAGTATTTCAATCCATTGGAAAATTTGAACAAAAAAGTTCGCTTAAGACATGGATCTACCGTATTACAGTGACCAAAACCCTTGATGAAGTAAAAAGAGCCAAAAGTAAAAAGAGGGGATCGCTTTTTACCCGGGTTTTCAAAAACAAAGAAGAAAGATCTATACCTGATATTCCTCATTTCGACCACCCTGGAGTACAGCTGGAACAAAAGGAAACTGCCGCCATCTTATTTTTTGCTATTGAAAAACTGCCTGATAAACAACGGATCGCTTTTACCCTTCATAAAGTGGAGCAACTAAGCTACCAGGAGATCGCCGATATTATGAAACTCAGCCTTTCTTCAGTTGAATCCCTCCTGTTCAGGGCCAAAAAGAATCTTCAGTTGCTGCTGGAAACCTATTATACCGAAAATAAATAAAAATAAATGCAAGTTTTTAACCCAGGTCTCGTCAAACACTACAACACATGAAAAGCCAGGATTTACATACCAAAATAGAACAAACCCTCCAAAGCATCGATCATATTGAACGGGCAGCTGCAAATCCTTTTTTGCTTACCCGGGTGCTCGAAAAAATGAAGAAACCTGTTCGAATCATACTCAGACCAAAGTTGATTTGGCAAGTGGCTGCATCCCTCCTCCTGGTTCTTGGATTGAACATCGGTATAGGTTGGTATAGTTCCAATAAGAAGACCAACAAGGTTCAATCGTCTGAAAATGGCTACTTCACTAACCATATTTATAATTATTAGGTATGGAAAAATCCAGATTTTTAATGATTGTGATCATCTTTCTACTGATCCTTAACCTAGGGACCCTTACATTTTTATTCTTAGGTAAAAGACCGGGCGGGCCAAGACCTCCACATGGAAAAGAAGGTCCAGCAGGTTTCATCGTGGATGAACTTCAATTGAACGACCAACAGCAGGCCGCATTTAATGATCTCAAAAAAGAACATCAGGGCCAGATGCGAATAATGGAAGATAGTATGCGGATCCAGCGTGAATTGTTACCGGATTTGATTGTCCTGGGTCAGAAAGCAACAGCGGATTCGGTGGCCATGCGGATAGGCGGGTATCAGGAACAAATTGAGGTTTACACATTCGATCACTTTGTAAAGGTTCAGGCTTTGTGCAATGATGAACAAAAGAAAAAATTCAAAAATATTATCGGTGATATTTTGAAAATGATGGCTCCGCCAAAGGGTGGCCCCCCCAGATAGGGTAATATGACTACAATCAAGTCTTAAGTTTCGTTCTACTCATAAAGCAGGATCCCCTTTGGCTGAGCCAAAGGGGTTTTTTATGTTTAAATCTTCACAATAACTTTAATTCTGCCTGAATCAGACACATAGTATTTTCGTCCTTAAATTATTAACAAAAACTGTTAGGGAAGTTTGTTTTTTAACTCGTTTGACCTAAATTAGTTAAACGAAGCACCTGACGGGAAAAAAGATTCGAATCGTATGAAGTTTTTTATTGACACAGCCAATCTTGATCAGATCAAAGAAGCACAGGAGTTAGGTGTTTTAGATGGAGTAACAACGAATCCATCATTAATGGCCAAAGAAGGAATCGGAGGTGCGCAGAATATTCTGGATCATTATGTAAAGATCTGCAATATTGTAAAAGGTGGCGACATTAGTGCCGAAGTAATTTCGACAGATTTTAAAGGAATTGTTGCAGAAGGCGAAAAGCTTGCGGCATTACATCCCCAGATCGTTGTAAAAGTTCCCATGATAAAAGATGGGGTAAAAGCATTAAAATATTTTTCTGACAAGGGGATCAAAACAAATTGTACCCTGGTGTTTTCGGCAGGCCAGGCGCTGCTGGCGGCCAAAGCAGGTGCGACCTATGTTTCTCCTTTTATAGGAAGGTTGGATGATGTATCAACCAGTGGTTTAAGATTAATTGAAGATATTGTAACGATTTACGGTAACTATGGTTATGAAACGGAAGTGTTGGCGGCTTCTATCAGGCATCCGATGCATATTGTTGATTGTGCAATGGCCGGTGCAGATGTGGTTACCTGTCCGCTCAGTGCCATTACCGCATTGTTGAACCATCCTTTAACCGATGTAGGACTGGAAAAATTCCTGGAAGACTACCGAAAGGTGAACAGTTAATATTTGGTAAGCAAATAATAATCTGCCCTGCAGTAGTTTAACAGATAAAAAAGAAGTTAAATAACTAATATAAAACTGCAAGAGTATGAAAATAAGAATCTATCCCAAAAGTCCCGCCCCCCGACATATCTCCCTGATCAAAGAAGCTTTAATGAATGGTGGATTGGTGATCATTCCTACTGATAGCGTATATGCCATTGCCTGTGCCGCCAATCAACCAGAAGCCATCAAAAAACTGGCTGAACTAAAAGGGATAAGTGCCGACAAAACAAATCTATCCTTTCTTTTTTCCGATCTGGCGATGGTGAGTGAATATACCAAGCCGATTGACAAAGACCACTTTAAGATCATGAACCGCGTATTACCCGGTCCTTTTACTTTTATTGTTGCCTCCAATGGTTTGGTGGAGAAAATTTTTCCGGGTAAAAAAACCATTGGTATTCGCATTCCGGATAACAATGTTCCTTTATTGGTAGTGAAAGAACTGGGTATTCCTTTAATTACAACATCTGTACATGATGATGATGAAATAGTGGAATATACCACTGATCCTGATCTGATCTCGCAGAAATGGGAAGGAAAAGTGGACCTCATCGCGGATGGAGGTTATGGAAATAATGAGCCTTCGACGGTTCTGGAATGCACTAAAAGTGGAATTACTATGATTAGACAAGGGATTGGTGAGGTTGATGAGGTGATGGCGTAATTCACAATTTGTTAATTAGTTTTCCGGAAATTAATAAAATCTTAATAAGGCTTTAGGGCCAATTTTCTAAATTTGGTTCTGGCTATGAAGAAATATCTACTCCTCTGTTCCCTTAGTCTTTGCGCATTTACGGCAAGGAGTTTCTCCTGTGATTGTACACCTGCATTTACCGAAGAAACCCTGGATGATAAATTATACACCGGAGCTAATCCTGTTTTTTTTACAGCCGAGATCCTTGCTGTAGAATCTGCCTTTCATTTGGAAGTGACTGTACAGATTACAGAAATATTTTATGGTGCCAAATTCATTAAAGATCCACTGAAACCAGTTACTGTATATTTTGATCTTCGCACCGCTTGTGCTATTACACAACCCGGTGATGTTAAGGCCGGAAATAAATTGTTTATTACTTCTACCTATAATACCATGGGAAGAATGCTTATTACCAATAATTGCGATGCCTATTTTCCAATGGAGAACATCGATACCTTTAAGCTTCGGGAATATCTGGTAAGTCTTAAAGCTGAAGGGTAATCTTGAAAAGATTCCATTTTTTTCTATTTTTTATGAAGGTTATCCGGTCTCGAATAAAGGATAGCAACCACCACCGTTTGCTATAAAAGAATGTGAGGAGATCATAAAAACATTTCTGGATTAATTTAGATTCAAAATGATCTACATGATCTCTGCCACTTTTTGGGCAACATTGGTCCCAATCGCTACACCCATTCCTCCCATTCTCACAGCTACCAAAACATTTTCCTTTACATATTGTATGATCGGGCTTTTCTCCTCTCCCACTCCCATAATCCCGCTCCATTGATGATCGATGGTAAATTTTTTATCTGGTAGCACCACTTCTTTCAGCAATTTCAACAAATGCTGATCGATCACTTCATTGGGTTTCATTTCAGTTGTGGTCTCCTTATCAGGATCCAGATTTCTTCCACCTCCAACCAATACCCGGTCTCCGATGTTCCTGAAATAATCAAATCCTTCATGATGATGAAATGTTCCTTTTAATTGCAGTCCGCTAATAGGTGATGTGACCAACACCTGTCCTCGTGCCGGATGAACATCCAAACCCGGAACCAGATCTTTGGCAAACCCATTCGTGGTGATCACCAGTTGCTTCGTTTTTATTTCTATATCATTTTCGGATATGAGATGGACCTCTTCCGACCCGGTAGTATAATGTGTAACATTTAAGCCGGTAATTATTTCCACCTTCACTTTTCTGCATAGATCCACCAGGCTCTGGACCAGGTAACCACTATGTATTTGCCCTTCCCATGGATTGAAGAACATGCCAACTATGTTTTTTAATCCAAGATCGGAAGATTTATTTTTTTCTGAAACCTGATAAACAGCCGATTTTAAATGCAATACATCCTGAAGATCCCTATTGAGGTCATCCAGTTTTTTTTTACAAGCGTCGAACACCTTTTCTTCATCTGGTGTAAATATTTCATATCCGCCAAAGTTTTCGTATTGAATAGCATCCTTGCCATGTAATTTCACCAATGCATTCAATCCATCAAATCGGTCTCTAACCAGTTTATACGCTTTTTCCTTACCGGTTTTTTTTATATCAGATAAAATTTCAGTGACACTTCCGAAACAGGAAAATCCGGCGTTACGGGTAGTAGCTCCATGTGGCAAAAATCCACGTTCAAAAACAACGATCTTTTTTTTCGGATATTTCTTTTTTAGAAAATATGCCGACGACAATCCAACAATTCCGCTGCCGATAATAGCAATATCGATGTCCTTTAGCCAGACGTCATGTTCCCAATAACTAATATATGAATGTGGCATCGTTGGTTTTCCCTCTTTCAAGCATTGTCATGGTGAGCTTGTCGAACCATCAATGCACTATGAAATTCAAAATTTATTTAAGCAAATGCAGGTTTGAGAGATCTTTTGTTCACCAGGTAATAACTTCCAAACAAAAATGCTGTAAAAAACAGGTCACCCATAATCCCGTTGAAGAAGAAACTTCCGAATAAAGGTCCGAAATCATTTTTATAAAATGGAATTCCAGCATAGAGACATTTCAAGTAACCCATTACGCCAGTTCCATAAAGATTCCCTTCGAAGAAGCAAAATGAATTAGTGATAAAATAGAATAACAAGGAAGAGGAAACAGTTACACCCAATAGTTTAGGAATGCCAATCCCTTTTCTTAACGAAGTTCCTATTAAAAAAACTACGAGTAGACTTGCATAAACACCTAAAGCCGTAGGAGTAATAAAATATCCCCATCCATGTGTAGTTTTGGATTCGACTAACAGATTCACAAAAAGATCACTGATAAACCAGCAGAACACCGGGAGTGCAAAACCCATCCATTTTTTAGGCAGGTATGCTGCGCTAAACAAAGCGATCCCAATCATTGGGGCAATATTTAATGGATGCTTCACGATCCTGGATGAAATAGCCATCGCAAGACTGGTAACGATAAACACAATCACAAATAATGCTCGGTTGTTATTCATTTTATTCAGATTTGATATGACAAATATAGGAAAAAAGCTTCATTGCCTCAGACAAAATGTTTTTCGTAAAATCCCAATGCATTTTCACTAAAGATCTTATCAGCTATTTGTTGGGGAGTCAATCCATACCAGTATTCCTTTCCATGCCTGGTTTTGTCGAGATAGGTGATCAGTTGGTCATAAAATTCGGGCATCCGACCGCTTTTTTCATAACAATCCACATGCGGTATAGCTCCGTCATAATCCGTACCCAACGTTATCATATCCCAGGCACTCGGTTTAGCAACTGCCTGTATCATTTGGATCACATTATCCATAAATATTTCTGAATAGGCATCCTTTATTTCCTGGCGATCCGAAAGTGTTGCCAGCTTTTCAAAAAATTTACGTCCGGCCATTTTATATTTATCCATCATGATCCCCACGAGTCCACCTGTTTCATGAATGATCCGGATTTCCTCATCAGAAATATTGATGCTCCATCGGTTAAAATGATCTTTCGTCATTTTTTTATGATTATCTTTTTTCTGGCTCGAAGAACTCATCGTCTTATAACCATTTACTCCCGTATGGCTGCAAATGATCGGGATCTTATCTGAATTTGAAATTCTATTGTACGATCTGATCCAATTATAATAATGTTGCCGTCCTTTCAGACTCATATGTTTCGTGTCGATAACAATGCGTTTCCCATTTTGCCGACTTACCAGTTCTCTTGAGGCGATAATTCCAAGACCTGTAAAGCCCAAATCCATTCCCTTATTCTGATTAAGAAGGCCGAGGCTCAACAATCCGGAAAAACTCCGGCTATGTCCGCAAAGGCTATTGTAAAAATGATGACAAAGATTAATTGAAAAAGGGGGAACTTCCCATTCTTTAACCTCACCAATATGTTGGATCAGTTTTGATCTCATCTCCGATTTAGTAAGCTTACCCGTCAACATTGATTTATCGAAGAATACATGAGCACCTTCTACAGCAAGAACAACAGCGATTGTATGCGGACCTTTATTTAAAATACCACGGAGGTGTTTGTAGTCAGTTGCCAGTTCATATTCATATTTTTCACAAGGACTTTTCCCTTGATTATCAAACATATAACGATATTCTTTCTGCAAAAGGCTATAATAATCATCATTGGTCCGGAGATAACGGATGGCATCAAGTCCATAGCCGGTGATGATCTCCGCCATATTATCCCTGCCTTTTTGGTTGGTCACAAACTCCGCGAGGTTACGAAAGTCGAGAAATCCGGTCTCCATTGGATACAATGAAACCGTTGGTACACGTACATTTCCTTCGATCAGTTCATAAAAGTTGGTCTGTGAAAATTTGGCCACCTCATCCGAATTTTTGAGCGAAAATTTAGCCGTAGTGCCTTTGTGGTCTGTTTTATGTACCATATATTCCCATATATTGCGGGAAGGATGGGGATAGTCGCTATAAAACGACTTCAGGCTGGAGTGTTGATGTATATCCGCAAAAGGGCCCGTTGGATGGATCATGCTAGATGTTAGGTTTAAAAAATCGCATGAAAATAGACATTTTGGGGGGTATTGGCTTGGCAAAATCTAAAAAAAGTTGTATTCTTGCAGCCCCATTTAAAGGGATATTGATATGGACGCAGTAAAATATATTCAGGATACATTTGTAAAGGGAACGGAGCTTCCTGATTTCAAGGCAGGTGATACCATTAGTGTTGACTATAAGATTGTTGAAGGAAATAAAGAACGTATCCAGACTTTCCAGGGGGTGGTTTTACAAAGAAAAGGATCCGGTTCAACCGCTACCTTTACTGTGCGTAAGATCTCTAACGGAACCGGTGTAGAAAGAATTTTTCCGATTTCTTCCCCATTTGTTGTGGGTGTTGAAGTCAACAAAAGAGGAAGGGTTCGCCGTGCAAAATTATTCTACCTGCGTAACGTAAGTGGAAAAGCAGCTCGTATTAAAGAAAAAATGATGGTTACCGCTGAGTAATTGTTCTTCAAATATTTTTTATGAAAGCCTCAACATGTTTGGGGCTTTTTTTGTGTTGGGGGCTCCTTACTGTTAATTGCAAAATCAAAGAAATAATTACCTAATTTTACTGGACCAAATCATTCTCATGAAATCTATCCAAACATTTTTTCTTCCCCTTATTTTTATGGGTGGTCTTTCTGCCCAGATCAACGTTACCTATACCATTAATGCAAACACCGGTTATAAAAAAATAAGTCCATTCATATTCGGATCATGCAACGGTGGTTATACCAATACCAATTTTATGCGTCAGGGTGGAAACCGGATTACCGGATATAATTGGGAAAATAATGCAAGTAACGCAGGTCAGGATTATTTACATCAGTCGGATGATTATTTACCCTGGATCTCCGGGATCGGTGCTCCGCAAAATGATATGCCAGGAACAGTGACAGAAGCTTTTGTGGATACAGCCAATGCGCATGGCGCATTCACCGCAGTTACTTTGCAGATGGCAGGATATGTTGCAAAAGACAAAGC
>JANWKQ010000250.1 GCA_025451295.1 Flavobacteriales bacterium | reverse complement strand
CGGATGAGCTAATGGTCTGCAGAACTTGTCCGGTCATGTTATACACTGTAACCGTTGAAGGTGCGTTGAGGAGAAATTCACATTGGGATACATCAAATGTTTCATTTTTCCCATCATAATCAACTTGCTGCAGGCGATAATAGTTGGGACCAATCATTGGGGTATTATCATGAAAACTATACTTCACTGTACTGTTCGAATTTCCACTTCCATCTACCTGACCTATCTTTTCAAAATTAACTCCATCTGAAGATCGTTGGATCACAAAATGACTGTTGTTGATCTCACTTGAAGTAACCCATTCTACCAACATCTTATTCCCTTTTGGAGAGCATCCAAAACTTTGTAATTCAATCGGGAGTGGACCACAACCAATACCTGCCGATCCAAAAAAGTTAAATGGAACAGTCGTGGTAAGGCTGGAATAATTAGAAAAACAAATCACATATTTTTGCCCGGCTGTAACTGCTATAGGTTGTTCAAAATTACCAGCTGATCCACCTGCAGGAACGGGGTTTGCCATTCCGGTAAACTGAGCACAAGGAACATTCCAGTTACATGCAATAGGGGCTTGAGAATTAGCAGCAATGTTAGCACATGTGCTGGCATTATAAGGCCCATACATATTCCAGTCATAACAATTGAATCCTCCACCTGCTGCTCCAAAAGAAAATTGCAGCATTCCGGAAGTTTGAATATTCACCATCAACCAGGTTGAATTCGCTTCTCCAGTGTTAAGACAACCCGAATTACAACAATTTGGATTTATATTCGGATTACTAATATTGTTGGAGGTAAACTCCACTATATTTCCGGGACCACTCGGAGTAATTGAGAATGATGTATTGGAGCATACATTGATCGCATTCGGACAATCACCTGGATTTGGTGGAGGATTTGGATTAACTACGCAAATTCCGAATGAGCCATTATTATTATTTCCATTTTCCCATACGCGAATCCACAAGGTAGCACCGGGTGTTTGTCCTGTGAGTGAAATCATAGGCATAGCACCATTCGGGCTATTGTTATCATCACAAGCGACAAGGGCTAATGAACCGCAGCTTCCGGAATAAATAGCCATCCCCCCATCCAGCATTATTCCGGTTTGGGTATCAAAGTTAAGTTGTCCAGAGGCAGGAACTGTTACGGTAAACCAAACGTCACCACCTGAATATCCTGCACAACCTGGTGCAGGAACACCGCCAGAGGCAGTTGCCGACTGATTGCTATACGTTGCATAGGTGCAACTGGTACCAACCGGAAGGGCTGTTGCCGTACAAGGATTATCATTAGCCGGAACTCCGCAGGTAACGAGTATATTTCTGCTGGCTGCTTGTGTTCCACACGCCGCGTTTGTATGTACATAAATACGGTATATCCCTGATACACCTGGGGTATAAGCAACTGAACCGGTTCCTGAAGCCACAGCAACCGGAACATTGGTAGCAACGGTTAAAAAATCAGTTCCGATGGTAGAACTGAAAATATAGGATGTACCGGCTGTAAGATTTACTGTTGAATATTCTCCTGCATATTGACCGGATACCAAAGTTACCGGACTTCCGCTGCAGGTTGGAGTAAGACCGGATTGCCATAAAACCCCGGTTGTACATTGTGCAACTGATTTCTGTTGTATTGAAAATGCCAGAATAAAAATGGCAAAAGATAAAATTTGAGGGATCGATAAAGATTTAAAACGGGCAGACTGGGTCAAAAAGAAAGCAGGTTTCATCAGCTTCATGGTCGGAGAGTTTTGTCTTGGATACTAAAATTTCATTTAAACATAACATATTCTGCAGTGAATACCAATTTTTTTTATTAGGAGGATATTAACCCTCTGCAATATAGAACTTTAGCCAAGACCATAAAGTGTGTATCGCTTGATTATCAGCCAATCACAGGTCAGACGAATTGTCATTCTCATGATCGTTTTCCATATGATATTCGATCGTATTTGGCATATCTGATTTTTCCTTATAAACATTATGCCATGCAATCATATAGGCCATAACAAATGCCCACGCAAATCTGCGAATGAATTTTCCGGAAGATCGAAGAAAGTTCATACGATCAAATTTACAAAAAAGAGACCAGAATGAAAAAACTGTCAATCTGACACAGGCGGCCCGGATAGCTATCGGAAGCCGGTTTAGCGGCCAAAAAAAAGCCCCATCGAAAATCAATGAGGCTCCACATTATTGCGTATTTTTATTAGCGATCTGCAATATTAATGTAATCCCTTACTTTAGGGCCTACATAGATCTGACGTGGACGGCCAATAGGTTCTTTGTTCAGACGCATTTCGTTCCACTGAGCGATCCAACCTGGGAGACGTCCAACTGCAAACAATACAGTAAACATATCCTTTGGAATACCCATGGCCCGATAAATAATGCCAGAATAGAAATCCACATTCGGATATAATTTGCGTTCGATGAAATATTCATCATGCAACGCAACTTCTTCCAGTTTTTTTGCAATTTCCAGGATAGGATCTTTGATACCCAGACGATTTAATACATCGTCGCAGGCCTTTTTAATGATCTTAGCTCTTGGATCAAAATTCTTATATACCCTATGGCCAAAACCCATTAGTCGGAAAGAGTCGTTTTTATCTTTTGCTTTTTCAACCCATTTGTCTACCGATCCACCATCATCCTTAATCTTATCGAGCATTTCAATCACCTCCTGATTGGCTCCACCATGAAGAGGGCCCCATAAAGCGGTTACACCAGCAGCAATGGATGAATACAAATTTGCTTGTGAAGATCCGGCGAGACGAACCGTGGAGGTTGAACAATTCTGCTCATGATCAGCGTGCAGAATGAGTAATTTGTCTAACGCATTTACGACAACTGGATCCAGTTCATATTCTTCGGTTGGCATAGAGAACATCATATTGAGGAAATTCTCCACATACCCTAACTTGTTCTTAGGATAAATAACCGGATGTCCGATCGAGTTCTTATATGCCCAGGCTGCAATGGTTGGGAATTTCGCTAATAAACGGGTCATGGTTAAGTTGATCTTTACTTCGCCCCGATGCGGATTCAAAGACTCCGGATAGAAGGAAGAAAGTGCACAGGTAACCGATGAAACCACACCCATTGGGTGGGCAAATGTTGGGAAGGCACTATAAAACCTGCGCATATCCTCATGAATGAGTGTATGCAGCTTGATATTTTCTGAGAAATTTTCTAATTGAGTCTTGGTCGGAAGCTCTCCATAGATCAATAAATATGCGACTTCCTGAAAGTCAGAACGCTCTGCCAACTGTTCGATCGGATATCCTCGGTATCGCAAAATACCCGTTTCGCCGTCCAGAAAGGTGATGTTACTTACGGTAGCTCCGGTGTTCTTATAACCGGAATCAAGAGTAATATAACCAGTTTGGGCCCGGAGGTCATTGATATCAATGGCTTTTTCCTGCTCGGTACCTTCAATTACAGGCAGTTCGAATGTCTTGCCCTGTAGCTCTAATTTAGCGGTTTCTGACATGTTTTTCTTTTTAATAGAAGGGGTATTAATCTCTGTATAATAGATGCTTGAGCATGGCTCATCACCTGTTATCTAATATGTTCGAGCCGAAAGTAAATAAAAAACTAATACAAATACATCAGGTTTTCATGATTTTTATTTAAAAAAAAGATCCGGTTTGTTCCTCTTTTACTGCCATTTAGATTTGGGACTTCTAAAATAAAATAGTAGCTTTGCCGCTTGTAAAAAAGTAAAAAGATGTATTTGAATACAGAAGCGAAGAAAGAAATCTTCAAAAAGTACGGTAAATCTGAAAATGATTCAGGTACCGCCGAAGGCCAGGTGGCCTTGTTTACGGAAAGAATCAACCATTTGACTGAGCACCTTAAAAAGAATCCAAAAGACTTTGGAACCGAGCGTTCACTCATTACCCTTGTAGGTAAAAGAAAAAAACTCCTCAAGTACCTTGAAGCCAGTGATATCGAGAGATACAGGGCGATCATCAAGAAGCTTAAACTTAGAAAATAATATTCGCAAAGCGAAAAGGCGTCCCATTATCCGGATGCCTTTTTTAGTTTTTGCTTCATTTTAAATCCAAAATATTCATGTATAATTTAATTTCAAAAACATTCGATATTGGAGATGGTCGTACCATCACAATCGAAACAGGAAAGCTGGCCAAACAAGCGGATGGTTCAGTTGTTGTAAAAATGGGTAACACCATGTTACTCGCCACCGTTTGCGCAAAAAAAGAAGCAGGTGAGAATGTAGACTTCATGCCTCTTACGGTTGACTACCAGGAGAGATATGCGGCCTCAGGAAGATTTCCAGGCGGTTTCCTCAGAAGAGAAGCCAGGCCCTCAGACTATGAAGTCCTAATTTCAAGATTGATCGACCGTGCATTGCGTCCCTTATTTCCAGATGACTACCATGCAGACACCCAGGTTTTGGTTTACCTGATGTCACTCGAAGAAGATACCTTACCTGATTGTTTAGCTGCTTTGGCCGCCTCTGCTGCCATTGCTGTATCAGATGTGCCTTTTACAAGCCCTATCTCCGAAGTACGTGTGGCCCGTGTAAATGGTAAATTCATAATCAATCCTACCCGTACCCAAATCGCTCAGGCGGATATTGACCTGATTGTTGCCGCCAATCTAAAGGACGTGAACATGGTGGAAGGTGAAATGAAGGAAATATCAGAAGCGGATATGCTTGAGGCAATCAAATTTGCTCATGAGGCGATCAAGATCCAGGTGAAAGCTCAGATCGAACTTGCCGAAGCTGTAGGAAAAGCAAAGAAAGAATATAGCCACGAAAACAATAATGAAGAATTGAAAAAAGCCATTTTTGCGGCTTGTTATGATAAATGCTATGCCATTTCAGGCGAGGGCATTGCCAACAAAAAAATAAGAGGCGAAAAATTCAAAGCGGTCATTGAAGAATATATTGCCACAATGCCAGTGGAGGAATATGAAGCAAATGAATTCCTGGTATGGAAGTACTATCATGATGTAGAGAAAAAAGCAATGCGTGATTGTGTATTAGCAACCCGCAAACGTTTGGATGGTCGTGCATTGGATGAAATACGTCCGATCTGGACTGAGGTTGATTATTTACCATCTACGCATGGATCTGCCGTATTTACCAGAGGTGAAACTCAATCTTTAACAACCGTAACACTGGGAACAAAATTGGACGAACAGATCATCGACGGTGCCGTTATTGAAGGAACCAGCCGTTTCTTATTACATTATAATTTCCCTCCATTCTCAACTGGTGAAGTTAAATTTATGAGAGGGACTGGTCGCAGAGAAGTAGGACATGGAAACCTTGCTTTAAGAGCTTTGAAGGTTTGTGTTCCTGAAGGTTTTCCTTATGCGATCCGTATTGTTTCGGACGTTTTGGAATCCAACGGTTCATCCTCCATGGCGACAGTTTGTGCTGGCTCACTTGCGCTTCATGATGCCGGTGTTGCTATGAAGGAACATGTAAGTGGCATAGCGATGGGATTGATTGCCGAAGGAGATAAATATGCTGTATTAAGTGATATATTGGGTGATGAAGATCATCTGGGAGATATGGACTTTAAAGTATGTGGTACTTCAAAAGGTATTACTGCCTGTCAGATGGACATTAAAGTTGATGGCCTCTCTTACTCCATCCTTGAGGAAGCATTGGCCCAGGCAAAAGCCGGCCGTACTCATATCTTGGGCAAGCTAAATGAAGCTATTGCCAAGCCAAGGGAAGACTATAAACCTTTTGTACCAAGAATAGTGACCCTGGAAATTGCGACCGAATTTATTGGTGCAGTGATTGGCCCTGGCGGAAAACACATCCAGGAACTTCAGAAAGAAACCGGTACTACCATTAGTATTGAAGAAAGAGATAATAAAGGGATTGTGGAAATTGCTGGTGCCAATAAAGAAGGAGTATCAGCTGCCGTTGACAGGATCAAAGGCATTACCGCAAGTCCTGAAATTGGCAAGACTTACCATGGTACTGTTAAAAAACTAATGGCCTTTGGTGCTTTTGTCGAGATCCTTCCTAAAAAAGAAGGTTTACTCCATATTTCGGAATATGACTGGAAGAAAACAGACGATATAGCGAATGTGTTGAAGGAAGGTGACAGGCTGGATGTAAAGTTGCTTGAAATTGATCCAAAGACCAACAAGCTTCGTTTAAGCCGCAAAGCCCTGCTGCCAAAACCTGAAGGAATGGACAAGAAGCCGGCTACAAACACCGCTCCAGCAGCTGAATAAGCTAATTTCTTAATAATAATTTTATAAATTAAAAAGGTTGCTGCTGCAACCTTTTTTTGTTTCAGGTCGTATATATTATGAGCCACAATATTCATTGGAGCTTTCTGATAAGTAAGAAAATTCTAATGAATATTTTTTTGGTAAACTATTTAACCATCCCCAGGTATGAGACAATTAAAGATAGCAAAGCAGGTTACAAACAGGGATACGGCATCCTTAGATAAATATCTTACAGAAATAGGCAAGGTAGAATTGATCAATGCCGAACAAGAAGTAGAACTCGCAAAAAAAATAAAAGAAGGTGATCAGAAAGCAATGGAAAAATTGGTAAAAGCCAATTTACGTTTCGTTGTTTCGGTTGCCAAACAATATCAAAACCAGGGATTAACGCTTCCCGATCTTATTAACGAAGGTAATTTAGGATTGATCAAAGCCGCTCAGCGTTTTGATGAAACCCGCGGTTTTAAATTCATTTCCTATGCTGTATGGTGGATCCGTCAAAGTATATTACAGGCTTTGGCAGAACAGGCCAGAATTGTAAGGTTGCCTCTGAATAAAATTGGTTCCATCAATAAGATCAACAAAGCATTTAGTGATCTGGAACAAAAATATGAACGTGAACCGTCAGCCGAAGAAATTGCATTGGCTCTTGAAATCACAGAAAACGAAGTAAAGGAAAGTATGCAAAATTCCGGGCGACATGTTTCGATGGATGCCCCTTTACAGGAAGGTGAAGATGGAGATATGTATGATGTGGTTAAAAGCAGTGAAAGTCCAAGTCCCGATAACCAGCTCGTGATTGAATCATTGCGCAAGGAGATCGAAAGATCATTGAGCACATTAACCCCACGCGAAGCAGATGTGGTCCGTTTGTTTTTTGGTTTAGCAGGTGAAACGGCCATGACTTTAGAAGAGATCGGTGAAAGATTTGATCTTACCCGTGAAAGGGTTCGCCAGATCAAAGAAAAAGCCATTCGCAGATTAAAACATGGTACACGCAATAAATTATTGAAAACCTATCTCGGTTAAAATATAAGCTAACTCGAATCAAGGAGTAAGGTCAGCGTTCAGCTGGCCTTTTTTTTTGAACCACACATACATCCGGTTTCATATAGTCGTTCCAGGTGAAATTACTAGTCCACTCGGTTCTAAACAAATCTACGTTTTTCCATTTTTTTTCTACCTTAGTTACCCAAACGGACAACTATGAGCACTCCTGTTATTCTTGCAATCATCGGTGGAACTATTTTTTTGATTTTGCTTCTGATAGCAATAAAAGATGTAACCCAGAAAAAATATACCCTTAAACGCAATTTTCCGCTACTGGGTCGTGGACGTTATATTGCCGAAAAATTTGGCCCCCCTATTCGTCAATACTTTATTTCCAATAACCGGGAGGAACTTCCTTTTAACCGGGGTCAACGTTCATGGATCTATGCTTCCGCCAAAGGGGAAAATAACTACCAGGGTTTTGGAACAGACAAAGACCTGTTTGCCCCTAATCATGTATTCATCAATCCAAAGATGTTTCCATTTAAAGTGGATCCTTCGCATATCAATAATTCGAAAAACGATCATTATTTCATGCCATGCGCCAAGGTGATGGGATTAGCTCATAAACGTAAAAAGCCTTTCCGGCCTTATTCATTGATCAATATTTCGGCGATGAGTTATGGTTCCCTCTCCAAACAGGCCCAGGAATCTCTTAACAGAGGGGCGGCTATGGTTGGGGCTTATCATAATACCGGGGAAGGTGGATTATCTCCTTATCATCAAAAAGGAGCAGATGTGATCTTTCATTTCGGGACCGGATATTTTGGTTGTGGAAAAACCGGGGAGGATGGACAAAGATATTTTGACTATGATGTGTTTAAAGAACTGGTGATGGACAAATACGATAAAGTAAGAGCCATAGAGGTAAAACTTTCACAGGGAGCAAAGCCGGGTAAGGGAGGGGTACTCCCTGCGAAAAAAAATTCTCCGGAAATTGCAGCCATCCGTGGTGTAAAACCCTATACGGATGTACTCTCTCCTACCTATCACACGGCTTTTACCAATGTAAGAGAAATGGTGGATTTTATTGAAGACCTTGCCAGCAAAACCGGGCTACCGGTGGGGATTAAATCGGCCGTTGGGGATTTGGAACAATGGTACGAACTGGCAGAGATCATGAAAAAAGAAAACCGGGGTCCCGATTTTATTACCATCGATGGTGGTGAAGGCGGAACCGGAGCAGCTCCACCTTCTTTTGCCGATCACGTGGCCTTACCATGGGTATTCGGATTTTCCGAAGTCTATCAGGTTTTTCAAAAAGCAGGTCTTGCCAAAGATATTGTATTCATCGGATCGGGTAAACTTGGTTTCCCGAGTGAAGTGATGAAAGCGTTAGCGATGGGTGCAGATGCAGTGAACGTAGCCCGTGAAGCTATGATATCGATTGGTTGTATACAGGCTCAGGAATGTCATACGGATAAATGCCCCACAGGAATTGCTACCCAAAATAAATGGCTGAGCAGCGGCATCGATCCAAGTCTGAAATCGGTACGTTTTGCCAAATACATCAACACACTTCGAAAAGAAACGCTTGAAATGACCCACGCCTGCGGATATGAACATCCCTGCCAGATGAAGATGAAGGACATTGATATGAGTTGTGGAGATAACAACCGCACCGTGACCATGGTAGAAGCATTCCGTTACGAAAAAGATGAAGTTTCTTTCAGTAATATGCAGGATCTGTTCAATTGTGAGTATCTTGGTGGTCTGGGAAAAGAACCTAACAAATTAAACAAACACTAGCTGGTGATTGATAACTAGTAATGAGTGATTCGAAAAACTTTTGGATCATTCTTTTTCCGGATTACCATTTACCACTTACAAATTACTAAAACATGAAGAAATTCTTCGATCACAATCTGTATATCATCAACCAGAAGGTAAACTATTTCAAAATGGCCAATGAGTATGAAGTACTCGATGAAAACGCATTACCTATTGGAAAAATCAAACAACGTCTTTCCGGTGGAGCGGCTATTTTGAGGTTATTTCTAAACAGAGCGATGCTTCCATTTAAACTTGAGATCCTGGATGTGAACGAACAGGTGCAGGCCACCATTTCAAGAGGGTTTACTTTTTTTATGTCGAAGATTGCGGTAACTACGCCTGATGGATCACCGCCTTTTTATATCAAACAAAAATTCACTTTTCTAAAAAGCAGTTTTCATATTATTGATCAAAGCGGACAAAAAGTAGGAGAAATTGCAGGTGACTGGAAAGCCTGGAATTTTACGATCACCGATATGAGTGGATCAGAAATTGGAAGGGTGAACAAGCAATGGGCCGGTGCTTTAAAAGAACTTTTTACCACTGCAGATAAGTATATGGTAACGTTGGATCGTTCAGAAATTGAATATCATAAAAAAGTAGCCATTATTTCAGCCGCCATTACCATTGACATGGTTTTAAAAGAAAGAAAATAGGGGGTTGCAATTGGATCCCGAAGAAAAAATCACTGGTTTCACTATTCTTATTCCTACATGGGATAATCTTCCCTATTTAAAATTATGCCTTGAAAGTATCAACGATCATTCTTCCATGAACCACCAGGTGATTGTGATCATCAATGAAGGGATGGATGGAACAAAGGAATGGATCCAGGCAAAAAAAAATATAGAATCGATCTACTTCAAAGAAAATGTTGGTATTTGTCATGCGCTTAATTCAGCGGCCAAATTGGCTAAAACAGATTATATCCTTTATCTGAATGATGATATGTTTGTATTGCCTGGTTGGGATGAAGCATTAAAACTTGAAATCGAGCAAATAAAACATAATAAATTTTTTCTTTCATCTACCATGATAGAACCCACGGATACAGGGAACGCCTGTGTTATTGTAAAAGATTATGGTAGCAATATTGAGGATTTCAGAAAGGAAGCGTTGCTGGCCGAATTTCAATCTCTTCAAAAAGAAGATTGGAGTGGTGCTACCTGGCCGCCGAATCTCATGCATAAACATACCTGGAACATGGTGGGTGGTATGAGTCAGGAATTTTCTCCGGGCATGTATTCTGATCCAGATCTATCCATGAAGCTATGGCAGAATGGGGTTCGGTATTTCAAGGGATTGGGAAATAGCAAAGTCTATCATTTTGGTACGAAGAGCACAGGTCGCATCAAGCAAAATGATGGCAAAAAAACATTTTTGACAAAATGGGGAATGACCCCATCTACCTTTACCAAGTATTATTTAAAACGGGGTGAAAAATTTAGTGGACCTTTACCCGAAGTAAAACTCACCACCCTGTCAAAATGGAAGTCACGTTTAAAAAGATTGTTCAGGTGAAAAAATGCTTGATATTTTTGTGGCTGATAGTCATCAGTCATTCTTTGTCTGCCCAGTTTTACAGCAGTTTATGGGTCAATTCACAAGGGTTTTATAGCATTTCTGCAAAGGTCATGAGTTTTTTTGACT
>JANWKQ010000249.1 GCA_025451295.1 Flavobacteriales bacterium | reverse complement strand
AGTAAAGGATAAGTATTATTTCGCCAACTACGATATCAACACAACAAAACCTGAGGATACAGGTCTTGATCTGGATATCATTAGTGATCTCATCACCAAACATTTTAAGGGTGATCGTGTAACACTTTGGGCAGATTGTTGTTATTCCGGCGCATTAACGTTTACGGCTGAAACCATCTCCAAAAAAGGATTTAAAACCTGTGCGCTTACCTCTGCAACCAATACAAATACTTCTACGGGTAACTGGACCTATTCACAAACGATGATTGATTGCCTAAGGGGAAATGCAATTAATGATCCGGACAGAAATGGTAGTATCAACCTAACCGAAATGGCCAAAGAAGTAAAGGATGCCATGAAATACAGAGAAAGACAACTCAATGCTTTTGTAACCTACAATATGGATGCTGACAATACTGTGATCTCTACCGTAAATGGCAAAATAAATCCGGATTCGGAAATAGGCGGATATGTTTTTGCGATGCATAAGGGAAAATGGGAAGTAGCAAGGGTAACCGGTAAAACAAATGGTGAATATGACTGCGAATTTTATTTTTATTCTGACAAGGAGTCTAAGACCCTGCCAACAGAAAAAGTGAGAAAACCACATTTTATAACTTATAAGTCTGGAAGCAAGGTAAAGATTGAATATAAGAAAAAATGGTATGATGCCACCATAGTAAAATCGGATGGTGACTTTTATTTTGTTACCTACGATGGTTATGACAACAGCTATGATGAATGGGTTTTGTATGATCGTATCAGAACCGGTGATGAAAAACAGGTACAGGTATTATGGAACGGGCAATATTACAATGCTGATCTGTTAGAAACCAATGGAAATAAATCATATGTTCATTATACTGACTATGACTATACCTGGGATGAGTGGACGGATTCGAAGAATATTAAATAAACCTTATGGAAAGTACCAATCAACAAGCAACTGAAAGTACAGGACAGGTAAACTATGCAGGATTTGGTAAGCGATTTGCAGCGATGGTCATTGACAGTGTCATTGTCATCTTTTTTTGCGCCCCGCTGCAAAATCAATTTTATAAATATACCAGCTGGTATTTAAAACGTTCGGTTAAATTTGGTTCCTCGGATTACGAGATCAAAATGAAAATGTTTGACAAGATCGACAACTTGTCATTCATTTGTTTTATGTTGTTTGTGGCTATCGCGACCTGGTGTTACTATGCCGGGATGGAAAGCTCTCCCTGGAGAGCCACTTTAGGTAAAAAATTATTGGGATTGGAAGTAACCGATGAAGACGGCGACCGGATCTCATTTATTCAAGCCTCCGGGAGATATTTCGGCAAAATATTATCGGGTATGATTTTATATTTCGGGTATTTTGCCATGCTGGTAAGCCCAACCAAACAAACCTGGCATGATGGTATGTCAGGATGTATCGTAAAAGAAAAGTAAGTTATTGTTTCAAGCCGGAACCCTGACAATTAAAATTGGCATAGTGGTACCAAATTGTCAACGTTTGCTGATAAAGAGATCCATCTATATAATAAACAGATCCGTTGAACGAATTTGGACTTAAAATATCTGCTGTTGTAACTACTCCGGCATTGTGCAAATTAAGGACCTCAACGGATGTTGTATCCCCGGGGATCTCTGCAATCTGAAAATTAAATGACACAGGTGTTGACTCGACAGGGACCGTATAGATATCATCACAAGTACAATTCATGGAATAATTGCCAAAAAGCTTAGCTCCTGGATGGGGATGCGATCCATATTCATTGGTTCCACTGCATGAAGTAAATAGTCCTGATCCGACTACAGCCAGCGTTGAACAAAGAAATAGAAGGTTTTTTTTCATAAACACATAATTTATTGGTACAAATAACAAGGAATGCAAGACGTCCTGGAAAAAATCATCATGAACCGGCCGTTTTTCTGCGTGAACCATGTTTATAATATCACCAGCTTACTCCCCTTCCTGAAAATTTTTATCTTTAACCCAGTTAAAAAAAGCGTTTGTATGAATTTTGACCATTATAGTTATTCGGTTGTCGACCGGTTCATCCGGTATGCAAAGATTGACACACAAAGTGATCCAACTTCGCCTACCTGTCCTTCTACAGCAAAACAAAAGAACCTTGGTAAGGTGTTGGTGGAAGAACTCCTAAAAATCGGGATCAAAGATGCTGCGTTAGATGAACATGGATACGTATATGCCACCTTACCTTCCAACACTTCGAAAAAAGTCCCGGTTATTTGTTTTTGTTCTCATATGGATACGTCACCTGATTGTACGGGTGAAAATGTGAATCCGATCCTCCATAAAAATTATGATGGAAAAGATATTGTATTGCCGAATGACAAAACCCAGATCTTGAAAACATCAGAGCATCCATCCTTATTGAAACAGGTAGGAAATACGGTTATTACGACGGATGGAACAACCCTGCTCGGTGCTGATAATAAAGCAGGATTGGCAGAAATCATGGATGCTGTGAATTATCTTATTCAGCATCCTGAAATAAAACATGGAGATATTCGTATCCTGTTTACACCCGATGAAGAAATTGGCCGTGGTGTGAATAAAGTTGATATGAAAAAACTCGGTGCCGATTTCGGATATACCATGGATGGAGAAGAACTCGGACATATTGAGAACGAAACATTTAGTGCCGATGGTGTTGTGATCAATATTAAGGGATTTTCAACGCATCCAGGTTTTGCGAAAGATAAAATGCAACATGCCATTAAGATTGCTGCAAAAATTATTGATCTGCTCCCAAAGGAAAGATCTCCTGAAACCACTGAAAAGAAAGAACCATTCATGCACCCGGTTTCCATCAAAGGTGGATTGGATGAAGTGGAAATTGGATTTATTATACGTGCATTTGATACACCCACATTACATAGCCAGGAAAAAGAACTGGAAGAGATCGTAAAAAAAGTAGTTAGTGCATATAACAAAAGCAGTTATACTTTTACGGTTACAGAACAATACCGCAACTTCAGAGAAGTGCTCGATGCCAACCCGCAAGTAGTTGAGTATGCAGTGGAGGCGGTAAAAAGATCCGGCGTTGAACCTGTACTCTCCAGTATAAGGGGCGGAACAGATGGATCAAGATTGAGTTTCATGGGTCTCCCCTGCCCTAATATTTTTGCCGGTGAACATGCATTCCATAGCAGGCTCGAATGGGTGAGTGAACAGGATATGCAAAAGGCCGTGCAAACCATTGTGCATTTATGTAATATATGGGAAGAAAAATCCTGAAACAATGTCTGAAGAAAAATATATTACCGAAAACAGAAAACTCTGGAACGCCCGGGTGCCCGTGCATATTGATTCGGAATTTTATGGGATGAAAGATTTTCTTGCCGGAAAATCATCACTGAAAGATATTGAACTTGCTTTGTTAGGAGATATCAATGGAAAAACTATCCTGCATCTTCAATATCATTTTGGACAGGACAGTCTTTCGCTGTCCAGAATGGGCGCCAAAGTAACCGGGGTGGATCTTTCAGACGAGGCGATTAACAAAGCAATACAACTGAACAAACAACTTGGGACGGATGCCGAATTTATTTGTTGCGATGTATATGGACTCAAAGAACAGCTCGATAAAAAATTTGATCTGGTCTTTACCAGTTATGGAACCATTGGTTGGTTGCCGGACTTGAACAAATGGGCAGATATTATTCAATACTTTCTAAAACCAGGAGGTGAATTCCTCTTCGTTGAATTTCATCCAGTGGTTTGGATGTTTGATGATGGGTTTAAAAATATTCAGTATTCCTATTTCAATGTTGAAACCATTATAACCCAATCGCAAGGAACCTATACCGACAGAAATGCTCCCATAAATAATGATGAATACGGATGGAATCATTCATTGGATGAAGTGATGGGGGCATTGCTTCAACAAGGATTGAGGCTCGATGAATTCAAGGAATACGATCATTCTCCCTATAATTGTTTTCAGGACATGGAAAAAGAGGCTGAAGACAAATATTATATTAAACATTTGGGCAAAAGGATCCCAATGGTCTATGCCTTAAAGGCCCATAAATAAAGGTTTACAACATTTTTTTGAATTTTGATTTTTTTACGTACTTTTGTGCATTCTTTTAAGGTCGGGTAGTTCAGTTGGTTAGAATACATGCCTGTCACGCATGGGGTCGCGGGTTCGAGCCCCGTCCCGACCGCCACGCAGAACACGTTGCATTTTTAGCGGCGTGTTCTTTTGTTTTTATAGCCACTTGGCTTTTTACCAGATTTATCAAGCTTGTTGGTTCACATAGATAGCAGCAGGTTCCATCACCATGTCAAGATCATCGTCCAACACATCTTCTTGTTTTTTCAAGTATCCGATATAACCATTCAATAGTTTAAGCAATTGCTCGTATTCTTTTTTAAATAAATTGAAGGTCTGCGCCGAAATATATTTCTCGTCCAGCGCAATATAAAGATAGTCCAGCGTTTCTAGCAAATGTCCTCTTCCAATTCTGCAAAAATGGATCATATCATCAAACCCTTGAGAACCGTATCCCTTAGCAATTGAATTACCAACAGCCCTTGAGGATTTTAATAACTGATACCTCAACAAATATTTTTCTTCCTCTGAGAAAGCGTTGACCAAATTGTTGATGTTATTTCTGAATATCCTGGAGACTTTCCATACTTCTAATGTTTCAAATCCTCGTGAAAATTCGTTTGCCATATTTCCTAGCATTATTGAATTCTCAAATTATATAAACAAATTAAATTATCAAATCATACGATGAAAATATTTCTTAAATAATGTAAACCCTACCATTCAGTTGTTCATAGAACCCCAAGACCATCAACACTAGTGGATAATGTGACATTCGGCTGCACATTTTCTGCATGCCTCTGCACAATCTTTGCAATGTTGAAACGAATGTTTTTCACATTCTTCTGCACAGGCTTCACATATATCCGAACATAACCTGCATATTTCGTCCCCGAATTCACTTTTGGATGCAATCGCATCTGCCGCTAAATAACAAATAGCGGCACATTGCTTATCCAATTCAATGCATCGGGTCATCAGTTTTACATCTTTTTCTCGTAAACATGCTGCCTCACATTTTAAACATGCGATGGCGCAAGTGATACATAGATCAATACAATTCTGAGTCATTTTTGAAATCTTTAATTCTTATGCTTCGCTTCAACAAAATCAGGGTATTCTTCGCTATGATAATCCAATGCATCATTGGCTGGTCCGTTCATTACCTCGCCTTTATAGCTAAATCTACTTCCATGACAAGGACAATCCCAGGTTTTTTCATCATTGTTCCATTTAACGATACATTTTAAATGGGTACATTCTGCACTTACCCAATGCAAAAGGCCCTCATCATCACGATATACGCCATACTTTTCCTTGTTCAGCTTGACAATGATTCCTTCTCCTTTTTGCAAACTCTTTAAATTTTCAGCATCCGTATCTTTGGGATTCGTTTTAAAATACTGGATCAGGGTATCCACATTTTCTTTTAGAAAGGTTTTGCCCGATTTAAACAACTTAAAACGATCAGGTTCATAAATGTCTTTCCACTTATTGTCAATTCCCTGTATGAGATCAGGAATCAAAATACCTGCAATGGTGCCATGTGTCATTCCATTTCCTGAATCACCGGTAACGATATACAGATTCATTTCTTCACCGGGACTTCTCCCAATATACGCCAGACAATCCATGGACTCCATTACTTGTCCACTCCATTTGTATACAATTTCCTGCATTGGAAAATGTTGCCGGGTCCATGTTTCCAGTTTTTCATATCGGTGTTCCTCTGTTGCCCCGTTTGCATCCGCAAGCCCGGTAAGGTGGTCCTCACCCCCACTTATCAATAGGTCATATTCATCGTTATAAGCAGCTGTGCGGATATAATGATAAGGGAATATATCAGAATGTCCTTCATGATTACCTGTGTCCCACCATAAAGCTGCCGGTAAATCTCCTTTTCTGATCAGCCCCCCGATTACATAGGTGCGGTATGCAAATTGTTTGAGGGGCATAATATACATGCTCGTAATCGGAGCATTTGTTGCAACCACAATATCATCAGCAGCAATTGCAAATCCCTCGCTGGAAACAATTCCGTTTTCCTGAATTTTCTCTGCATGGGTTTCCGTAAATATTTCGCCTCCCATCCGAAGAATTACGGCACACAATCCATTCAGATATTTCATGATATGGAATTCACCCTGGTTAGAAAATTTAAGTGCTTTACGTTCTTTGTTAAGCATACCAGGGATCTCATTGACCATTTCTACCTTTACACCAGCTCGTATGGAGGCCTGATATTCTTTTTCCAACGAATCCTCTTTATCCGATGGATGTAAAAAAAGATAACCATCTACCCTTTTAAAATCGCAATCAATGTGCTCGTCGCGAATAATTTGTTCAATATAATCAATAGCTTTCATATGACTATCTGCAGCTAATTTTGCTCCTTTCTCACCAAATATTTTTTCGATCTTATAGTACCGGTCATCCAGCGAAGTTACCAGATGAGCCGTGGTTCTCCCAGACTCTCCACTTCCAATAAATCCATCCTCCACCACAACCACCCTTATACCTCGTTTGCAAAGCGTATAGGCAATTGTCATGCCCGCAATACCTCCTCCTATAATTACAACACCTGTCTTTGTCGATTTTCTTAAGGGTTGGCTCAATACACTCGGATTTGATTCGGTCCAAAAAGAAATATGGGCACCCGAGGTTCGTTTATCTTCTATCGCATTTAATTTAGTTTCCATACAAATTAGTTTACTTATAATACTGTTAAGTTAAACCATTTGTTCGGTATACTGATTTCGTTTCGCACTATTTAAGAAATACAGGTCAAATGTTTTGTCGAAGGAAAATTCATAAGAGTTTTTTTAGATATCAATATGGGAATTATGTAAGAATTCCTGGAAATATATAAGGTAAAATCTGAAAATAATTTTAGCTAAAAAATCTGGTTACAAATCCAGTGAGAAATAGAGTCTTTTATTCTGGTCCGAAGAAATGATTCATTTTAACAATCATTTGCGGATCATCCATTTTCTTTCACCTGTATTCACATCGATGGCCGTGATAACCGCCTGATCATTATAATTCGTCCAAACAGTGATCAAATTTGTTTTATATACGAAATTTTGTTCTGGCCTTTCGGCCCTTTTTATTTTTGACGAGGTTAGGTCAATATCCCAAATGATTTTTTCGGTGATATAATCGAATCCTGCCAGGTGTGACTGATTTTCTTTCTCATCCAATGAAGTCTGATAGTGAATAAACATGATATTTTTGTATACGGAGATCAATCTGTTTTCCGGCAAATCATTGTACCTTTTCAATGGCCTTAGCATATCTCCTTCCAGCCAGGTTTTCCCTTGTAGAAGGTCCTTCCAAATGAGTGCCACCGAATCATTCACCAGTTTCTTAAGTGTTCGCAATTTATTTCCATCAAATAAGAAACAACTACTATCCGGAGCAAAAACGGCATAGTTCCTGGCATATCCAGTATCGATCTCCAGTTTTTCAATAAGCGTCATATTCTTGGTAGGAGGTTGATATTCGTCTGAAACGATTTCGATTACAACTTTTTCGGGCTCTGTTTTATGTGGTACAGGATAGCCAGAAAGGTAGCCGAGTTGATCATAGTTGTTTAGATAAAGGACTTGCCAACTACTTTTTGTGGGTCCGCCGGGTTCAAATTGCAACGGAGAATACAGCAACTCCTCACCCTTCACAGTGGTTACCTTGATCATATTGCCTACAAAAACCGCATTAAATATTTTACCCTTATCCGGATATTTTTTTTCAAGATACTCATAGAATTTCTTTTTATTCCACCTGGTTTTAAAAGAGGGAAAATCAAGACAATTTAATCCTTCACGTTTTTTGATCCATAAACTCGTTGGTGTCAGACAAGCAATTTCCATATCACCATATCCCACATTTATTTTTCTCTTATATTCAATCTTGCCTGTTTCGGGATCTATGAGACGGAAATGATAATTCTCCGTGGATACTTTGCCCCCCGAATGTATATTTGAAAAAGTAAACAAATAAAATTTGCCCTCAACCGGTATTCCCCATATACCGATCAATTTCTCCCTGCGTTGATTGTTATTGCATCCACCTATTGCAAAAAGGATCCCAAATACAAGCGCAAACGGGATCAACGCCCCAAGAAATGCAAATAGCCCTTTAGATCTTTTTTTGCCAGAGGAGACCATATTTAGTATTCTATTGAATATTAAATATACAATTTATATCAAAAAAAGATGTTTCTAAGATTAATATAGCTTACTTCTTTTTACCAGGTAGTTCCAGAGTACCTGTTCAAAGCCTTCGTTGATATCAGCTTCCATAAAATCGATCTTATACTGAGCTGATCTTAACTTTAATTCGGATATGTATTTACCGATTGCTTCCTGGTATTGGGCTTTGATTTGCAGTGGATTCAATTTGATCTCAGACCCGCTTTCAAGATCGATAAACCGATAAGGTCTGTTGTCAAATTCAAAATCATGCTCCAGCTTACTATCATGTACATGGAACAGGATCACCTCATGCCGGTTATGCTTGAGATGTTGTAAAGCCGAAAACAAAGACTCTTTTTCTGCTTCTATGTTTTCTGCATTCAATGCATTCGTGAACATATCGGTAAAAATCACCACCAATGATCTTCTATGAAGCATATCAGCCAACTGATGGATGAGTTTACTTAAGGATGTATTTCTTTTTTGGGTATACGCTTTTTCATGCGTCAGTTTTTCGAGCTCCGTAAATAAATGACGCTGGTGCAATACACTGCTTTTATCCGGACTGTGAAAATGGATCTTTTCATCAATCGTAGTAAGTCCGAAAGCGTCACGTTGTTTACGCATGAGTTCCGTTAACGCTGCTGCTGCAAAGGCTGCAAAACTGGCCTTGTTCTTTGCAATCGAAACTTTATCTTCTTTTACCGGGAAAAACATGGACGTAGAAGTATCCATGATAATATGACAACGAAGATTGGTTTCCTCTTCAAATCGTTTGATAAATAACTTCTCAGTACGGGCATACAGCTTCCAATCGATGTATCGGGTAGACTCCCCTGTATTATATTGGCGATGCTCAGCAAATTCAACTGAAAATCCATGGAAGGGGCTCCGGT
>JANWKQ010000248.1 GCA_025451295.1 Flavobacteriales bacterium | reverse complement strand
ACAGGTGGCTATCCTTGGAATGCATAAAATCCAGGAAAGGGTTATGGTGATCAATGGAGAAATGAAAATTCGTCCCATGATGTATGTAGCTTTAAGCTATGACCATCGGATTATTGATGGAAAGGAATCCGTTGGATTTTTGGTAAAAGTAAAAGAGATGCTGGAGTCACCAGAGCGAATGATATTCGGAGGTAAGAATCCGAATGAGGTTTTGTTGGGACTATAATTTTTTGAACCTTTGTCTCATGAGTGAACAAGTTGAAAACATCGAAGAAGAATATAAACCTAAAGGAGCTTTCGAATATTTCCTGACGCATTGGAGGGGAACCTTTGCCACCTTCTTTTTATTACCCATTTCGTTTTGGTTTACCTTATGGCTAAAAACCCGAAATAAAATTGTTTTCTGGATGCGTTCTGCACCAGCCAAACATGATAAACGTGTAGCCGAAGTTCAACGACAAATTAATGAGTGGAGAGAATCAGGTGCCACCGAAAAATTAACCACCGGCCGTAATGGCTGGTTCACCATGAGTGAATTGGTTCCTATCTATAAAAAAACGAATCGGAAGATCTTCCTGAATATGTATGATGTACTGGAGATCAACGAAGAAAAAGGGACCGTTCGTGTAGAACCCCAGGTGAACATGGGACAGATCACAGCTGCTTTAAATCCAAAAGGCTGGACACTTGCCGTAGTTCCTGAATTGGATGATCTTACCGTTGGTGGATTGGTAAATGGCTTCGGCGTGGAAACCAGCTCCCATAAATATGGACTTTTTCAATATATCTGCGAAAGTTTCGAATTAGTAACTGCCGAAGGTAAATTGGTTAAATGCAGCCGAACTGAAAACCCGGAAATGTTCAGCATGATCCCATGGAGCTATGGGACACTTGGTTTTTTGGTGGCCGTTGAATTAAAAATCATTCCTGCAAAAAAATATGTAAGGGTAGAATATATTCCTTTGTTCGACCAGGATGAGATCGTAAGTAAATTCGATAAGGAATGCCGAAAGATCAATGAAAATGATTTTGTAGAGGGTCTTGTATACAGCAAACATGAAGGAGTAATCATGATCGGCCACATGGTTGATAAAGTTGGAAAAGACGGAAAAAGAAATCCGATTCGTCGCTGGTATAAACCATGGTTCTATAAATATGTCCAAAAGATCCTTCACAATAAAAAGCGGGTGGTTGAATATATCCCACTCCGACAATATTATCACCGTCATACGCGAAGTTTGTTCTGGGCCATGGCCGAGGTAATTCCATTCGGACATAAAGCCTGGCATCGTTTCTTTTTTGGATGGGCGATGGCGCCGCAAATTTCTTTAATGAAATATTTTGAGACCGAAACCACCCGACGACTCAGGGAAAAATTCAATGTAGCCCAGGACATGCTCATGCCAATGGATAAATTGAAAGTTTCGATGGATGTATTTCATGATCGATGGGGATTATCACCCATCTGGTTATGTCCAATGGCCGTGTATGAACAACCCAATGGTTTAGGATTTATTCATCCGTATAAAAAGGAGGACGGCACTGTCGATGAAATGTTTGGGGACATTGGGGCTTATGGTGTTGGAAAAACACCCGGATTCGATGGAAACAAAGCCCTGCATGAATGCGAACAATTTGTGATCAAACATAAAGGCATCCAGGCGATGTACGCCAAAACCTTGTTGAGCAAAGCTGATTTTAGAAAAATGTTTGATCATTCTTACTACGATATTCTTCGTGCCCAATTACCATTCAGTGATAAGGCTTTTCCGGAGGTATATGATAAACTATCCCGCAAAGCCCGTGTATCCGCGATCGACTATAAGAAAAATAAAGTGCCCGTGGATGTGGATGAAAATGTGGTTACACCGAAGTAGCTATTCAACAGGTGTCCTTTTTATTTCAGTTAGACTAATATTGTCTATGTAATAATAAGCACCTGAAATACCTTCATCCATATTGGGAAATTGAAGGATCTTCATTTTTTGCTCAAAACTTCCAATCGTTAAATATCTTTCATCACCCTTTGCCAGATACGTGAATTCAAGAAAGATCCATTTCCCTTTCATTCTTAATTGCTGACTTGTATTCGATTTGCTTGGCTTGTTGTCTAGTGCCTCCGTTGATCCTCCCACTATTTTATTTTCACTGAATAAAATATCCAGATTATCGGCCGAATATTGACTTAACGATGAAAGTGATGTATAGAAACTGAGTTTATAGGATATTCCTTTTTGAAGGGTATCTGTTAATTCGACCGAAATATACTCCTTATAATTGTCGGCCAATGTTGTAAATACGTAAAAGCCTGCATAACCATGACCGGATTGTGGATGCATATTTCCAAACTGATTTTTTGGACCTGTGTTCGTTGCTCGGGTAGCGCATTTATGAAACCAATCCGAAGATCCTTCGGTAGGTGCAAACCATTTCTGAAGGGAGCTTCCATTAATACCTCCATCTGTAATATCGCAAGGTTGTTGGAAGTCCTCAAAACCACTATTGGGAACAAGGTTTTGAGAATAACCTGTAGAAATGATCAATGGAATGATATAAAAAAGTTTTCGGCAGATCATACTACTAATATACAAACTCAATCTGAATTTATATCCCAGGAGGGGTGATCTTAGACTCCTGGTGGGATCGTGGACAGGGTTATTTTATGGTCCGATATCCAATCAAAGAGATATTCTTCTTTGAATTCAACTTCGTTTTCCCTCAGGAGTAGCCTATACTCTTCTTTGAAACTTTGGTTTTTATGATGCTCTTTTTGATTCCAGATGTAATTTACAATCCGGTCTATTGATGTTTTTTCGTAACAAAACGCCCCAAATCCTGCTTGCCATTGAAAATGATGTTTTGCTAATTTGTTACTATTGATCAATTCCGTGCTGGACTTCTTTATGTCCCTAACTAAATCCGACAGGCAACAGGTTGGCCTCATACCAATCAGAAAATGAATATGATCTTGCACCCCGCCAATAGCCAATAATTTTTGTCCGCTTTTCTGAATTGTTCCGGTGATATATTGATAGAGTCTTTCTTCCCATACGCTAGAGATTAGGCTCTGACGATATTTAACCGCAAATACAACTTGAATATGAATCTGTGAAAATGTGTCTGACATATTTTTTATCAATTTTTATTTCTATAATATAAATAAAATTTCAACCTACGACCCCGCTGGGGTCGTGTTTTATATTGCATAAATTTTTCTACCAGCCTAGGACTACTCTGGTGTCCCAAAGCGTACAACCGAAACTGGGGTTAGCTTGGTTTTTAATCGTGTAAGGTGTTTTTAGTTCTGGATCCTTCGTAGGTTTGATAAATAAAACTCTGGATTCCTTCCACTTTGATCTGTTCGGACTCCAGAGGAGTCCTAGGCTGGTAGAAAACAATTTGTAAGAAGGATTTACGACCCCGGCGGGGTCGCAGATTGGATGATTTCATAAAGCAGACAGCCGATAAAGGCACCAAAATAAATCCAGAATCTAATTCTGAAATTTATGCACGGTGATCTTTTTACCTAATTGGATCCTCGCAAAATATGTTCCTTGCGACAATTCGCCTGTACCAATGGTAAATTCCTTGCTGTGGATATCATAATATCCTTTAACCAGCCTGCCGGAAAGATCGATCACTTCTATCAGATCCATTTTTGCCATGGGTGAAGTAAAAACAATTCCACCATAGGTTTGCTTGATCTCGATGTTCATGTCCGCATCTTCATTTGCTGTGCCAACATGTCCGGTAATATTAATATCGAAAATGGCGGTGTCGATTCCATCTACATTGTTAATATGAACGATCCTCAGGGCAGCATCCGGATCGGAAGCCCACGGATCTGCAGCGATATAAGGATCTCCAAAAAAGTACAATTGAGTGATCAATTCTGCGATACCCGGTGCGGTTACCCTGAAATGAATATGACTGGGTCTGTATTGTGATCCGTTCAGATACTGGCCTGCATGAATAGAAGTAAATTCGTACTGACC
Source organism: Flavobacteriales bacterium (assembly GCA_025451295.1). Classification (GTDB taxonomy): domain Bacteria; phylum Bacteroidota; class Bacteroidia; order CAIKAF01; family CAIKAF01; genus JANWKQ01. The sequence goes on along the minus strand of JANWKQ010000248.1, from coordinate 2,678 downwards.
TAATGCATCAGAATATTGTGAGCCTCTGTATTTGTATTCTGGACTTGAATTATCATATGCCCCGGCATCGTTCGCCTGCCATACTTCGATCAATGCATTCGGTAATGGATTACAATCCAGGTCATACACCGTTCCTTTATAGATGAGTGGAGTACCTGGTTCTCCAACGATTTGTAAATCGGAGCGAAAGGGTGCATTGGCTCGGTAAAACGGGCCTAAGATATCCGCGGTGGTTGGAATACAACCTCCACCATTAAAGATCTCATCGGTTAAAAATGAATAACCCACTTTTGGAAGAAGGGTAACAGCTACGAAGCCTTTAAACCCATTCTGAATGAAATTACGTCGTTTCATGGCGAATAAATATTTTACTAATGTACGTTTGACCCTGGAATTTGGGCATGTATATTATCTCCCAAAAGATGGATGAAAAAAAATGATTTGTGAATTGAATGTTAATGTATGGTTCGACAAGCTCATCATCATCATAATAGCATGAGCTTGTCGAATCATATAACCTATTGGATGAGTTTCAGCTCTCCAATGATACGATCAGCATGGGCCATTTTATCGATGAGGAAGATCACATAACGGATATCGACAGAGATGGTACGGTTATAATTATCATCAAAATAAATATCACCAACCATTCCTTCCCAAACACCGTCAAACGCAATTCCCACTAACTCCCCTTTTCCATTGATAACGGGGCTTCCACTATTACCACCTGTGATATCGAGATTGGAGAGGAAGCAAATAGGAAGTTCTCCCTGTTTGTTGGAATATTTCCCAAAATCCCGGTTCACCAATAAAGTTTTTAGTTCTGAAGGCACATGAAATTCATCGTCATTCGGGATCTCCTTTTCTAAAATTCCTTTATGGGTGGTGTACCAGTTATAGCTCATTCCATCACGGGGAGCGTATGCTTTTATCTGACCGTAAGTTAAACGTAAGGTTGAGTTTGCATCCGGGTACATGAATTTAGTGGATTGATATTCTTTTAATCCCTGCACATATACTTTCATGAGTTCTGCTCTTTTAGTGCCGATCTCAAGAATTTTCGGACGCCATGCATCTCTCATTTCGAGCAGATCGAGTGCATACATAATACCAAGATCTTTTTCTAACTTATCTTTGGTTGGGTTGGCTAGAAAATAATTCAGTTTGTTACTGTCGGTGAGCATGCTAGTACTATAAACCAATTCCGCAAACTGATCATACTGATCACCCGTTCCGTTCTTTGGATAGATCTTGAGAAATTCTGCACTGGTTAATGTTTTTACCCAATATTCCTGTGCCAGATTTTTCTGAACAAGCCGAAGAATGGCAGCCATCACTTTCTGATCACTCAGTTTCATTTTTTCAAACCCATCAAAATGACCGGGCATTGCTTTTTGAATGGTACCTATCTGGTCGTTCATGGCAGTTTTATCAGTGGAGTTTTCGGCAAGTAACTTTCTAAGATCCTTAAAATTTCTTCCGAATATGGCAATGCCTACTCCATAGTATCCATAGTTGAGGTATTGGGCGAAAGCAATTGTTTTGGCATTGTCCTTTTCCAGTTTGTCAAGATCAGTAAGGATATTTGCATACTTTGTTTTCCGCGTCTCATCCTGATTCACCCATGTCATGAATGCTTCTTCCAGGGCTCTCTTTTTCGTGAGGCAGGGAGAATGCTTAATAGCATTCATAGCGCCTTCATAATATTTCTGGGCATTCATCAAACTTGCATAGTCACCGGAAAGAAATAAACGAACATTCACATCCTTTTGCATCTCTTCATTCCACATGTCGAGTTTTGTTTTTAAAACCGAAGCTCTCTCTGGATAATCAACACCCGTTAATGATTCGATGCTGCTGCTGCTAAGATAACGGGTAGTTCTTCCCGGATATCCCATGATCATTACAAAATCATTCGGCTTAATACCTTTGAGGTTGATAGGAAAAAAATATTTAGGAGTATAAGCTTTATTACTGGCTGAATATTCAGCGGGTTTATTATCGGCACCTACATAAATCCTGAAAACCGAAAAATCTGCCGTGTGCCTTGGCCACATCCAGTTATCTGTATCTCCACCAAATTTTCCGAGGGCCTGAGGAGGGGCTCCAACGAAACGAATGTCTTTAAAAACCTCATGTACCATTAAATAATATTCATTCCCGAAGAACATAGACTCTACTTTAGCGGTATAGGTATTCCCACTAGTGGCTTCAGTAATAATTTCCTTGATCACTTTATCTTTAGCTTCTTTACTATCGCCGGCTGCTTTCACTCGATCCGTTACGTCTTTCATATATACAAGTATGGATGCAGTTAATCCGGGGATTGGAATTTCATCCGTGGCATTTTTTGCCCAGAAACCATTGTCGAGATAATTATGTTCAGCCGTACTTAAGTTGGCAATCGCATCAAATCCGCAATGGTGGTTCGTAAAAATCAGGCCCTGGCTGCTTACAATTTCGCCGGTACAAAATCCACCAAAATGAACAATCCCGTCTTTAACTGACGAAGCATTCATATTATAGATCTGTTCCGGTTTTAATTTGCAACCTTCCGTCTTCATATTACTAATGATCTTATTAATATAAAGTGGTAACCACATTCCTTCGTCAGCACGAACGGAAATCACCAGAAACAACTGAATGAATGCAAAAGCAACAACTCTTTTCATGTTTTT
>JANWKQ010000247.1 GCA_025451295.1 Flavobacteriales bacterium | reverse complement strand
GGGATTTTTGGTATCAATCCTGCAGCCAGTAGCTCGCTAAATCCAATATAGCTTCCAATAATTAAGGTTCCATTCCCAACAGGAAAAATAATTTCTTCGGGTAGAACCTTACATTGCTCCCAAACTTCGTAAGCGAATGTTTTTGTTCCCTCGAAGAAAAACGGATTGTATGAATGGCTGGCATAATAAGAATGTTGGGCTGCTTCTTTTGCTTTTTTAGCCACGTCTTCCCTCGTACCATTCACTTCAACCACATTTGCACCATAGCCTCTCATTTGTTTGATCTTTGCAGGAGAAGCTTTGGAGGAAACATAGATCTCAGCTTCTATTTCTGCTTTAGCCGCATATGCAGCAATGGCACAACCCGCATTGCCAGATGAATCTTCCACGATTTTTTTGATGCCAAGCTCTTTTATTTTACTAAGTAAAACGGTTGCACCACGATCCTTGTATGAACCGGTAGGAAATAAAAATTCAAGTTTGAATAGCACATTTTTCTGATGCCAGGTTTCAGATACAACCGGTGTATTTCCTTCTCCAAAACTTACAATGTTCTTTTTATCAAATACTGGAATTTGAGGATTAAATTTCCAAAGCCCCTGATAATCGTGATCCGTATAGAAAAGAAATTTTTTATCGTAAGGAGATCTTATTTCAAGTAACTCCTTATTTTCTCCGATCCACATCTCTTCATCGATCGGATAATTTTTTGTTTCGGTTTTTAATGACCATAGTTCTTTCATTTTTTCAACGAATTACAAACAAAAGGTACGAACCTACGAACTACAAACAAATACGAACGAATACCAAAAAGGATTCGTTCGTAGGTTCGTATAAATTCGTACTTCGTTGAAATCATATCTTCGTCATTTCTTTACTCATTTTCCAAAGAGTTTCTGCTGCGTTAAAATCATTCGAAATTTTCGAGGAAGGAACCTCTTTACACTTATCAAAGTATTTTCCGGTTATATTTTCCACTTCTGGTGAAGTAACAAGATATAAGGTCGTTTTGGCCCCGGCTTCTTCAGAAATACCTCTGATGCCGCTAAACGTTTTCCAGAATATTTTAATCAGGAGACCCGTATTTTTATTTCCGATATTGGTTCTCACTACGCCCGGATGAAGACAATTTACCGTCACCTTATCATTTTTTAAATGTTCGGCCAGGTATTTTGTGAACAACACGTTGTAAAGTTTTGAATTTCCATAAGCCCACATCGTTCTATAACGTTTCGACATGTGGATATCATCCGGATTCCACCTGCCATTAAAATGAGATCCGCTGGATACATTTATGATTCGTGCTGGTGCTGATTTTTTTATTTTATCCAGCAACATATTCGTAATAATAAAATGTGAAAGATGATTGGTGGCCATGGTTTTTTCAAACCCCTCCACCGTTAATTGTCTTTTTTCATAAACGCCACCTGCATTATTGATCAACAGGTGAAGATCTTCATATTGTTCATTAAATTCTTTTGCTATTCTTCTCGCATCATCGAGAACCGAAAGATCGCCAACCAAACAATGAATATGAGGATTGGCAGATTCTGTTTTTATTTCCTCTACACATTGTGCTGTTTTCTCTTTATTCCGACCTACGATCACGATCCTGTAATTCTGTTTAGCCAGGGTCCTGGCGGTAACCTTGCCAATACCTGCGGTGGCACCTGTTATGAGAACTGTTTTCATGGCTCTATATAATGCATTACGATGAGATCAAGCGACTGCAACAGTTCACTTTTTTCTCCGGTGAATTCGAAGAACCAATGTACAACCGTAAATCCTCTTTCGGGTTTGGGATCAATTTTCTTTACATGACATTTACAATATGAAGTGGTGTTGGTGTAAACGGGCCTTTCCAACATCCAGTTGGTAATTCCTTTTCCCGCAAAAACGGTATGCTTAAATCTTGGCACCCATTCCCTGTTATAAAATAAATGGAACAAATGCGGTCCGCTTGCAATCAATCCTTTAAAATGAGATTTTTCCGCGACCTCTTTGCTCAGATGAAATGGCATCGGATCATAATGGGTGGCAAATTGTATGATCTCATCATCATTGAGAACCACCGAACCAAAATCGAGGACCTGATTTTCTGTGAGGGAGGAAATATTGACCGGTTGGATCATTTTTTCTAGACAGAATATTGTTTAAATATTTTATTGAGCCAATTGAGCATAGCAATAATAATAACAGCTGCCACAGCCAGTAGGAAAAAATTCACCCAGAAAAATCCTGCTTTATGTTCATAGGTGTCCCATAAACTTGACAAGACACCGCTTAATTTATTTCCAATGGAAGTCGCCAGAAACCAACCACCCATCATTAATGCGGTAAATCTTGGAGGACTGAGTTTTGAAACCAGCGAGAGACCCATTGGACTTAAACAAAGTTCACCAATTGTAATTACCCCATAGGACCCAATGAACCACCAGCTGGATGCTTTTACAGCTCCATTGTTGCAGGCATAAACTGCGGCGACCATTACCAATGTAGACAAGGCTGTAATTACGATTCCCAAAGCAATTTTAGTTGGTGTAGATGGTTCTTTTCCCCTGCGTCGGAGAAACGCAAAAAAAGCGACCAGCAGCGGAGTCAATAAAATTACCCAACCGGGATTAACAGATTGATACAAATTGGAAGTAAAAACATGTATTTGACCTCCCTCTTTGGGCCATTGATCTTTTGGAAGATTTTTAAGATATGGATCGTAGTTATATTCCTTCACTACTTTTTTATTCACCTTCGTTACACGAAAAAGATGATCATATTTCGCCACCGAATCCTTTTTCAAAGTAATGGTCTGTGATAATTTTAATACTTCAAAAGGTTTTTGAAGTGCCGTTGGAACGCTTTTATCCGTAAACCGATCCGCCCAGGTTCCAAGTGTTGACCCGTTTTGTTTAAACACGGCCCAAAAAGCAATCACCACAAAGAAAATAGCCAACATGGCCGCAATCGGCTTTTTCTCGTCTTTATTAGCTCTTATAAGGAGAGATGCATAAAATATGATCACTGGTACACAGGCGAAAATAAATGCGTTGGTGGACTTTGAATTTAGTCCGATCAGATTCCCGGGTAATGCAAATCCAATGATCCCGAAAATGATAGATGGTAATAAAATAATGAGAAAGATTTTAGAAAGTGGAAGATCACCCGGCTGTGCAGGTTTTAAAACATCCGCATGCCGATAGTGCTTTGTGCCAACGAGGAAAATAATAATACCAATAAACATTCCGATTCCTGCAGCCATAAAAGCTTCTCCCCAGCCCCATATATTGTACAATGCTGCACCAAAAAAATTACAAATAAAAGCACCAACATTTATGCCCATGTAAAAGATATTATATCCATCATCCTTTCGGCTCTTGTATTGGGGATCATTGTAGAGATTGCCGAGCAGCGTGGAAATATTAGGTTTAAAAAACCCATTTCCAAGGATCACCAGAAACATGGATATGTAGAGAACATTGAGGTCGTGTACTGCCATTAAACAATATCCGGCACCCATTAAAAGACCACCTATAATAATAGATTTTCGATATCCTAAAATTCTGTCGGCAATCAATCCTCCCAAAAACGGAGTTAGAAAAACCAGGGCGATAAAGGAACCATATAAATCGGCCGCTTCTGATTCGGTCATTGCGAACCCTTTTTTTACGTCTTTTAAATAGTAAGCAAAAATCCCGATCATTAAATAATACCCGAATCTTTCCCACATCTCGGAGAGAAATAAATAGGGAAGTCCTTTAGGATGTTTCCTGATTTTTCCGTTCATAGGATAAAAGTAAAAAAAGCAACCGATTGAGTTGCTTTTTTAGTTGAATATTAGAGACAAAGGGGCGATTATCTAACGCCTCCCATCATTTTTCTTATCAGGGGTGAAAGGATGATCAACAGAATTCCACTTCCAATCGCAATATAACCGATGCTTTCATACCCATTGGTATATTGGATCAGCTTCTGATAATTGGTCGGGTTTTCCACTGAACCATCGCCTTTTGCCATGGCTGCTCCAATTAAGCCGGCACCATATTGACCATATGCGCTGGCCAGGAACCAGGTACCCATCATTACTCCATGAAGTCGTTTTGGAGCCAGTTTGGTTACCATTGAAAGTCCGATTGGGGATAAGCATAATTCGCCAATAGTTATGATGAGGTATGCAACAATGAACATAGAAAGTGGCGTAAGTCCATTTGTACCAGCAAAAAATTTACTCACACAAAAAGCCAGAAATCCAATGCCGAGAAAAATAAACCCAAACCCAAATTTATTGATCATATTGGGTTCCTTCTTTCGTTTATTTAGAAACAACCATAATAATCCGATAACAGGAGCCAGGACAACCACCCAAAACGAATTCACGGAATTGTTGACCATGGTCATGTTCAGCCCAAAATCTTTTCCGAAAAAATGCACCATATTATTTACGTTTCCAATGGCATAAAAATTAAGCGAACCTCCTCCTTGTTCAAAAAATGACCAGAATACCATGGAAAACAAAATTAGAATTCCGGCAACGATGAGCTTTCGTGCTTCTTCCTTTTCCGCTTTTACAATCTGATAAATAATGTAAATGACGGTGAATATAGCGGCAAACAGAAATATAAGATCCGTAAGACTTAATACTTTGTTGCCACCTAACGGAACATCGATGGGATAATAAACAAGGGCAAAGAATACCGGAATGAAAAGAAGAGAGGCTAACTGCACCCATACACCCCGTTTAATTCCGGCCGTTTTCCTGGCTAATTTTTCCGGATCAGGAGGTAATCCAATCGGACCTAAGGATCGTTGGGTAAATATAAAAAGTCCCAATCCAATAAGCATGCACACGCCTGCAATTCCAAATCCCAATGCCCAACTAACAGAAGTTCCAATAAGAGCGATTGTTAAACCACTTAACAAGGCTCCCAAATTTATACCTGAATAAAAAAGTGAGAAACCGGCATCTCTTCGCGGATCTCCATCTTTATACAAACTTCCCACCATGGTGGATATATTGGGTTTAAAAAATCCGTTTCCAACAATCATAATACTTACACCAGCGTAAAAAGCAAAACTACCTGGGATTATCATTAACAAACTTCCTATGGACATCAATATTCCTCCCCAGAAAATGGATCGTCGGAATCCAAAGAGTTTATCAGCAAATAACCCACCTACAAAAGCCATGGCATAAATAAATGCCTGGATGGTTCCATATCTTTTATTAGAAATGGCTTCGGCATCATCTCTGTAACTTCGCTGTGATGTTTCAATATAATATTGAGGATGATCTTCGTTTAATGTTTCGTGATTTTTTTCCTGGAAGGTGGCAATGGCCTCCTGCTTTTCTTTTTCTGGAAGGGGATGATAATTGGCTGAAAGAATGAGATGAGAAATATAGAGTCCGAGCAGTGCTCTCATCCCATAGAACATGAATCGTTCCCACATTTCGATCAGGAACAAATACCAAAGTTGTCTTGGATATTTGCCCTTAAAAGACTGGATCTTTTCTAACTGCTCTTCCGGCGTCAAATCTTTTTTGTTATCGGTGTTTAAATCCCGGTGATATTATTTTATTCCATGCATCATTTTTCTGAGCACGCCGCTTAAAACAAATAACACTACAGCAGCAATTCCAGTCATGATAATAAACAAGGTAAAGAATTGGTTCAGATTGGCAATCTCAATTCCCAGGAACGAAGTAGTTGCTTTTCCGCCTTCCCCACCAGGGATCAATGCACTTAACGTACCGGCAAACTTATTGGCGGCAGCATTTGCTAAAAACCAGGTTCCCATTAATAAAGATGCAAAACGAACAGGTGCCAGTTTTGAAACCATTGATAAACCAATTGGTGATAAACAAAGTTCACCCATGGTATGTAACAGGTATAAAGAAAGTAACCACCACATGCTTATTTTAGTTGTACTTGCAACGCCATTTACTCCTAACGCAATAACAACATATCCCATGCATAATAAGGCAAGCCCCCAGGCCATTTTCATAGGAGACGCAGGTTCAAGGTTTCGTTTGTGCAACATGCCCCAGAAAAAAGTAAAAATAGGCGCTAACAAAATAATCCCTAAGGGATTTACAGATTGAAACCAACTGGCGGGCATTTCCCATGATCCAATAAATCGATCGGTTTGTGTATCTGCAAATATTGTTAAGGATGCCCCTGCTTGTTCAAAAGCACTCCAAAAGAAGATAACAAAGAAGGCAAGAATGAATATCACCGCGATCCTTGATCGTTCTTCCTTCGTTAATGATTTATCCGTAATAATGACCAGAGGAACGATCACCATGGCACCATAAATTAAGTATCCGATCAGATCAATATTGGTCTTGAACATATTTTTGAAACTCAATAAGAAGAAAATCAAACCGATCGAGCCCAGGATAATAGCCAGGTTTTTTATGTCAAGTTTTTTTACAGGCATTCCAATATCATTGCCATCAGGACCTTTCAGATATTTTTTCTTTAATAATTCAAAAGAAATAATGCTAATGATCATTCCGATACAAGCAGCCAGGAATCCCCATTTGAAGTCTCCCATGTTTCCGGTATCACCTAAACCACCACATATAAGTGGTGCAAAAAATGCACCCAGGTTAATACCCATATAAAAAATGGTGAAGGCTCCATCCACTCGTCTGTCGCCCTTTGGATAAAGCTGACCTACCATGGTTGAAATATTTGGTTTAAAAAATCCATTACCGACAATCAATACTGTTAGACCGGCCCACATTAAAGTGGTTGCCAGTTCAGGTTGAGCAATCATACTGCCACAAACGAACATAAGAAACTGGCCAATGGCCATCATGATTCCACCAATAAAAATACTCCTTCTGTTGCCGAGGTATCGATCACATAAATACCCGCCCAATAATGGTGTTAGGTAAACTAATCCTGTAAAACTTCCATAAATATTGGAAGCATCCTTTGCATCGAGTACGAGTGCTTTTGTTAAAAATAAAATGAAGATGGCCCTCATTCCATAATAACTGAAACGTTCCCACATTTCCGTAAAGAAAAGTAAGTATAATCCTTTTGGATGGCCTTTTTGTGCAATTTCAGACATAGTGGTTCTTAATTATAGTTGTGCTAATGTATAAAACATTTCAATATAACCAATTGGTAGCAGAGGGCCGTTCAATGCTTAAGGTGCAAAGCTCAATGTTGGCGGTAATTCCAAAGAGGTGGGAGGGGAACATGTTGGCGGCCCTGGGTGAAGCGGCATCCTTTTTTTGTAGCCATAGAGGGTGATTTCAGTTTGGGTTGTAGAGACGCAATATATTCCGTCTCTACAATAGCCGCAAACATTTTTTTCGCAACAAAAAAAGATATAGCGTAACACAGGATAAGCCGCCCTGTTGATATTTGCGATTTTGGAATTACGATTTACGATTAATACGGCCAACTTTGGATTATTAGACGTGTATTAATCGTAAATCAAAAATCCGCTTATAGTTTATTCTTGATAAAATTCGTCATCATATTAAACAGATGCAATCTTGTATTGCCTCCGTAGATACCATGATTTTTATCCGGATAAATGAATAATTCAAATTGTTTGTTTGCTTTTACCATCGCATTAATAAGCTCAGCCGAATTCTGCCAGTGTACATTGTCATCAGCCGTACCATGGATGAGCATAAAATTCCCTTTTAATTTATCAGCAAAAGAGGTAGGTGAATTGGCATCATATCCGGTTGGATTGGATTCCTTTGTTCCCATATATCTTTCGGTATAAATACTGTCGTAGAATTTCCAGTTGGATACAGGTGCAACCGCAATAGCTGTTTTAAATACATCCGCTCCACGTGTGATGCATAAGCTGGTCATATAACCACCATAACTCCAGCCAAAAATTCCAATCCTGGTTTTATCAACATAATTCAAAGTTCCTAAATATTTAGCTGCATCGATCTGATCATCTACTTCCAGTTTTCCCAATTGCTTATACGTAACCGTTCTGAAATCACGTCCACGTGCTCCAGTTCCACGGTTGTCCACACAAGCGATCATATATCCCTGTTGTGCTAACATCTGGAACCATAAATAATTTTGTCCGCCCCATTCGTCCATTACTTCTTGTGAGCCCGGACCTCCATATACCGTCATAAAAACAGGATATTTTTTATTCGGATCAAAATTCATAGGTTTGATCATATAACCATTCAACACAGTTCCATCCGTATTTTTAAAAGTAAAGAATTCAGGATCATTGATGCCGGTAGTTTTTAATTTGCTGTTCAATGTGGAATTGTCAACCAGCATTCTTACTTCCTTGCCTTTATTGTCATATAAAGTCATGCTTGGTGCGGTCGCAATTGTTGAGTGTGTAACAATATAGTATTGAAAACCACTTGTGAATTCAACCCGGTTGACTCCTTTATTTTTTGTAAGTTGTTTTTTTGTTTTTCCATCCAGAGAAATTGAATAGGCATGTCTTTCCATCGGGGAAACTTCAGCAGATTCAAAATAGATCACCTTCGCTTTTTCATCCACACCGTATACATCTGTTACGTCCCATGCACCTTTGGTGATCTGATTGATGAGTTTACCTGTTTTGTCATAATGATATAAATGATAATTTCCATCTCTTTCGCTGTACCAGATAAAACTTCCATCGCTCAAAAATTCCATGTGATCATTGATTTCCAGATAACACGGTGCTGTTTCTTCCATAAGTAAAGAAACGGTATTGGCTGGTGTTGTAATTTTATTGATCTTTAAATTATTCTGCAGACGGTTCATGGTAAATACCAACAAATCGGTCGCATTGGCCCATTTAATACGTGGAATATATTCATATTCAGGAAGACCATTAATTTTTTCCAGTTTTTTACTGGCCAAATCATATAAATGTGCACTAACGACTGAGTTTTTTTCACCCACCTTCGGATATTTGAATTCATAATCATGTGGATACAATTCTCCTTCGAACATCGCCATTTCAAACTGAGGAACATTGGTTTCATCGAATCTTACAAAAGCAATTTTCTTTCCATCCGGGCTCCACTCAAATGCTCTTACCAATACCAATTCTTCTTCGTATACCCAATCACCCTGTCCATTGATAATACTATTAATAGCCCCATCAGTGGTTACCTGGGTTTCTTTTTCAGAAGCCAGATCGTATATATAAATATTGTTATCCGCCACATAGGCAAGCTGCGTTGCAGCAGGATTAAATGCCGGACTCATGATCTTGTTATGCTTTGGAAGCGAAGTCGTTTTTTTGGTCTTTACATCATATACATGATAATACCCTCTGCTTGAATAACGATAGATACCTTCACTTTCGGTACTGATGAGAATTTTTGATTCATCTTCGCTAAAAGAATATTCTTCGGCCTCCAAACTGCCAAAAGCATATTCACCCACTTTGGTGCCGGTCTTATAATCGTATTTAACCACACCGGTTTGTTCCTGCACCGTATAGTGCATACCATCGTTCATGGAATTTAATCCATACAGGTATTTCGGATAGTAGGCATAATTTTTCCAGATGTCCTCAACAGTAAGTGCTTTTTGTGAAAAGGCGGTTTGGGTTGCAATGAATGCAATCGCTAAAAAGAATTTGTTCATGGACGATCGTTTAGTGGATAACGAAAATAGCATTTATATGTATATGCAAACCACCTGCCAGAAATTAATGAGGCCGCTGTGGCTGTTAATATCTGTAAAAAAAGCTTAAAACGAAAAGGCCTCCGTAGCATGGAGGCCTTTTCCTGTAAATTAAACACCACGAAAAATAACAACCGAGGCGGAGCCAGGCTCACGAGTTCCGATTGAAATGAATATGAGAACGAGTAATCTACCAACTGAGCAAAGTCACACCAATCGAAAAAGGATACAGATTTGGGTTCTGTCCCCTGAACATGGGTGTAAACTGGTAGCTGGCATATATGCTGAAGAACGAATATTTGATACGCACCATAGCGGTAGCTGTAAATGTTTCTAAATTGAAGTCATCCTTTTTTTCTTCCTCCGCATCATAACCATTTTCAGTGTATTTGATACGACTGCTGCTGCCGGTCTTAATTCCTCCAACTACACCAAAGGTGAAGTTGAACTGATGACGGTGTTTAGCCGACTTTTTAGTTCGAAGATTAAAAAAGAGGGGAATATTGAAATACTGAACAGCGAGACGACTTCGGTTAATGCTATGAAGACTATCCGTTTGTCCAATAATCGGAGTAGTATAGGTCTGACCCGGATAATCATCTGCTTCATCCAGTTTTATTTTTTGAGAAAAGCCGTAATGCTGAAAGTCGAATCCCATTCCTGTAACTATATTAAATACATTTATTACGAGGTTAAATCTCCATTCAAAGAAATTCAATCTTACATGACAGTTTCTCCAATAGTTCATTTCCATAAAATTGTAATCTCCCTGAGGTTGAATATCAAACCCATTGCTCAGATCAACCAAACCATCCACCCCCAGATCGATTCCCATCCAAACGAAGTCCTGATGCAATCTGCCGCCTCCCCACATGTCTATGGGTGATTGAACAAATCTTCTTTTTCTTTTATTTACCAGGCTGTCATTATCGTTATACTTGTAATTATAGTCATAGTTAAGATCGATGTTTGTTTGTTCGTTATTGTATTTTTTTACTTCGGAAGCTCCTGACACTGTTGCATTGATTTTAATGGGTTCGGTTTTGTATAAAACATCTGATGCACCGGAGGCAACAACCGTTAACTCTTCTTTTACATCTACATAGGCATCCGATGCCCCGGTTGCGGTAACATTCATCTTCGACACAGGGAAATCCAACAAATGAAGATCAGAACTTCCAGCAACAACCGCATTAACCGATCCGGCTCCACCAATGAGCTCTATATCTGAGGAGCCAGTAGCGGTGATGTTCAAATGATCAGCAGTAATATTTCCTTTCAGGTCACTGCTTCCTCCCAGAGTAATATTCATTTGCGAAGCATGGAATTCGCTCTTCATTTCTGTATAGTTGCTTCCATGAATACTTAAATTCTGAATATCGTTGGTGTAGATCTCAATATACGATCCCATATTGCTATTATCGATGGCAGGACTTTCCACCTCAATGGTCGTTCCTTCAGGGCCGGGAATTATTTTTGAATTTTTTACCCCATTCGGATTCGTTTTTAAAATGACTTTAAGGGTGTCGGATTTGTAAATATAGACAGGTATATCACTTTTTATATCCAGATTCTTTGTGCTCTGGATTGGATATTCTTTGGTAGTCTGGGCAAATAACACAGAACCCAGTAGAAATGTTAAGATGAGTAAGGATCTTTTCATTGTAATTGTTTTGAGTAAGACGGGGGAGAGGATATAATGTTACACTTGCAGGAAAATTTATCAAGGTCGTGGAGGCCTGCGCTATCGCACCGCTTTGCGATGCTTTTTTTGTTTCCCGCAGATTGGCGCAGATGAGCGCTGATCTTTATTTGTCGCTGATAAATTTTCACTGATGAGGCGCTATAGCGCCTTTCATCTGCGTAAATAAGCGGCCGAACGGTAATTGTAGAATAAGATATTAGCGAATTCTGTGTAAATCAGCGAAAATCTGCGGGAAACAAAAACCTAATTCTGATTTTTGCCTTTTATAGAAAATATAGGCGAGGTGAATTTTACTTTTTTTGATTTACCACTTTCATCACGGTCTACTTTGAGTACCCATTTATCATCATCATCCCGATTGTTTTTAAAGGCCGAGAAAGTAGCATTTACATAATCTTCTATATAAAGTTTATCGCCGTTCAGTATTTTATTCAACAAGCCTTTCTTTTTGGGTGTATTTTCTGCCAGGCTATTGTTCAAAGAGGAACTCTTATCCACTTCAGGAACGAATGCAAGAACCAAATCCTGTTTTTCATCCTTAACCGGAATATGCTCAATGATGTTTTCCGATTTAACCACCGCTAATTCTATGGATCGGGGTGTTTCATTTATTGGTTTTTTATATTCCTGACGGATGATGATCTCCTTCTTTGCAACTAACTGTACATTCTCTTGCTGATCTTCATCCTTTATAACAGCTACCGGATTTTTTGGTTGAACAAAGGTAAATGGAATTGGTTCCACCAACTTAGCACTGCTTCCTTTGGAAGTTTCAGATGGCCAAAGAAAATAGAGACCCAATATTACCATAACAGAAGCGGCTGCTGAAACCGACCAGAATAAAGGAATGGCAGGTCTCGATCTTTTTAGTAACCCTTTCTTATTGGGATAAACAATGCTGGTATCCGAAAAAAGTTTTGTGGACGTATATACACTATGTTCTTTTTGTAGTGAAGGATTAAGTATCAGAAAACTTTGAAGCTCCATTTTAGCTGTTGCATCCAACTCACCTTCCATATCATCCACAAAATATTGCGAAAAATTATTTTCATTAATAGAAGTTGTTGCGACTATATGGATTTCTAATTCTTCTTTCCCAGGTGTTTCAACTTCTTCAGGTAATAGAGAGAACTCCTCCAACTCAATTAAATATTCGTCCAGCAGGTTTGGATATTGTAGGAAAAATGATTCAGCAATGCGCATATCTTCCTTGTTGAGCGATCCTTCGAGATAGGACGCCATCCAGGTTTTATAATTATGTATGCTGCAGTTGATCATCCTAATACATTTGCAATGCTTCCAATATGATTTTTTAAAGTAACCCTTGCCCGGAAGATATAAACCTTTACCTGGCTCGCATTTAATCCTGTGATCTCTCCAATTTCCTCATAGCTATATCCTTCATAATCCCGCAATACAATCACCGTCTTTTGTATTTCGGGCAAATTGCTGAGTGCTTTGTGTAATAATTCATGAAGATCCGGATTTCCCATTTGGCTGCTACCTGAATTCACAGGAAGCGATTCTACAAAATCAATTCTTTTATTCTTTCTCTTATTGTCGATCATTGTATTATATGCTGCCGTGAATAAATATGATTTCGCTTTTGTTCCATCCACCGTCTCCCTCTTCAGCCATAATTTCTCGAAACAATCCTGCACAATGTCTTTGGCCGTTTCTACATCTGAAAATTTCAGCATAAAACGGTATAAACCATCCGCATAGGACTTAACAGAAAAATTATATTCTTCGAGGGTCAACTACAGCTGGTTTTAATGGTTGGACGTATAAGTTAGGGTAAAGTTACAGGACCTCATATAAAACGAAAAAGCCACTATTGAGTGGCTTTTTATCGGATATTTTAAATTATTGTCCGTTGGGTAATGTAGCTGTTTCGCTGATCCCCAGTTTCTTACGGACATCCTTATTACAATCGTCCTTTTCATCCCAATAGAGTACGGCTCCCTTGCTGATATCAAATATATAGTTCAATCCTTTTTCAAGGGCCACTTCTTTGATCGCCTTCAGGATCTTCTCATTTAAGGGAGTAAGCAATTTATTTTGCTTTTCAACCAATTCCTCCTGGTAGACCTGTTGAGCTTTGCCGAGATATTCCTGTTTGGCAATGATCTCATCCTGAGTAAGTCGGAGAAGGGTTTCGGATCCACCTTCTTTTTGCTGGTTTTCCAGTTTTTTGAGCAATAGATTATAATCATCCATGTCTTTCTGGTATAGGACACCCAGTGCCTGCTCAAATGAATCCAGGGAATTTTCAACCCCCTTCATTTCGGGCATTAAATATAAAAGCTCGGCAGCATTTACATATCCGAATTTGGATTGTGCATTTGCGTTCCAAATAAATCCGATAAGTGCAGCAATTAGAATGAGTCCTTTCTTCATGATGATATTTTATTTTAAATTATCCAGGGTAGCATCTTCTGCAATTCCCAGTTTTTTTCTTACTTCTTTATTCACATTGTCTTTTTCTTCCCAGTAGAGCACAGCTCCCATACTAATATCAAAAATATAATTCAATCCTTTTTCCAATGCCACCTCCTTGATCGCTTTGATGATCTTCTCGTTTAACGGAGCCATCATCTTGTTTTGTTTTTCAATCGCCTCCTGTTTATAAACTTCCTGTGCCTTGTAAAGATATTCCTGTTTTTTTACCAATTCCTCATTGCAAAGGTCCTTCATCTGGCCGGGTTGCATAGCCTCACATTTTTTTGCGAGGTCTTCATATTCTTTCACATCCTTGGCATATAACTCTCCCAATGCACGTTCAAATGAATCAAGTGTAAAATTAACCGCCTTCATCTCGGGCATCAGATATAAAAGCTCTCCGGCATTTACATAGCCAAACTTCGACTGGGCATTTATTTTGCTCAGACCACATCCGAGGATCACTAAAATTAAAATAATTCCTTTTTTCACTTTATATTAAAAAATAGTTGGCAAAGATAGTGTTTTTTTAGGATGTTGAGACGAATGACCCTGGACTTAAGATCTATCATACTTTCAGTTATTTCATTCTACCCACATCTGTCTGAAGATATCCCAATATTTTTGTTGGGGTGGAGGAGCTATAATGCTTACCTGCTCTTTTTGTACGGGATGCATAAATATTAGTTGCCTGGCATGTAAACAAATGGATTTATCATCATTTGATCTTCTGTCGCCATACTTTACATCTCCCACAATGGTTGAGCCTATTCCCGCCAGCTGGGTCCTTATCTGATGATGTCTGCCCGTGATTGGTTTAATTTCAACCAACGAATAGTTCTCACCACGGTTAATGACCTCATAACTTAGCTCACATCTCAATCCCCCTTTTGTATCTTCTTTCACAATATAAGAACGATTCTCTTTCTCATTCTTTTTCAAATAATGTACCAAAGTCCCTTTGGTTGCCTCCGGTGCCCCTCTCACAACCGCCCAGTAGATCTTCTGAATGTTCCTTTCCCGGAACTGTTCGTTCATTCTGCTGAGTGCTTTACTGGTCTTGGCAAAGACCACTATCCCGCTAACGGGACGATCCAAACGATGAATAACACCACAAAAAACGTTACCGGGTTTATTGTATTTTTCTTTCAGAAAATCCTTGTAAAGGTCTGCCAACGGGATATCGCCGGTTTTGTCACCTTGTACAATTTGTGAGGTAAGCTTGTTGACAGCCAGTAAATGGTTGTCTTCAAAAATAACCTGGCTTTCCAGTTGTTTAAACCCGACCATAGTAATGGTGAAAGTGAAAAAAAATTGTTGTTGGGTACAAATGTACAGGAAACCTTAATACTTTTTAAGAGTTTATCTGTTGAATAGATGTGCATTATTAGTTCGTGGCGTTGAGGCCGGCGGGTTTATATTTTTTACCTTCGCGCCAGTTATGCATAAGAACAGACAAGCGGCGATCCCGGTACTTTTTCTCACTATTTTTATTGACCTGCTTGGGTT
>JANWKQ010000246.1 GCA_025451295.1 Flavobacteriales bacterium | reverse complement strand
CTGTTGCAAATGCAAAAATGGGTTATGATATCTCTGTTAAAAGGTATGATGTAAGCAAGAATAGATTTTTGATAGGTAAAATCGATATCACCAATCTCACCATTGCCCAGGGAGAAAAGGACGATGCACTCATTAACTACATGAATACATTGAGAAACTATTGGGTTGCCTATTTCAATCTGAGGAAAATCACCCTCTTCGATTTTGAAAGCAACCAGAAGCTGGTAGTGGTCCCAACTAAAAATTAACCATGTTGAAAATTACTCTTCATCTATCACATCTCCCTTTTGCTTTTTTTCTTTTTTCTTCTTTTTTTCTTTGATAACTTCCGTGCCATCTTCCTTTTTTTCTTTCTTTTTGAAATCAAAGGTATACTGCACCGAAAAATTCAAAACAGAATTGAGCTGACCAATATTGATTGAAGAAACACCCCACGGCAACGACCCCGAAGTAGGCATAATAGGAGCAATGGAATTCATATACCGGAAATTAAGTGCAAATCCTTTGGGTAAATAATAATTGAGTCCGGCAACCAGACTAATATCATAAATGTTAAAACCAGTGTTGGTGCTGTTGATTGCAGCACCGTTCTCATAGGCCTTTTGTCTCACCAGAAACCCAATGGAAGGTCCAAATTCGAACGAGAACATGGCTTTTTTTCCTGCTCTAAAATAATAGTTGAACAAAATAGGCATTTCGATATAATCCAGATCAACCGAAAATGAATAATAATCTCCCTTATCTACATTTGGATAACGTGCAGCTCCTTTCATGTTATACAATATCTCCGGATCCATGGAAAACCGGCTTGAAAACCGCCAACCCATTTTTACACCACCTGAAAACCCAAAATGGTTAAAGGCCTGTGAACCTGCACCGAAGACCTGAGCAATATTTAATCCAGCCCTTAGTGAAAAAGAAACCTTGTTTGGGTTTCCAAACGTAGTTTGGGCATTGACTTTTGAAAAATTTAAAGCGGACAAAAAGATCAAGAGATAGCTTAACTGCTTCAACCCAAATAAACATTGACGAATAACGTGTATGGAATGACGAGAATCCATTGAAGAGGGATTCGTGATTCTATAATTATCACTCTTTAATTGATCACTCATTATACTTTGCTTTCTTGCTTCCTGCATAAATATCAAACCCTAAATATTTGCATTCCAATGCACCATTCATCATGTCGTATTTCTTAAAAGGCTTCAATCCAATCGATTTGATCCCTTCTTTACTGCTGGTGATCATCCAGCATTTAAATCCTTTATAATTGCTTTTCCAGGTATCCCCGATTTCTCTATACAATGTTTGTATATCATCAACAGCAATGCGTTCTCCATAAGGAGGGTTGATGATCACCACTCCACTCTCAAAGTTATGATGATATTTTTTAAAATCCGAAATTTCGATGTCAATATCACGCAACCCTGCTTCTTTCAGGTTTTGCAGCGCCACCTTCACCGCTCCGGGAGAATGATCACAACCCCCAATAAAGCCTTTGATGGTTTGGTTCTCCTGCTCTTTGGCTGACACTTTTGTCTGATCAAAGATCGATTCATCAAAATTACTCCATTTTTCAAATCCAAATTTCAATCTGAAAACCCCCGGGGCCACATTTTCAGAGATCAAAGCAGCTTCAGAAAGAATAGTTCCTGAACCACACATGAAATCAATCAAAGGTTCACCTGGCTGCCATCCACTCAACTTAATAAGTCCTGCTGCCAATACCTCACTGATTGGAGCTTCCTTCGCATCTTTTCGGTATCCACGTAAATGCAAAGAATCTCCTGAACTATCAAGAGAAATTGTGACTTTATCCTTATGAATATGCACATTGATCGTAATATCAGGATTCTCAGTATCCACATTGGGTCGAATGCCATGCTTTTCTCTGAACTGATCAACAATGGCATCCTTCGTTTTGAGAGAAACAAAATGAGAATGATTAAAATAATCAGAAAAAACCGTTCCGTTAATAGCAATAGAATTCTTGTTGGTAAAGAGTTCATCCCAGTCAAATTTTTTAACACCATCATAAAGTTCCTGCTCATTGCGAGCCGTAAATTCATAAACCGGAACGAGGATTCGAATGGCTGTCCTGCAATGATAATTCGCCCTATAAAGAATTTCCTTCCCGCCGGTAAAACTCACTGATCGTTTACCCGGAACAACATTCCCTGCACCAAGGGAGGTGAGTTCTTCAGCAAGCACAGTTTCCAACCCCATCAGGGTCTTTGCCAAAAAATTGTGTTCGTCCTTTATAAATTCTTTCATTTTTTCTGACGAAAATTAAATTAGTTTTCGGGATCTTTCCTCATCCAGTAAATATGTACAGGCCATTTCCCTATCCATGTTTTTACTACGGAGTCGGATTCATTTACCACATCAAAATTGTCTGCACAAAAAGCGCCATCCGAATCCGCTTCTCCCGGTTCCATGACCACCACATCCGGATGAAATTTGTTTTTAATGTCTTTAAAGTTTAAAAAGTCTTTCCAAACGGGTAATGACCTCATTTGGGTGTTCCAGGTAACAGTTGGCGCCCAGGGACCTATCACCACCATGTTGGGATTGTTATAACGATTCATATAATTATTCAGATCCTGAATATGAAATCTTCGTCTTTGCAATGATAAGGTATAGTTGTACAGGTGAGTTCCAACCAGCAGGATCATCAGAAAAAAATATCCTTTATATATGTTTTTATAAAAAACGGGTGATCTTTCCATGCATAAATGGCAAAGCCCAAACAAAACGGTGCCGGTCAGCGTAAGCATAGATGCATACTGGCTCAACAAATAACGACTGGGGACGTGATGGATGGAGATCTTATGTAATTCAACCAAAAACCATATCAATGAAAAAATAAAAATTCGTTTGTATAATCGATTCTTCACTTTGAAACTACACCAAATGCCAACAGGTAATGCAATTAAGCAGGCTATCCATACTGGCATCACATATTGGGTGGTAAAATACCTGTTGAAGTTCTCCGCGACAATATTCCAGAAATATTTTCCAAAATGGAACCGTCCCCCGGTTTGATTCTTCATGATATATTCGAAAGGTCCTTTATAATGGAGATACCAGTATTTATAATAAATCGCCCCAAGAAGAAGTATCAAGGCAACTGAAGTAACGGCCACCCATAACATGTGCTTTGAAAATTTCTTCTTTTTAACCAAATCGGAGATCAAATATATCAGCACGTACACTCCTGCAATACCAGTTACATATACAAACTGGATTTTCATGAACCAGGCAAACATCATCGAGGTTAGCCCAAGGAGAAGGTAGAATAACTTCTTTCTTAAATTTTCTTCATCCCACATATTCGCCAATCCAAACATCCCCATCAAAATACATGCAACCGACATCATTTCCGCCAATGAAAAATGCATATATTGAAAAACATGGAATTGCAGAAATATTAAAGGTGCAACAAACATGATCCATTGACGCCAGGGTTTTTTTAGTCCCATTAGAAACAAAACGGATGTCACAAAAATCAGCACGGTTAATCTGGCCACCAGGAGTTTTGTTCCGAAGATTAAAAACGGGAAATAAAGAATAAGATTAAATAATGGATTCTTCATCAGGTTATCACATTCCCATGGATCGAGATATCCATGATTGATATAATTCCTGAGCTGAATGGTATTTAAACCTTCATCACTATGTGCATCCCGGCTATGAGATAAGAAAAAATCCGGATCGGCCAGCAGAAAGGGGATTTGGAGTACCACTATAAACAACAACAGCATCCACCAGAGATGCTGTTGCAAAAAATTTATGGATTTATTTTCCGTCAAACCTTTTTAGGCAATGATTTAAATGTGTCTTTAATAATGTCTACACATTCTCTGATCTGTTCTTCTGTGATCACCAACGGAGGGGCGAAACGTACAATATTTCCATGTGTCGGCTTGGCCAATAAACCTCTGCTCATAAATTCGTAGCAGATATCATAGGCCGTATATCCATGTTTTTCATTGATCACCATGGCAATGAATAAACCTTTACCACGTATCAACTCGATCATGGGCGATTCTATTTTTTTCAGTTCTGCTTTTAAGATCTCTCCAAGTCTATTTGCATTTTCAGACATATTTTCATCTTTCAGAACCTGTAATGCTTCCATGGCTACTGCACATGCAAGTGGATTTCCACCGTACGTACTTCCATGTTCTCCGGGTTGAATGGTCAGGATGATCTCATCGCTGCTTAATACGGCGCTTACCGGAATGGTTCCTCCACTTAATGCTTTTCCGAGTATGAGGATATCTGGTTTTACATTTTCCCAGTCACAAGCCAGCATTCTTCCGGTTCTGCATAGTCCGGTTTGTACTTCATCCGCCATCATGAGCACATTATATTGCGTGCAAAGATCTCTTACACCTTTTAAATATCCATCATCAGGAACAACCACTCCGGCCTCCCCTTGAATCGGTTCAAACATAAAACCTGCTATATAAGGATCGGCTTTCAGACTTTCCTCAAGTGCTTTCAGATCATTATATGGTATTTTTAAAAATCCCGGAACATAAGGTCCAAAACCTTCATAGCTACTTGGATCTGTACTGCCTGATACTGCAGCCAATGTTCTTCCATGAAAATTTCCTTCAACAAAAATTATTTTTGCTTCATTCTTAGGTATTCCTTTTACATCATAACCCCATCTTCGTGCCAACTTAATGGCGGTTTCTCCACCTTCTACACCGGTATTCATTGGAAGCACTTTTTCATAACCAAAATATTCAGTGATATATTTTTCATATTCACCCAGCTTGTTATTGTAAAATGCCCGCGAAGTAAGAGTCACCTTTTTTGCCTGTTCAATCAATGCATTGATAATTCGTGGATGACAATGACCCTGATTCACCGCACTATAAGCTGATAAGAAATCATAATAACGTTTTCCTTCGGGATCCCATACAAAAACGCCTTTGGCCTCCGAAACCACTACTTTTATGGGTGCATAATTATGTGCACCATATTGGTTTTCCAGGTCCATGGCCGTTTGGCTGTCTATCTTTAGCATTTTTTCCATTGCCTCTTTCATATCAATAACATAAAGCTCAAAGATAGCTAAAAAAGGGCTATTTAGCAAGGTACAGGGCGGCCTTCGGGTTATGGTGACGAACAAAGCTTATCACCATGCTTACACCGGCATCAGCATCTGCGGTGATCCCTGCATTACAGTAGCAAAGCGGAACAATAGTAATCAGTAATAGAGTTGAATTTTGGGGAGATTACTTTTCCACTTTTGTTAAACTATCGAGTGGAAAATAAAAACATCCCATATTTTTAAGGGTACTGTCGGCTCCTTTATAACCAGCTTTCATCAGATCCGACATTTCTTCACAAGCATGATGGTTATGCCCCAATTCGTAAAAGCAAAGGGCCCTAAAATATTTTGCATCACTGTTATTGCTATCTACCTCCAGCGTTTTGTCGAAATACTTAATCGCCAACTGATAATTATTCTTTTTATAATACTCCTTACCTTTTCTTAAGTATACAGAAGCGGCCGACTTACCACAACTGGTTAAGATGAGGATCAAACATAAACTCAATACAGGAAGTAACAAATACTTCTTCATATATCTAAAGTGTGGAAAGTCTTCCTCCGTCAACCGGTAAATTAATGCCGGTGATATAAGCTCCTGCC
The DNA here is from genome assembly GCA_025451295.1 of Flavobacteriales bacterium. Taxonomy (GTDB): domain Bacteria; phylum Bacteroidota; class Bacteroidia; order CAIKAF01; family CAIKAF01; genus JANWKQ01. The sequence continues at coordinate 4,063 of JANWKQ010000246.1, read as the reverse complement.
GGCGATGCTAAAAATGCAACTGCATTCGCAATTTCTGTAGCATCCGCAAAACGACCGAGTGGAATTTCTTTTATCATCTCTTTTTTTACCTCTTCTTCGTTTTGCGTATTTTTAGTAGCCTTATTCTTAATGATACTTTCAAGTCGTTGGGTGGCGGTGGCTCCCGGTAGAACATTGTTCACCGTTACTCCATATTTCCCCACTTCATTGGCAAGGGTCTTTGCCCAATTGGCCACTGCCGCCCGGATCGTATTCGAAACACCCAAACCAGGTAAAGGTGCCTTTACAGAAGTTGAAATAATATTAATGATCCTGCCATATCCACTGGCGATCATTCCATCCATTACCAATTGTGCAAGGATATGATTACAGATCAAATGTTGATTAAATGTAGCCAGAAATTTCTCCGGTTCATCCTGTAATAATGGACCACCTGCAGGTCCACCTGTATTATTGACAAGTATATTGACTTCATTTCCTTTTGATAAATATTTCCCTACCACTTCCTTTAGTTGCTCAGGATCCGAAAAATCAGCTACAATGGTATGATGTTTTTGCTGTTTTAAATTCATCAGGCCAGTCTTCACGTTCTCGAGCTCCTCTGCATTACGGGCAATCAGGGTAATATGGGCACCCATAAGTGCCAGTTCCTGGGCAACTGCTTTCCCAATCCCCTGCGTACTTCCTCCTACCAACGCTCTTCTTCCTGTTAAATCTAAATTCATGTGGCCCGTGTTTTAAACAAATTTACGGTTATCGGGTAATTTTAAAAGGGAATCTTATAAATTTATACCAAATTATATAAAAATGGAAATCCAAAAGCCGTTTAATTTTAAGAAATGGATCGATGAACACCGCGATCTGTTAAAACCACCCGTTGGGAACAAGGCGGTATGGAAGGATACAGAATTTATTGTAATGGTGGTTGGTGGACCCAATGCCCGCAAAGATTATCATTTTAACGAGGGTGAAGAGTTTTTCTATCAGCTGGAAGGGGATGTGGAGGTAACTATACAGGAAAATGGTATAGCCGTGAATATCCCGATTAAGGAAGGTGATATTTTTTTATTGCCCCCACGTACTCCTCATTCACCCAAACGAGGAGCCAATACTGTAGGAATAGTTATCGAACGCCGAAGAAAAGAACATGAAAAAGATGGTCTGCTTTGGTACTGCGAAAACTGTAACAATAAATTATACGAAGAGTATTTCGCATTGGTCGATATCGAAAAAGATTTTCAGGCTGTATTTGCCCGATTCTATTCATCACTGGAAAACCGCACCTGTGAAAAATGCGGGGTAGTAATGGATGCTCCGGAGAAATATAAGGCCGATGTAGCTACATAAGTTTTTTCTTCCCCAAAAAGTCGTAGTAAGTTGATCATAAAATATTACCTATTTATGGGTACCAAAATGGATGGCCATTCGAAATTGTTTTGCGTTTAACCACCCATAAACAATTAAATCAAATACTATGATCATCGCAGTAAATCACAAAATCAACAATCCAAAAGATTTTTGGACAAGCGCTCAGACAAACTTACCCAAACTGCCCGAGATGGGAGTAATCCGGGTATTACAAGTAATGCCACACCCTTCCATGGAAAAAGCGACCTGCATTTGGGAAGCAGAAAGCATCGACATGCTGGATAAATATCTTCGGGATAAAGTACAGGACTGGAGTCATGACGAATTTCATGAAATCGACACGACGAATGCAATGGGACTTAACCTATAAAAAGATCTTTATTGAAAAATATCAGGGCGGATGAAAATCCGTCTTTTTTTTTGTTTTAAATAATAGACTTGGTAAGTAGAACAGATGGTATCTACCGTAACAGGTTCACATGCCCGATCAATGTTTTTTCGGGTCCCCACATTTCGCTATAATCAATTTTCCAGACGTATACACCAATCGGACAAGCTTGTCCTTTATAATTTCCAGTCCATCCTTCATCCAGGCTATGACTTACAAAAATTTCCTGACCCCAGCGGTTAAATATCCGCATCAGGAAAGTCTTGATCTCGGAGCCGTAGGCAAAGAAATTATTGTTCATCTCATCTCCGTTCGGCGTAAATGTATTAGGCACATAGAGACTTCCTTCAACAAATACAGTCACCGTATCCACAAAAGCGCATTCATTCGTATCAATCAGGATAACTGAATATTCTGTGGTACTATAAGGATTGGCTATTGGATTTGGACAAAATGAGCATGATAAAAATATATCAGGTGTCCAGCTAAACGAACCAACCCCATTCGCATGTAATTGGACCGAACCTCCAAATGGTATCAGCACATTCGGACCAAGTTGTAAATTCGTATTGGGATAAAGATTTACAAAAACTGAATCATAATCAATACAACCATTCGCATCAATTACCTGTACAATGTAATTGGTAGGCACTGCAGGTCCTGCCATTACAGCCGGGCCAGATGGAGGCACCAATGAACCTGATGGAGTCCAGATATATTGAACACCACCGGTAGCTGTTAGTAAAACAGAATCACCGGGACAAATGATGGTATCCGGAATGGTAGCCGCATTTACTACAATCACTTGTAGCGTTACACTATCATAATCGGTTCCACAACTATTGCTGGCTCCCATTGAATAAGTAATGGTAGAAAGTGGTGTTGAGGTAGGGTTATAAATAAATGCGTTATTTAAATAGGTGGTCGGTGACCAGGAATAACTTGTTCCACCGGTTCCATTGAACTGATGACTTGCCCCGATACATAAAATTTGATCGGGTCCTGCATTCGCCGTAGGAAAAACATCTACATTAACGATCACGGTATCTATGTTGCTGCAACCATTTGCATCTGTAACCTGAACCGCATAAGCCGTAGTCGTTCCGGGAGTAGCGATGGGATTTGCAATAAAAGCATTATTCAATGTGCCGGCATTGTCCCAGACAAAAGAGGTTCCTCCGCTTGCATTCAATTGTGTATTCTGCCCATTGCAGATGGTTACATCCGATCCTGCATTGGCAACCACATCAATTACCGTTACGGTTACAGTAGCATCATCTGATCCGCAAATATTTGAAACATGAACCGTAAAGTTCGAAGTGGAAGTTGGAAATGCAAAAGGATCCGGAACATTCGTTGCAGAAAGTGATGAAGAGGCATCCCAGACAAAAGTGGTACCGCCGGATGCCAATAACTGAATAGAATCTCCATTACAGATCGGTGGAACATTTTGTACCGCCGCTACCGGAACATTATCTACGGTTACCAAAATTGAATCCGTTTGATCAACCAGACATGAACCGGGTGCAAACACAGTTAAGTAAACCATATAGGTTCCTGGTGCTGCATAAGTATGTGTAACCGATTGTAGTGTTGAAGTAGATCCATCTCCAAAATCCCATTGAATAGGAAATCCACCGGTACTGGCATTGTTAAACGAAACAGAGCCATTTACACAAATAGCGGTGGGACTCGCAGGATCGATAATTGCGGAAAACTGAGAAATGTCAAATTTAAATACACCCAGGTTACAATTGTTCGAGTTATTTGTATTACTCCATGCACCTGGTGTTGTTGGAAAATCATTGTTGCTTCCACAACCTGCACAAACTGCTTCATATACTACACCTGTTTTATCGAAACGAGATGTTCCTCCATCCACATGCTCATGGCTGATGGCACCACCAAAAAATGTGGCATATTGTAATGCAGCCGCATTATTATCGAGAACGATCAGATAAAAATCACTTCCATCTGTTGTAGTTTGAAATGCGCCTGGGGATACCGGCATGCCACTTGTACTTCCACCTGCATTGCTGTTCGGTGGAGAATTCACTGCACCGCCCCAACCCGCTGCATAAATATATCCGCAATTATCAACAAGGAATGCCGTTGGTACAATATCAATTTGTCCGGCAATACCTCGGCCAAAAACAGTTGAAAAACTTGTTGCGGTTAATGATGGATTTAATTTATGAATGAACTGACCCGAATTTGGATTTGAATAAACGCCACCAGTAACAGGATATGCTCCTCTTGTTTGTCCATATACATATGGATTATTGGTATTATCCAATTGCACATTAT
>JANWKQ010000245.1 GCA_025451295.1 Flavobacteriales bacterium | reverse complement strand
CTTCAAAAGTAATTTCTTTATTGATTTTGATCACGGTTGTTCCCGCAAAAACATCACCAAGTCGTTGACCTTTATTGGTCCAGAAATAAACAATAAGCCCAAGACCTACAAAAATGTTAAACTCTAACAATCCAAATACCCAACGGAGCAAATAGTTGCTAAGCGCAGGTTGGGTCCCATCCATTTTCATTACACGGGTCTTGCAAATCGCCTTGCCGGGTGTTTGGCCATTAAGAAATAATTCCGATAAAAGATTATAAAATGCAACCGGAAGAAATACAAGGGCAATCACCATCGCCCAGGTGCCTTCTCCTAGGGCTGATTTAAAAATATCGAAGATCAGAAGTATCCAGGCGATCTTGATCAACCAATCGATACACCACGCAAGTGCCCTTTCACCAGGCGAAGCCAGCTGAAAAAGGATCCCAACATTTTGTGTGGTATCTATCTTAAATGAATGCTCCATAATTGATTCTGATCCGCTTCAAATAATAATTTAGATGATAAAAATATAAATTAAATGCTGACATCAATATTTTTCTTAAACTTGTTGCTGTTACCATATGAAAGAGACCATCTTCATAAAAAAATACAAGGATAAGTGGAAGGACCTGGAAACCTATCTTCAAAAAAAGGGAACCCAGGACCCTGATTATTTATCATCACTATATATTCAACTAACCGATGATCTTTCTTATGCTAAAACCCATTATCCGGATAGTAAGGTAACCATTTACCTCAATCAGCTCTCATCAAAGCTGCATATAGAGATCTATAAAAATAAAAAAGAAAAGAACCGAAGGTTTATTACTTTCTGGACAGATGAATTACCATTGACCCTCTATCGGCAAAGAAAATTGGTACTCATTAGTTTTATCGGATTCTTAATTGCTTTCTCCATAGGATGGATTTCAAGTTCGAATGACGATGGATTCGTAAAACTTATTCTTAGCCCCGGATACGTGGATGCTACCGAGGATCGAATGGATAAGGGTGATCCCTTGGGAATTTATGGTGAAGATAATATGGTCAATACATTCCTGTACATTACCATGAATAATATAAAAGTTTCGATCCTCACTTTCGTGGTTGGGATTTTTGTTGGAATTGGGTCGTTATATGTTATTGTAAAAAATGGGATCATGGTAGGTGCCTTTCAATACATGTTTTTTGCAAGAAGTACTGAAACAGGACTTGTTTCTTTATCGACAATCTGGATGCATGGAACCATCGAAATGACTGAAATGATCTTTAGTGGTGCCGCCGGAATGGCATTAGGTGCCAGCTTTTTATTTACAGGTACCTATACACGCGCCGAAAGCATCAAACGGGGAGCATTGGAAGGATTGAAGATCCTGTTTGGAATGATGCCCTTCATTGTATTGGCCGGTTTTATAGAAAGTTGTTTAACACGCTATCATGCAAATCTCCTTGTGAGTTGTACTGTGATCTTTTTATCATTAGCACTGGTGATCTCCTATTTTGTACTCTACCCCTTGATGGTTGGAAGAAGAACAAAAACGATCAGCATGGAAGGATTTCAATATGGTTATCAGTTTCCTGAATACAAGATCAAACTGGTCATCGGTTTGCTATGGTTGGTAGGAGGCCTTGTTGCCACCTTTATAACACTTCGCATGGGTGATCGCATCGGTATTATTTTTACAGGAGCTGTACTTACGGGTGCATTTAAGATATTCCAGGGAATTACCGAACGAAAAAAATCGCTTAAAAATCAGCCAGCATGAACGACCTGTTGATTTTTAGTAAAGAACGAACCATCGGACAGGTGATCAGCTTCGCCTTTCTGATCTTTAGAAAGAATATCCGGAATTTCTGGAAAGGATTGGCAGCTGCCGTTTTGCCATGGATCCTCGCGGCTATTGTATTGATCGCTCCCTATATTATTGCTACCACTTCTGGCAGCATTCCTAACCTGGATGGATTTGTAGCATTAATGTTATTATCGATTATACTTTTTATGCTTGGTTTCCTTGTATTGAATACTTACGTCAACGAATATGTGATCGCCGTTAAAAATGATGTGATCAACCAACAACCACATTACAAAGGGATCGTAAAAGCAACTTATAAGGCCGTCCCGAAGAACATTCTCAATTTCATTCTATGTACTTTCCTTGTGTTTCTGATGACAAGTGTTCTTGGTTCAGTGATGTATGTTTTTATATTGATCCTGGCGGCCTTTAGTTTATCCGGTTCTGTTTTTCTTATCGGCGTTGGTGCCATTGCTTTCAATTTGGGACTTGCGGCAGTTACCTGTTATTTGTTCGCCTGTACCGGACCTATCATTTTTATTTCTCAATACGAAAAGGTGAATTTTTTTAAAGCACTTGAAATTAATTTCAGTTATGTACATGGACGAAAAGGATTTTGGACGGCTATTCTCGTTACTTTTTTTGGATTTATTCTGATGCTGGCTGTTGCCATGAACATCACCGAACCCATTTGGATCATTTATGGTGTTTTTAAATATAATTCAGGTACCATGGGTTCAATGTCTTCATCGGCTGCCACAAATGTGGTAGGCATGGCCTATCTTACACTATTGGCTTGTATGCCCGTTTCTTCTTTTATGATGATGCTCATCTTCGGATCCAATTATTTTAGCCAGAAAGAAAAGGCAGTGGGTACCGGTGTAAATGAACGCATCGCGATGATCGGTTCCAATAAAGATTATGATTCAGCAAAACTGGAGGCCAATTTCTGATGAAAAAATACTTCCTCTATATCATTCTCTTCTTTGGCATCATTCATTTTGCACATGCGGATTTACTTCGGGATGATACGACGAAAGTAGAATTGAGAACCTTTGATTCAAAAAAAATAGAACGGTACCAGAACAATCCTAAATATGACTATGAGGTGAGAGAAAGCTGGCTCAAGGCCATGTGGAAACGTTTTCTTGAATGGCTCAGCCGGCAATTTGGAGAGAATGTGGGTCGTTTTGCGGGTAAAACTGGCGGGGGAGATGTGCTTAATGCTATTATCGCAGTGCTTGCAGTGGTCTTATTAATTTTTGGACTAAGCAAAGTCAAATTCCGATCGTGGGTTACCGGGAAAGGGGCTGTTGTAGAACAGGAATATACAGTCGAAGAAGAAAACATTCATGAAATTGAATTTGATAAAGATATCCGGGATGCTGAAAATGATGAGGATTATCGCAGAGCTATAAGATTATTGTTTTTGAAAGGACTTAAACAATTGTCGGATGCGGAGCTTATTTATTGGGATCCTAACAAAACCAACTATCAATATTTATATGAGTTAAAGGGGACCAGTATTTACACGCAATTTGTAAAGTGTGTGAATATATTTGAGTTGGTTTGGTATGGAGAAAGAAAGATTGATCAGGCCTATTATTTAAGCAATAAACCATTGTTTGAGGAATTATCAAAAGGATCTGGTAAAGTAAAAACCGCTGTCTTCAATGGGTAAGAGATATTATATCATACTCGGGTTGCTGGCGGTACTTTTTATCGTCGTAAATGCAAGTTCACCCAAGTCTGTTAATTGGAACGAAAGTTTTAAGAAACAGGATCGGAATCCCTATGGAGCCGAGGCTACTTATATATTCCTTGAGGATATTTTTGGTAAAGGGAACATTCAATATTCCAAAACCTCCCCTTATGAATTGCTGCATTATACTACTTTTGATTTTAATCTGATCTATGTTGCCAATGAAGTGGTCACCACCAAAACTGATATGGAAGCCATTCTCGGTTTTGTTGATAAAGGCAATAATGTTTTTATAGCAGCTCAGAAATTTTCCGGCGACCTGGCAGATTCACTCGGTCTATGGAATTCCAGCGTACACGTGAATCCTTTCTCAAGAAGAGATTCCATTACTTTATCATTTACGAATCCCATGCTGGAAAAAAAGGAGTATAAATTCAAACACAACCATGTAATGAATTTTGTTGTTCCTGACACCTCCTATGGCAGAGAGATGGTGATACTTTCCGAATCCAGCAATTATCAGGCTCATTTTATAAAGGTTCCCCATGGAAAAGGGAACGTGTTTTATCATTGCAATCCTTTGCTCTTTACCAACTATAACCTTTTGCACAAAAGTAATCAGCATCAATACCTAAGTACTTGTCTTTCTTATTTACCAAAAACAATCACGGTCTGGAACGAATTTTACAGCACGGTGGCTACAGAAAAAAGTGATCAGGATCTGCGATTTATCTTAAGTAATCCGCAGTTACGTTGGGCCTGGTATATACTTATCGCCTTTGTATTGGTTTTCCTCCTCATGCAAAGTAAACGTCGTCAACGGGCCATCCCTGTGGTAACTCCTCCTAAAAACACCACACTCGAATTTGTCGAAACCACCGGACGACTTTATTTTCAGCAAAGAAATCATGCTAACCTCGCCAGAAAAAAAATTATCTTCTTCCTTGAAAAGGTAAGATCTAAATATTATCTGAATACCTCAAGCCTGGATGAAGGATTTATAGATGCATTGGCTAGTAAATCCGGAGTTCCACAAGAGGAGATCAGATCACTTATCCGTGATTTTGAATTCATCCGCAACAGTGCAGAGATTTCAGAAACAAAATTATTAGACCTGAATAAAAAAATCGAATCATTTTACACTAAAGCATCCTTATAATGGAAACACCTGAATTAAACAACGAAAACGGCAACAATGAAGTGATCGTAAACCGGATGGATCTTTCCGGCTTAAAAATGGCAACCGACAAAGTTCGGGACGAAATTGCAAAGATCATCGTAGGTCAGCATCAACTCATCGATATGTTGATCGTAGGTCTGCTTTCTGATGGACATATCCTGCTCGAAGGTTTGCCGGGCGTTGCAAAAACAATGACGGCCAAATTATTGGCAAAAACCCTTAATATAAAATTCAGCAGGGTACAATTTACACCGGATCTAATGCCTTCTGATGTGATTGGAACTTCCATCTTCAATCTGAAGAATTCGGAATTCCAGTTTAAACCGGGACCTATCTTTGCCAATGTGGTGTTGATTGACGAGATCAACCGTGCACCCGCAAAAACACAAGCCGCTTTGTTTGAATGTATGCAGGAAAAACAGGTTACCATTGATGGTGTTACACATATCTTGCCACCACCTTTCATTGTGCTTGCAACTCAAAATCCGATCGAACAGGAAGGAACCTATCGTTTACCCGAAGCCCAATTGGATAGATTTCTGTTCAAGATCAACATTGGTTATCCAAGTTTACAGGAAGAAACGAATCTGCTAAAAAAATATCATTTGGCTGAAGGTAATTTTGATCCTGCGGTGATCAATCCGGTAATGACGGGTGAAGAATTAGCCAAATACAGAAACCAGGTGCAAAAAGTACATACAGAAGATAAACTCATCGATTATATTGCCAAGATCGTGCATCAAACAAGGAACAATAAATCATTGTACCTCGGCGCTTCGCCAAGAGCAACACTTTATACCTTAACTGCTGCTAAAGCCTTCGCAGCTATCAATGCCCGTGATTTTATTACCCCGGATGATATCAAGTTTGTTGCTCCTTATGTATTACATCACCGGGTGATACTTACGCCTGAAAAAGAAATGGAAGGGACATCACCCATGGAGATCGTAAGGCAAGTGATCGAAACAGTAGAAGTACCCAGATAGAATAAAAAAGGCATAGCATGTTTTTGTTTTGAAAAAACTAAGAAAATTCATACGATCCATTTATATTACCTGGCAGGTATATGCTGTGGCAGCTGTGGTATCTTCTGTTTTTGTACTTAGTTTTTTTATGCCGGAACTCACCTGGATCGGTAAGATCCTTTTCTATGCTTTCATGATCTTGATGGCAACCGAATTCCTGTTGCTTTATGTGCCAGGTAGAAAAATTGATGCCTACCGTATTCTACCTGAAAAACTTAGTAACGGAGATGAAAATGATATTTACATAACCGTTGTGAACAGGTATTTCAATGTGATCGCCATTGAGGTGATCGATGAGATCCCGGTTCAGTTTCAGGTCCGGAACATATTGTTCAAACTCTGGCTTAAACCGGGGCAATCACAACGGATACATTATCAGTTGAGACCAACCAAAAGAGGAGAATATACTTTTAATGATCTTAATATTTATACTTCGGTTATTACCAAACTGGTTCAAAGAAGGTATATTTTTCCGGTAGAAAAAACGTTGCCTGTTTATCCTTCTTTTATTCAGATGCGAAAATATGAGTTACTGGCCATATCGAATAAACTTCAAATGACCGGAATTAAAAAGATCCGAAGGATAGGACATAATTTTGAATTCGATCAGATCAAAAATTATACCGTAGGGGATGATTATCGCACCGTTAACTGGAAGGCGACAGCCCGGAAGAATGATCTGATGGTCAACCTGTATATGGACGAAAGGGCACAAAATGTGTATTCGCTGATCGATATGGGCCGACTGATGAAAATGCCGTTTAACGGACTTACTTTATTGGATTATTCAATCAACTCAACACTCGTTATTTCAAATATAGCCATGCGGAAGCAGGATAAAGCCGGTGTCATCACTTTTTCGCACCGTATCGAGTCGCTATTGGGAGCGGATCGAAAAACAACGCATCTCAACAACATCCTTGAACTTTTATATCATCAAAAAACAAATTTTCTTGATAGTAATTTTGAATTGCTTTATACGGCAGTACGCCGTAAGATCACCCAGCGAAGTTTGCTCATCCTTTATACTAATTTCGAATCGTTGTCATCTATGCAACGACAATTACCTTATTTCCGGAGTCTAGCGAAATCACATCTTCTGGTGGTCGTATTTTTTCAGAACACAGAACTGAAACAGGTGTATGAACGCAATGCCAAAGGAACCGAGGATATTTACATCAAAACGATCGCCGAAAAATTTGACTATGAAAAACGGTTGATAACCAAAGAGCTTGAGTCAAATGGGATCCATTCCATTTTAACTGCTCCTGAAAATCTTACCGTCAATACGATCAATAAATATCTGGAATTAAAAGCCCGCGGCCTTATTTGATGTAGGATTTTGGATTTACAAATTTGTATTAATCGTACTTCAGAAATCCAAAATCGTAGATTTTAAACAGCTTTTCGTATATTTATACTATGAAGAAACTAATCTTATTATTTTTCACTTCTACTTTATTATTGTCAGCGCAGATCACCGTAAAAAAACCCGAAACAGTTTTTGATAAGCTTTTGGGCACCTGGCAGTTTGGCGCCAATGCCGAATATGAATCCTGGACCAAAGTGAATCATGTCTACTATGCCAATGTGTTTAGTGTTACCAATGGTGATACTACGTTGAGCGAAAAGTGCAAAATCTATAAAAAGGGAGGAAAATATTATTTTGAGCAGGAAGTGGTGTTGAAGAATATATCCACCATTTTTAAGTTTAAGCTTATTGATCTGGATCAGGAACTCATGGTATTTGAAAATAAAAAACAGGAATTTCCACAAAAGGTCGCCTATGAGATCGTTCTCGCCGACGAACTGGCGGTGGTACAGGAAGGGATCATTGAGGGAAAAACGCAGTTCGTGAATATTGCCTATAAAAAGGTAAAATAACCGAACCAAATTAACCATACGGTGTATTATATGATCATGAAGCAACTTCTCTTTTTTCTTATTCCCCTGGCCGGCACACTGTGCTTTGGTCAGAATAATGGACTTTATAGTTGTACCGGTTCTAAGAATGGAACGGAGGTCATCACGGTTGACAGTCAAGCACTTCATATTAATCTCAAAAAAAAGATTGATATAACCCGTGCATTTGTATTTTCAATGAACAATGAGAATACAGATTTTTACGTTGAATTAATTACTCCAAAAATATCGAACAAGGAATGGCCCGTTTTGTTGGTTGATGGTAAATATTATCGTTCTACTGGAAAGGGGAGTGGAGCAGATGTCTATTCCGTAAGCTTTATGGTGAACAGAGAGCAGGCAAATGAAATATCTAAAGCATTGAATGTTCCATGTAATTTGCGAAAACATTTCGGCCATGCGCTCGACTTTCAGTTTGAACCCGTTAAAGATGACTATAAAGCCGGAGATAGCGTATATGTAAAATTTAAGATCACCAATGCTTCCGATGTTACGGTATGGTACAATAAAGGGGGAATGTACAGAAACAGCAATGGACGATGTGATTATTTTGATTTTGAAATTTATTACAACGATATTCTGTTACCGGATGAAGGACCTCAGATGAATTTTGGAGGTAGGGAATATGTTTTTGAGTTAGGCCCAAACCAAACGGATTCCCTTACTGAATGTATTACCAAATGGACCCCTTTTACCAAACCCGGAAAATATAAAGTAAAATGTATTTACCGGTTGCATTTAAAAAACGAAAATAATTTTACAGATTATCCTGACAACCAGAACGATCTTCATAAGGCATGGGATGAAAAAGCGGAAAAAACGATTGAAATCACGATAAAGGAATAATAAAGTGAGAGTAAAGAACATTCTTTTTGTTTTTACTGTTTGTTTTGGTTTTATTTCCCATTCTTTGGCGCAACACTATGTTTGCGATTGCTGTGGATATCCTTCTATAGAATATAGGTTTGATTATGTTGATGTGATGCCACCATTAGCAATTGCAAAACATAGGTATAAAGAGGTTCTTGTATCAGCAATTAGTAAAGTAAGCCAGGATTCTGTAGGAGGGTCACAAAATTTTATCAGCCTTGATACTTTACCTGAATTGCGGCTGATCTTTGATAAGAAGGGCAGGGT
>JANWKQ010000244.1 GCA_025451295.1 Flavobacteriales bacterium | reverse complement strand
CATTATTAGTTCGTGGCGTTGAGGCCGGCGGGTTTATATTTTTTACCTTCGCGCCAGTTATGCATAAGAACAGACAAGCGGCGATCCCGGTACTTTTTCTCACTATTTTTATTGACCTGCTTGGGTTTGCTTTGGTATTTCCGTTATTACCGGGTTACGCAATAGAACTTAAAATTCCTGACGCGTATATTGGATTGCTTGTTGGGTCCTTTGGAATTATTCAGTTTTTTGCAAATTCGTTTTGGGGGACGTTGAGCGACCGTATTGGGCGCAGACCGGTGATACTTATCAGTACTGTTATATCTACCGTAGCGTATTTTGTTTTTGGATTTGCTAATACATTTGCGATGATTCTTTTTTCAAGAATCTTATCCGGTTTTGGAAGTGGCAATATTTCGGCGGCACAAGCATATATTGCAGATATTACGCCACCTGAAGAACGGGCTAAAAGAATGGGTATTATTGGAGCTGCATTTGGTCTCGGCTTTGCTTTTGGACCTATTCTGGGAGGACTTATCCAGACTTACCTGGGCATGCAATATGTAGGTTTTATCGCATCTGGTTTATGTCTGCTGAATTTTATATTGGCATTTTTTATTTTACCCGAATCATATAAAGATTTGAACGTTTCAAAAAAACTGGAATATTTGCCCTTCAAACCTATTTTTCGTGCACTCAAAAAGGAAGGTGTGAACCTGGTTATCCTGATCAATATTATTTATATGATCGCCTCCTTTATTTTTAATACATCAGCGAACATGCTGTGGAATAAGAAAAATGAATTTTCACCAATGCAGGTCAGCCTTGTTTTCGCCTATATTGGGGTTTGCACCGCCATAACTCAAGGCTTATTGATTGGTTGGTTTGTGAAAAAATTCCCTGAGATCAGGTTGATGTTGATGAGTGTTATTTTTCTCGTTGGCTGTTTGATCGGGATTACGCTGGTTCCGGCTGCATGGTTTATACCCTATGAACTTATATTATTGGCAGCACTGGCTCTGGGGAATGGAATGCTCCGACCTACTGCGCTGGCTATATTAAGCAGACTTAGTGACAAGCATGAACAGGGGCAGATCATGGGGGTTTTTACTTCAGTGAGTTCATTAGCTATGGGGTTAGGATCCATTCTATCCACCCCTTTGTTTGATTTTGGTTGGAATTATCCATTTTATGTGGGGGCCATTATTCTCATATTAGCCATTGTGCTGATCCTGCAATTGAAAGGGGTCTTAGCCAAAAAGGTGGCAGTTTAACCTACTGAAAGCCGACCCTGAAATATATATAGTCTCCCTGAAAATCAGTGGATTAACGAATTAAATTGACTTTTCATCTTGTTAAATCGGCTAAGATTATCCGAAAGTGCCTCTACCCATTGCAATTGTTGAAAAATAATTGCACCTTTGCGAGCCCAAAATTAGGGGTAAACAGATAAATTAATTTTAGAACAAAAGAATGCCAACAATTCAGCAACTAGTGAGAAAAGGCCGTACTTCAGTAGAGTACAAAAGTAAGTCACAGGCCTTAAAATCATGTCCGCAACGTCGTGGCGTATGTACAAGGGTGTATACAACTACCCCTAAAAAACCAAACTCTGCACTACGTAAAGTAGCCAAAGTAAGGTTAACCAATGGTAATGAGATCATCGCCTATATTCCAGGTGAAGGTCATAACCTGCAGGAACACAGTATCGTTTTGGTACGTGGTGGCAGGGTAAAAGATCTACCAGGTGTACGTTACCATATCGTTCGTGGAGCATTGGACACTGCCGGAGTAGACGGGCGTCGTCAAAGAAGAAGCAAGTACGGAGCTAAAAAACCAAAAGCTGGTGCCGTTGCTTCTACCGGTAAAAAGAAATAATCTAACTTATTTAAAAACTTAAAAAACGCGTCATGAGAAAGTCAAGACCAAAGAAGCGGATCATACTACCTGATCCAAAATTTAATGATACGTTGGTTACAAAGTTTGTAAACAACTTAATGTATGATGGAAAAAAAGGAACCTCTTACGATATTTTTTATGATTCATTAGAGATCGTGGAAAAAAGAGTGGCTGATAATCCACCATTGGAAGTTTTCAAAAAAGCATTGGAAAATGTTACACCTGCTGTGGAAGTAAGAAGCCGCCGTGTTGGTGGTGCTACTTTTCAGATCCCGCAGGAAATTCGTCCAGCCCGCCGTTTGGCTCTTGGCATGAAGTGGATGATCGTAGCTGCCCGTAAACGTAACGATAAATCAATGGCTCAGAAATTAGCCAATGAAGTAGTTGCTGCTTTCAATAATGAAGGTGGTGCTTTTAAAAAGAAAGAAGATACGCACAGAATGGCAGAAGCTAACAAAGCTTTCTCTCACTTCCGTTTCTAATTTTTTAGTTCAACAAATCATATTATAAAGACAAGATAGAATTTATGTCACGCGACTTAAGATTTACGAGAAATATTGGTATTGCTGCCCACATTGATGCCGGTAAAACAACAACTACTGAGCGTATCCTTTATTATTCCGGTGTAAACCACAAGATAGGAGAGGTACATGACGGTGCTGCAACCATGGACTGGATGGCACAGGAGCAGGAAAGAGGGATTACAATTACTTCAGCAGCAACTACCGTTTTGTGGAAATACAAAGGACAGGACTATCATATTAATATTATTGATACCCCGGGTCACGTTGACTTTACCGTTGAGGTGAACCGTTCATTACGTGTACTCGACGGATTGGTATTTTTATTTAGTGCAGTGGATGGTGTTGAGCCACAATCTGAAACCAACTGGCGTTTGGCAAATAATTATAATGTAACCCGTTTAGGGTTTGTAAATAAAATGGATCGTGCCGGTGCCGACTTTTTGATGGTTTGTAAGCAAGTAAAAGATATGTTGGGCTCTAATGCAGTTCCATTACAATTACCCATTGGTGCTGAAGATAATTTTATTGGTGTGGTTGATTTGATCAACTTTCGTGGAGTGCAATGGAACGAAGCCGATAAAGGAATGACCTTTAAAGAAATTCCGATTCCAGACGATATGTTGGAAGAAGCGAAAGAGTATCGCGAAAAATTATTGGAACAGATTGCTGAGTTTGATGATAAACTAATGGAGAAATTCTTCGAGGATTCAAGCTCCATCACTGAAGCCGAAATATTGGTTGCTTTACGCAAGGCCACCATTTCAGGAAAGATTATTCCTATGTTATGTGGTTCATCTTTTAAAAATAAAGGTGTTCAAACCATGTTGGATTATGTGATGGAATTGTTGCCTTCTCCAATGGACTCTGAAGGTATTGTTGGAACAAACCCTGATACAGGTGAAGAGACGGTTAGAAAGCCTGCCGAATCTGAACCATTTGCTGCATTAGCGTTTAAGATTGCAACCGATCCTTTTGTAGGTCGTTTATGTTTTATCCGTGCTTACTCAGGTAAATTGGATGCAGGTTCTTATGTATATAATACACGTACCGAAAATAAAGAACGTATTTCACGGATCTTCCAGATGCATGCCAACAAACAAAATGCAATTGAATGTATTACTGCGGGTGATATTGGTGCAGTGGTAGGTTTTAAAGATATTAAGACTGGTGATACACTGTGTGACGAGAAACATAAAATTGTTCTTGAGTCAATGGACTTCCCTGATCCGGTAATTGGATTAGCGATTGAGCCAAAAACGCAGGCTGACGTTGATAAACTCGGTATGGCTTTGGCTAAATTAGCTGAAGAGGATCCTACTTTCCGTGTACATACGGATGAAGAAACCGGCCAGACCGTTGTTAGCGGAATGGGTGAGCTTCACTTAGAGATCATTCTTGACAGGTTGAAAAGAGAATTTAAAGTTGAATGTAACCAGGGTGCTCCTCAGGTTGCCTTTAAAGAAAGCATCAATACCAAGGCGACACATCGTGAGACCTATAAAAAACAAACGGGTGGTCGTGGTAAATTTGCAGACATTCAATTTACCATTGAACCAGGTGATCCTGAAAAAGGCGGACTTGAGTTTGTCGATAATGTGAAAGGTGGTAACATTCCTCGTGAATTTATTCCATCTGTTGAAAAAGGTTTCAAAGCTGCGATGCAGAATGGAGTATTGGCTGGATATCCGGTAACTTCATTAAAAGTAACGTTAACGGATGGTTCTTATCACGCAGTTGACTCCGATGCGTTGTCATTCGAGATCTGTGCTAAGATTGCCTACCGTGAATCGATGGTAAAATGTAACCCTGTATTACTCGAGCCAATTATGAAGATCGAGGTGATCACTCCTGAAGAAAACATGGGAGATATCGTAGGTGACTTAAATAAACGTCGCGGACAAATTGAAGGGATGGATAGCAGAGGTAATGCCCGTGTTGTAAAAGCAAAAGTTCCATTGAGCGAAATGTTTGGTTATGTAACCCAGTTACGTACCATGTCATCCGGTCGTGCAACTTCTACAATGGAGTTTTCTCATTATGATCCTGCTCCAAGAAATGTGCAGGAAGACGTGGTGTCGAAAGCCAAAGGCAAAAAGATCAATGCCTAATTAAATAGATTCTAATTAATTTTTATAGATCAACGGTGGACAATAGTTCACCGTTTTTTTGTGGCCCACGGTGATGTGGTTAAAAAATAATTTTTCGATAAACTTTGCCAACTTTTGTACACACTTCAACTATGTACATTCCTGATAAGTCAATCGGCTTTTCAAGGGCTATGGATTTTGAATGATCATCTATGATATATGTTCGGATCAATTGTCCTCGTAAATTAAAAATCTGCACCTGGTCAATTTCTTGCTCTGACAGAACATTAAATTCATTTCCTTCGACCGGATTTGGATAGATGCTTAGTTCTTTGCCGGGATTGACTTCATCCATCGATACATTACACATAATATCATTCAAATATTGCCAAATCGTATCATTAAATGTAAGCGGAACTGCACCACCAGGCCCAGGACTGTTCCCCATTCGTATATATACTAAATTCTGACTAGGAACGATGTTGATTAATTGACCATTTTTTCCAACGGCCGCAAACATATCATCGGGAGCATTTGGATTTAAGGGGCCGGTAAAAACCATTTGTGTGGCAGGCACCATAAATGAGTCTTTACCATTTAACCACCATAAATATCCGTATGATTCATTGAGAAGTTGTGATGTGTTGACCATATCATTGAAATAGGCAGTATCTGTCATGATCTGATTTCCGTTCCAGTTTCCACCGTTCAACATGAGTAGCCCAAACCTTGCCATTGATCTTGGTTTGCTTGCAAATACACGATTGTATCCGGAATTATAATAGACTCCGGCAATGCCGGTAGCTAAAGTTAGCTCGTTCCATACATATGTGTTAAAAGAGGTGAGTCCTGTGGTTATTTCAATAATAGTATCTAATAATGTATATGGCCCATTATGATATGCCCAACGGGTTCCTGCATCAGCCAGATATTGAAGACAGGACGGAATGGTACAGGTATAATCTGCCACACCATCATCTAAGCCGGTAGTCATGGTTAATTGATGGCGGATCGTGATCATATCTTCCTTTGGCGTCGGACAAACCGTCCAACCTGTTCCTAAATACTCAGAGGTAGTATCATCAATCGAAAAATAACCTTGTTGTTGTGCTATACCCACCATAAATGCGGTGAGGGATTTTCCAGCCGAAGCCCAGTACCAACCACTATCAGCTGTAAAGGTCCCATAGTATTTTTCAATGACAATTTTCCCATCCTTCAAAAGGATAAAAGCTTTTGTATCTCTATCGCCTAAATAATCAAGCAAAGAATCAATCTTATCATCACACCAACCAAGGGAGGCCGGAGATAAGGTATCCCAGGTGGAACCCACAATGGGAGGAAAGTATAAGGACTGTGCCCTGGAAGAACCGGAAATAATGAGGAGGGCGATAAATATTATTTTTTTCATGGGTTCTGAAAAATTGGATTTCATATACCTGACTCTAACAGGAGATAAAGGTTTAAAATCTAAAATATAATTTTTCGACAGACGCGGCTACCTTGCAGGATCACCTCTACCAAATAAATGCCTGATAGTACAGATGGTTTTTCCAACGTAACCGATTGTGCATTTTCTCCGGTTGAATATGTTTTGATGAGCTGCCCCATCAGGTTAAATATTTTTACCTCTATAATTTTAGTATTGGCATTGATATAAAAATAATTTCCTTCCACCGGGTTCGGGAAAATGGTCAACGAATTTTCTTTTTCTTCTTCAACCGAAATAACCGGAACATTTGGAGCCTGGATCATGCTATCTGTTTTTAAAAGAAAACAGGAAGTGGGACCCGGACCCCAGTTTTCTGAATAACCGGTTAGGATATATCCTTTATCCAATGTCATATAAATATCATTCGGGTTGGTACTTTCATTGCCACCACTTCCATAAGTTTGCTGTGCTACCTGCACCAAACCATAAGATGTTTTTTGGTTATAAATAATGGAGATCTGGTTCCAGTTATATTTGATATCTGCTGTCATATAGATTTCACCAGGATCTCCCTGACGTATTTTGATATGATCCAGAATTTCATCATTCGGAACAAGCTGAGGATATAAAGCAATGGAATTTCCGGCGATTGAATCAATCAGCAGGATATAAGAATTCTGGGCCGAATCATTCGGATAATAGGAGGTATAACCAATAGCAAATTCCATAGCACCACTGGTATCAGAATACATATCGGCACTATAACCATAATCGTTATCTGTGGTGCCGATCGTTCGGGTCCAGATAGTATCTCCGTTGATATCTATATAAACCAGATAAGCATCTGAATTTCCGGCGCCAAAACTTTCGGTATGTCCCACCAACAACATATTGTTGTATTTATCTACCATTACATATTTCGCAATATCATTTTGTGTTCCTCCGTAAGTTCTTGTCCAAAGTGTATCTCCATTTGCATCAATATGTATGGCATACATATCCCTGAGGCCACTTCCGAAGCTGAAGGTTTCGCCTGCAATGATGTAGGTGGAATCAGGAAGCTTATTGATGGAGTACGAAACTTCCCAGTTACTGCCACCATAAGTTTTGGTCCAGAGCGTATCACCATTCAGATCAGTCTTTAAAAGCCAGATATCGTAACCGGTGCTATCAAAATTATTTTTGTATCCTGTAATAAAATATCCGGAGCTGTCGACGGCCATTACCAGACTTTTGGCACTTTGAATACCGGTACCTCCGTAATTTTTCCACCACATTACATCACCTGTGCTGTTGGTTTGAAAAAGAAGAACATCTGTTCCATTCATACCCGTAACATTGGTAGTACCGGCCACTACATAGTTGGTATCATTAATAGGAATTACGGCTTCACCAACATCAAACAATCCCATGCTATAGGTGCGAAAAAATTTTGTTTGCTGAGCGGATGCAAACCCTATCCATAAAAAAGAAATACAGAAGAGGAAAGCTCTGATCATAACGCTATATTGAATTTCACGTCAGCAATCATTCTGATGAGCATATAATAGTCGCTATAGAATTGCATTCGTCCTGAACTGGCCGGACTTGTATTAAAGTTTGCTTTTAAAATAAGTTGATTGGCATTTTTCAGTTGTTGAATATTAGCTGCAGTGGCAGAAATGATGAGATCAGTTGTAATAGCCTGAATACCCCGGTCGTTGATATCTACAGGCGCTGCAGCTACCAATGTATTCGCAAAAATCGAATCAGTGATCGTTCCGGTATTATCTAACATATAAAGTTGAAGATCACTTTCCAACGGGAATTTGTTTTCGACCCTTACAATAAATTCTCCATCCTGAATTGGATCCAGAATATCAAGCGAGCCGAAAGGATTGTCGATGGTATCAATCAATAAAAGATCCGTAGCCGCAAATTTCAACGGCATGTTCAATTGCAACTGAATAAAGGTGGGGAAATCATAGTAGAAGAAATCGGTATATCCACCGGTATTTCCATATTGATTTAAATTCACATTGGCCAATAAGGACAATTGATCTGGGATCAGTTCAAGAAAGGACTCAATGTTGGAGTTTGAGCTGGTAATGTTAAAAGTATAGTTGCTTTCTGTAACAGGATTAACAACACTTAAATTCTCTGTGGCCCGATTGATATTAATCGTTGTGCCGATGGAAGAATGTGTTAAAACAACCTGTTGTCCCGTTCTTGTATTCACAGCTTTTATTTCGGTTGGATTAAAACTAAGGTCAGCTCCGATGGTGTTATGAAAAACCAGGTTCATATTAATGTTCTCTACATCAATCAATCCTCCTTGTACCATCTGTAACTCGCTAAAGTTGGTGTTTGAACCAATTGAATTGAAATTGTACTGACCCAGATATCCTTTTGCGTATTCGGGAGTGATCTCAACCAGTTCTGTTTCCGTTTTAAACAAGGTAGCTCCATTGGTGAGTACACACCCCGGATCACCTACCACCGTGCTCACATCTAAAAAAGAAGTCAGCGAATTAAAATCGTCCCCATCAGGCCCACTAAGATCAATCTGATAATCGTCAATCACAAATTCTTTAACAAAAACTACCGTATCGGAACTAACAGGTGTGCCTACCAGCGTATCTATGAATTCCAACATGGCTCCATTTTTGGTTGCTTTTGGAATATAATACCTGAAGATCAACCGTTGTGCCAAGGTAGATTTAAGGGTACATCGAAGCTTACCATGTTTTACATCGAAACGTGAAAGTTTGAAATCGGTTCCTGTTAGATCCAGATCTGAGGTGTTTCCCGGAAGCACAGCCCCTCCTGGTAAAGTAATGGTGGGATAGATCCACGTATAGGTATAGACTGTTTTTTGTGAAGGTAGATTTGAAATGGTATCAAAACTAAATGTATACAGGGGAACATCCACAGCAACATTGATGGCACTGTCTGGTGCAACCGATAAATTATCGGAGCCGATAAGATTGGTAAGGTCCAGTTTGGTTTCCACAACAGGAGCAGTCGCATCTACATCCCAATTGGTTCCATCCACGGAACAGGAGGCAAGGCCAAGCGCCAAACAAAAAAAGGGTCCAAGTTTTCTGATCATTATATTCTACTCACAAAGCGGTTGGTAAAAAAACAATGTTATTGTAAATATAAGAAAAAAAAGAAACAAGACAATAATGTTTGTAGGTTTGGTTAGATCCTCATTAAACTACCTGGCATCCGTTGGCCAATTCTATAGATTATCGGTAAGAATCAGGATGGTCAAGCTTACTATTGAGAGTGTAATAAAGAAACCTGCAACTAGCCACAAAGGTAGTTTTAGTAATATCCTATAACCAGCAAAAGCATATGAATTATCAAAATATTGATGAAGGATTTCCTTGCGCCTCATCTTGCGTCGATACACGATTCGCATACATATATGACCTAGTATGAAAAATAGGAAGCCAAGATGAATAGCAGATAGGAACTCGAAATTTTCTTTATCCTTATTCATACATGAAAGTTAAAGTAAATCTAATATTTTTTTCAGCGAACATCAAAAGAATTGAACATAGAATGAATTCCCAATTAAAAATGATCTAAAAAAAAACGGCCACAGATAAAACCTGTGGCCGTGAGATTATATAGAGTTAGATGATGCGCTAACGTTACGCTTGTTGTTTGCTTCTCATTTATGAAGCTTTTTTGCTACCTAGCATTTGCATTTGATTCACGCGGACTTCAGTAATATATCTTT
>JANWKQ010000243.1 GCA_025451295.1 Flavobacteriales bacterium | reverse complement strand
GCTTAACAATCCTACAATCCTTTTCATGTTCTTCGTATTCATATTAAAAAATCTTTTTATCAATCAATTAAAAACTTAACACTGCACCAAATCTGATTCTTCTTGGCATACTATAGTTGTAAGGATCGTTAACTTTCATCGTATAGTAATTAGAATACGATGAAGGACTCACCTGACTTAAGATCTGAGATTGGTACAATGGTGAAGTTAAATAGCCATCATCACTTGGGCTACCGGTAGCTCCATAAACATCTATGATGTTCTGTACATTAAACAGATTCTGGATGTTTAGATACAACTGTAAAGTAGCTTTTTTGCGAGTGGTGCTGTTCTCTTTTTTCTTTCCAAAATACAGCGTAATGTCCTTGCTTACATTAAGGTCATTGTAGAACTCAAACGGAAGTCTTGCTCCGTTTAATGATCCCAACAAGGAAGGACTACCACCACCACCACTGTTCAATTGAGTAGGTGTTGGATACACCTGACGGTTGTATGGAACTCCTGAGTTACCATATAAGGTCATACTCACACCTAAATTTCTGAAAATAGATTCAAAGAATTTTCCGCGTGGACCCATATATTTAACAGCAGTTGAAGGATCTTTATCCGCAGTTTCTCCAAAGTTGAATACTCCGAATAATTTGAACTGATGACGGGTATCATAACCTAAAGGAATAGTAGATCTTAAATTTGGTGAACCAGAGTTGATCAGGTTCAACTGAGAGAAACTGTTTGAACCGGTTCCATCAGCAAACTGAAGTGTATAAGAAGCCTGAAGATTTAAGTTACCACTTTGTGGTGATAACAATATCTCAGCAGTTAATCCTTTTACTGTTCCAAAGTCAATATTGCTCCAGGCAGAATAGGTACGTGGATAAGCCTCATTGATCTTCACACCGGCGATCATATCACGAAGCTCTTTATAGAAAGCTCTGATCTTGATCATGATCGACTCAGAAAGGATCTGACGGAAGCTCAATGCAAATTCTGTGGTTCTTTCAGGACGCAGATTCGGGTTGTTGAAATATACACCTGAAGAGTTATAAGCTGTCTGATCCCAGAACAAATAATCCATTGGATTCATTTGAGCAAGGTTCCTGCTTCCATTAAATAAAGTAGGACGCTGTGTCAATACATCATAATAAGCAGAGAACAATGTTTTTTCTGAAATAGGGAAAGAGAAAGAGATCCTTGGCATTACGTTTACCTGTGGTGTATAATCGGTAAATGCATTGAACAACCCTGGACCCGGATTACGAACATCCGATGCAGGATCTGTTAACCATGGCTGAACCCTTCCCGAAGAGTTTCTCAATAAGGTTGGATCGTTGATCACTTCACCATTAGCATTGTACCAGGTGTCACCATCACGATAACCCAAAATAGAAGATGGATTGTTTACATCATCTACATATACCACCCAATCATCCTCTGCATTTGCTGCAATTGGAATACTGGTTATATCTCCTGCCTTCTTCGTATCATATAAAGAATACTGATCTTTTAATACCTTTTGATTAGCATCAAAACGATCGATCCTTACACCCACATTGAATACAATATCTTTAAAGGAGAATTTATCCTGAATATAACCGGCCATATAAATAGGCTGGAATGCCGCAATCGGTCTTGTATTAAAACCATTGGCATCCTTAGCAGTAAAGAAATCCTCAAAGCTGCTTCTGTCTGTTACTCTGTTACCATATACATCATAACCTACATTGGTTACATAGTTATTTCCGTTATTGTATAACTCATCAGCTGAGAACATGGTAAGATCCAGGAAGTTTGGATCCAATGCATCTATATTAATATAGTCTAATCCGTTAACCGACAATCCTAATTTCTGACGAAGATTATAGTCGAATAATGATTGTCCAAGACCAAATCCAGGACGAAGTGGATCTGCATTATAAAGTGCATTATAATTGATCGTATCCTGATACACATTCGAACCATTATAAACCGGGATACCATTATCAGTATCCAAAGTTCCCAGATGTGAACCTGTGAGCTGACGTGCAATGGTCCACAATCCCTGAGGTGCGATTGTATAGCTGGCATCTGTACGTTGTTCAAATTCAAAACCAAGACCCAGGTCATGATCTCCAATCGTTGCAGTTCCGGTAAAAACAATTCTGAACTGGTTATTGTCGAAATTTGAATACCCATTATAAGGAGTACCCGGGCTGTTATACATGTCATATACAGTACGTGGCCCTGAACCATTTACAACCGAACCGGCACTTGCATTTTGCATAGTTGCGATCTGATCATGATAATCGTTTGAAGGATACAGGTTATAATATTGTGAGGTAATCGCTGCTATCTGACTGTTTACATTGGAAGGTGTAAAAGCAACAGCCGTGTCCTCGTAACCCGTGAACAGGTATCCTGACATATCCAATGAATCATCATATCCGTATTGATAAGTAGGTGCACGATACACATCAAACTTACCTACATAACCATAATTAAAGAATCTGTTTCCATGGTCTACATCTTCTGTTTTAGTGTATCCTTTCAGATAATCCACCTGTAAACTGATCATCGCATTTTTAAGTCCTTTATATTTTCCTTTGTCATCTTTTTTTCCTTCGAAATATTGGGTAATCCTACCGTATATGTTCCAGGTTAATCTCTGGGTTCTTCCGTTGCGATCATAGTTGAATAAAGAGTTACCATAGCTCCACTCCATGTTCTGCGAAGCATTTACAAAGCCTCCCAGAGAGATAAAAGTATTTTTTGCAGGATTGATATCAATTTTTGCGTTGGCATTGATATACTGTTGAGAAACATTTTGTCTGAAGGCAGATTTGGAAAAATCATAGATTCCAAGATATTCTGCATTTAAACGGGTACCACTTTGTCCGGCAGGAGCCAAACGGATCGGATCAGTAATAAGTCTGTTTCTTACATCATCATTGGCTTTGTACCAACCACCAAAACCGGGTGTTGGGTCTTTGTCATAACCGCCTTCGATGGCCAACATAAAACCGGCAAATGGCTTTCCTTCTTTTCCTTTTCTTTTCACAAGTGGTCCACCAATAACACCACTAAAGTAGTAGTGGCCATAGTTATCGAGAAACTGTGAAGTTCTTCCTTCAACTGCACCAAAAAAGTTGTTTGAAATATTTCTTGTAGTGATCTCAATAATACCTCCGGTAACATCTCCGTATTTTGCAGGTACACCACCAAGGATGGCATTTACAGATTCTGCACCCTGACGTGGAATGGTAGAAGATCCACCTCTGATCTTAACACCGTCAACAAATACGGTTGCTTCCTGGCGTGATCCTCCAAAGTTTTTATAAGCACCATCACGGGTATAAACCCCTGCAGTTACATTCACCACTCCAAGTGTAGTGGTAGCGGGGTTGTTCATGATATCCCGACGGTTATAGGTTCCTCCTTCGGTTGTATTTCCCGGGTCAATTTTGATTTTAGAGATGGTTACCACGTGTTCTGTCATGGTAATATCCTGTTTGAGTTTTGGATAAAGGGTGGTAATGCCGCCCGACGTGATGTTAACGTTGTTATACACCGTAGGAGGTAAGCCTATGCTGGAAAACTTTACCGTATACGTGCCTACACTAATGTTCTTGATCCAGTAATTACCGTCGATATCGGCGGTCATCCCGGTAACTATCTTTCCATTTTCTTCAACGGCGACAGTGGCAAAAGGAATGGGGGTAGTACCATCTTCCTCGGTAATGACACCTTTCAATTCACCTGTAGCTTGTCCAAACGCTACCGCCTGAAGTCCTGCCACAAAAAACAAAATGCTGAGTAACCTTTTCATCATCTTTATCCAATTATTAGTGTTTTTAATATCCTCCTGTCAAAAAATACAAGGTCGTAAAAGTATATATTTAAGTGTATTTAACAAATGTTTACATTAACAAAACTCAATATTCCGGCCGCTTCAATATTTCGGCAGTAATGATGGCCTTTCTCCAATCAATATCCTGCCATTCACTTACCTCTTCAACCTGCACTTCCTCCATGATGTCATCAAAACCGGCACCATGTACCCTGTGATCCGTGGTTTTATCATAGTCCACGATCTCTTCCTTGTAATCCAACTCCGTATCGTAGCTGTAGTACTGGGTTTCCTCCTTTTCCAGTTCTTCATACGACTCAACTTCTTCCAAAGTGGTGTACTTCTTAGGGTCTTTGTCGGTAAAAACCATCTTTTCCTCTTGCTTTGGCTGAAAAGTTGGCTGAGTTTTTTGTTCTCCCAGTAACGACTGCAAAATATCCTCAAGTGATTTAGGCTGAGTTGTTGCTGGTTTTTTATACTGCTGCGTAGTGGTCTGCTGATTGGTATTGGTAAAAGTCTTCTTTTGCTGATTCTGGTAGGTGTTCCCGGTCTTTTTCTTCTTCTTTAAGATCGAGCTCAGAATCGCTACCCCGACGATGATCCCGTAAATTATGAGTGTAGTTTTATTCATGAGCTGTTTCTTACAAAAACAAATGTAACAGGCTAAATATAATATCCCAATTACAAAAAAAGGCCTTTGTCATTAAAAAAGGGGAGAAGTTCCTATTTTTTAATTTTTAAAGTCATACTAGTCAGAGTTTTACGTTTTAATGTCCGTTAAATTCTGTTAAGCCCTAAATAAAAACAGATGGCAGTTGCCAGATGTCAGCACTCAGTGCCCCTGATAGCAATCGGTACAGCTGATTTTGTCACTGACAACTGACCAGTCCACTTGCGATTAATATAAACATTCGTACATCAAAGAGCGCAAACGTCTGATTAGAAGTTAAGACTTGCCCCAAATTTTATTCTTCTGGGCATACTAAAATTATATGGATTATCAGATTTCATGGTATAATAATTCGCATACGAAGCAGGATCTACCTGGCTTTCAATCTGCGATTGATAGTTAGGTGAAGTGAGATATCCATCATCCGTTGGGCTTCCGGTTGCTCTGTAAACATCCACAATGTTGTTAATGTTAAACAGGTTCTGCACATTCAGGTATAGTTGCAATGTAGCCGGCTTCGGATGTTTGCTGTTCTTCCCAAATAAAATGTTGATGTTCTTCCCTACCGTTAGGTCACAATACATTTCAAAGGGCAATCTGGCACCATTCAATGACCCGAGTAAAGAAGAACTTCCACCACCTGTCAACAATTGAGTTGGGGTGGGCAATACCTGACGTGAATAAGGCACGCCGGAATTTCCAACGATACTCATGCTTATGTTGAGATTTTTAAAAATAGCTTCTCCGAATTTTCCTTTTGGACCGATATAGTTTGACTTTATTCCGATGGCAGGATTTCCTTTGTCACCAAAGTCAAACATAGCAAACACTTTGAACTGGTGTCTTGAATCATACCCGAGTGGTATTGTTGATCTCAGATTTGGCTGACCTGAATTGATCAGGTTCAATTGAGAAAAACTTCCCGAACCAGTGCCATCTGCAAATTGCAAAGTATATGAAGCCCTTACATTCAGATTCCGGGATTTAGGTTTCAAAATAATTTCTGTTGAAAGTCCTTTGGAAGTTCCAAAATCTATATTGTCCCATGTGGTATAACTTCTCGGATAGGCCTCCTGCACTTTAACTATGGCAACCATGTCACGCAATTCTTTATAAAAAGCCCTTACCTGTATTTGCATCACATCAGAAATGATCTGCGTAAAACTCAGCGAAAAGTCGGTGGTCCTTTCGGGACGCAGATTGGGATTATTGAAAATATTACCGCCGGAATTATAACTGGTATTATCCCAGAATAAATAATCAATGGGATTGAGTTGAGATAAATTTCTGTTCCCATTAAAAACAGTAGGGCGCTGTGTTAACACATCGTAGTAAGCGGAAAACTGCGATTTCTCTCCCATAGGGAAATAAAAAGCGATTCTCGGCATCACATTGATCTGTGGAACATAATCAGTAAATGCATTGTACAATCCCTGGCCTGGATTTCGAACATCCGTATTCGGTTCAACCAATAAAGGCTGAACCCTTCCTGAAGAATTTCTCAAAGCTGTGGGATCATTGATCACTTCTCCACCTGCATTGTACCAGGTATTACCATCACGGTAACCGAGCACTTCGGTTGGATTGTTTACATCATTCACATAAACCACCCAATCGTTCTGTACGTTTCCGGGATGTGTTACAGGATTTCCGCTAAGATCATTTACATCTCCCGCTTTTTTTGTATCGTAAAGTGAATAGGGATCTTTCAGTACTTTTTGATTTGCATCATAACGATCAATACGCAAACCAATGTTGAAGACAATATCTCTAAATGAAAATCTGTCCTGGATGTATCCTCCCATATAGGTGGGTTGAAAGGCAGAAACAGGTCTGGTTAAATTTCCATATTGATCCCTTGCGGTGAAAAAATCTTCGAGACTTGCATTGTTCGAGGTACGGTTGCCATATGCATCATAACCGGAATTCAGCACAAAAGGATTTCCATTATTTAATAACTCATCTGCACTAAACATATTGATGTTTAAAAAATTAGGATCGAGTGCATCTAAATTGATAAAATCCAGGCCATCGGTGGCAAGTCCTAATTTTTGACGAAGACTATAATCGAAAAAAGATTGTCCTAATCCGAAGCCGGGATGGTTGGGGTCAGCAACATATAATGCCTGATAGTTGATCGTATCCTGATAAACACCATATTGATTATATACTGCAGAGGGATTTGCGGTATCCAATGTTCCCAGATGAGAATTAGTCAACAGTCTGGCGGCTTTCCATAATTCAACCGGATTTAAATTGTAAAAAGCATCATTTCTTTGTTCAAATTCGAATCCAAAACCGAGATCATGATTACCAAGGGTGGCACTGCTATGAAAGGTTATTCTGAATTGATTGTTATCGGCGATCTGATATCCGTTATAGGGTGTTCCCGGATTGGTATACATATCGTAAACCGTTCTGGGTACAGATCCGTTGATCACTGCACCATTATTCATCATGCTTGATAGCTGATCATAATGTCCAACGGGGTTGTCATACAATGAATACACCTGTGATGTAATGGCTGCTATCTGGCTGTTCACCGTTGAAGGGGTAAACGTAACCAGGGTATCCTGATAACCCGTAAATAAATATCCACTTTTGTTAGCAACGGGATCATATCCATAAGAATAGGTTGGTGCCCTGTGAATGTCAAATTTTCCTACATAACCATAGTTGAAAAAATTATCCTGATGACGAACATCTTCCGATTTTGAATATCCTTTCAAATAATCCACTTGTAAACTTATCATCGCATCTTTAAAGCCTTTTGTTTTGCCTTTATCATCCTTTTTCCCCTGGAAATATTGTACAAACCTTCCGAACACATTACCAGTAATCGATTGGTTACGGCCATTGTTTTCCCAATTGAACATGGAATTGTTCCGATCCCATAACATGGTTTGAGCTGCATTCATATAACCGCCCACTGAAATAAAGGTGTTTTTACCTGGAGCAAAATCAATTTTTCCAGTCATATTAAAATATTGTGCGGCGGCATTCATTCTGTAAGGCGTTTTGATAAAATTATCCTGTGTAAGATATTCCGCGTTTAATCTGGTACCACTTTGTCCTGCCGGAGGCAAACGAAGTGGATTATCGATTATGTTACGCAGGGTTCCATCGGAGGCACGATTCCATCCGCCAAAACCGGGTTGAGGATCCTTGTCATATCCACCTTCGAATGATAATAGAAAACCAAGTATTGATTTACCCTGGTTATTTCCTTTACGCTTTATCAAAGGTCCGCCAATGGTTCCGCTGAAATAATAATGGCCATAATCATCTATGAATTGTGACGTACGGGCCTCTACTGAACCAAACATCACATTGGAAATATTCCGCAGTGTAACTTCAATGACGCCACCTACTGCATCACCATATTTGGCGGGAATACCTCCCATATACACATCAATTGCTTCTGCTCCGTTTCTTGGGATGATGGCTAATCCATTACGAATCTTTACACCATTTATATATATGGTAGGGTCCTGCCGTGCTCCACCAAAATTTCCAAACTTCCCATCACGTGAATAAACAAATGGCAATGAATTGATGATACCTAAAAGATTCAGCAAAGGATATTTAGTAAATTCAATTCTTGGAATTGGTTCGTGACCAGGAGGTCCGAGTTCAAAAGGTTTACCACTAAATACAACAGGAGGAAGATCATTCCCTTCAACCACTTTCGGATTCAAAAAATAAATTTGATCAGTACTAATGGAAACCTCCGAATGAGTTTGGGTTTGAAAACCAACCTTTGAAAATATGACCGTATAGGTTCCGGTTGGAATTCCTTTGATCCAGTAGTTTCCCGACGTATCTGCCTGGGTAGCTACAATTGGTTTTCCATTTTGCACAACCTGGATAGAGAAAAACTCTGTTAATTCCGTTCCAGTCGTATTTTCAATATATCCCTTTAATTCCCCTGTGGCCTGGGAAAAACCCAGTGCATAAAAACTACATAAAATGATGGCTAGTAAAAGTTCTTTTTTCATCTTTTTAGATTATTGGTTCCACATGGTTGCTGACATGCAGAAGTGGTTAAACAGGTAAATATTAAGTTTGGTGTTATGAGGGTATACGGTATCCAAAATGCATAAGTAAATAACTTATAAAGGAGTTTGTCGGGAATTATGGTCTCTGTTTTTTGTGCTTCCATCCATTTATTGTTCATTCTCTGAAATCGAAAACCACCAGAAAGGAAATTTGGAGAACACATTTCCCGGATCGTGATAAACGACGATAACCTCCTTATAGATGACGAATGCCATTGGCTATTACCTAACAGGAGCAATCGCTCCGTGGCTTTCAGGAATAAAAAAAAGCGAAAGATAAAATGCATATTAAACATGTAGCCTAGTTGATGAGTCAAATGTAACCGCATAAGACGGTAAGCAGCAACTACAAAAAAAACGCTTTGTCATCCAAACCATTCTTTTAGATAGATGTCAAAAAAATATTTGATGATGATGAATGTCAAGATGAATTCAACAATTATATCGACCATTCATGATGGTGATTTGATGTTCATTTTATAGGGCTATTTTATCGGAGGAAGAAGCGAAAACGATTGGAGCGATAGCTCTCTTATTTGTAACTGTAGTAGCTATCCCTTGATGGTACCATCAGGGGGTAGTAATACGAAAAAAATTTATCGGTGGGAATTCTTCACATTCTTCTTGGTTTCCTTCAGGTGTTTCTTCATCCGCTTTCGGGTAGCTTTTGTTTGAATATCCTGATGTCTTTTTAATGCAGCACGATCTGCATTCACAGATTCTTTCATCCGTTTCTTTTTTTCACGCTTGATATTTTTCTGCGATGTGGTGGTGTTGTCCTGGGCAAACAAGGACCCGGCATTTGTATAGGTTTGTGAAACCCCCATAAATAGAAGGATGGCCAGTGCATAAAGAATAATTCTCTTGTTCATCATCATTTAATTTTATGCTTGTTTTTAGGATGCATATTGGTTCTGATCGTTTTCTTCGTTTCTTTTTTATGCTTCTTCATTCTCTTTCTTGTAGGAGGATCCTGAAGCTTAAGATGACGTTTCGCTAGTTTCTTTTGTGCCTTTTCGAATGCCTTGTCATCCTTTTTCTTCTTTTTTAATTCCTGCTTTTTATCCACCGTTCCTTCTGCCTCTTCAATATCCTTTTTCTCCTTTCTGGTTAGTTTGTCCCGAAGGGTCTTCCTACGGTTGATAAAATCGGTTGATTGAAGTGCAGACCTTTTCTTCTGTGACAGGAAGGGCTTATTCTCCTTAGCCTGGAATGTCCTGTCCGTTGCTTTTTTCTTTTCTTTCTTCTTCTTTTTGTTGAATTTATCATCCGCCACAGCAGTGGACTCCTTCGCCTTTTTCTTATCTCCTATTAGATCCGTATCTACTGCCACGGCCGTATTGTCAGTTGCCTTCTTTTTATTCTTTTTTAGATCGCCATTATCAACAGCCACTGCGGTGTTTTCTTTTGCTTTCTTTTTGTTTTTCTTTAGATCCCCGTTGTCGATGGCCACCGCCGTATTTTCCCGGGCCTTCTTGTTTTTCTTCAGATCATGGTCAATCGCTACTGCCGTATTCTCTTTTGCTTTCT
>JANWKQ010000242.1 GCA_025451295.1 Flavobacteriales bacterium | reverse complement strand
GTGGCCATCCGGAAGAGGTACTCGTATGTTTCCCTGCATTTCCTGCCACTACATATACCACACCCGTATTTACTGTATCGTCTGTTCTTTTAAAATATGGACAGGAATGCGGAGTTCCGTCATAGTAAGCCGAAGAACTGTTGGTGAGATGTACAAAAGGGTCATAAGTGTTCTCAAGACCGTAATGTCCCTTGATTAATTTCGATCTTTCGTAGTTATGACTATGTCCACAAAGCACAAGATCTACTTTATATCGTTCAATCATTTTGACCAGATTAGAACGTATCGCCACCAGGTCCGGTTCAATATCCGAGTTATGACTTCCCATCGTATAGGGAGGATGATGCCAGTAGAGGATGGTCCATGGCATCGTATTAGCAGCCAGATCCTGCTTTAACCAAACCGCTTGTAAACTTGTGGTATCATACATTTTTTGAGATCCCTCTGTTCCATAGGAATCCAGACTAATGAAATGTACATTTCCTAAATTATAGCTATAGTATTGTTCGGTATTCGATGCAACTCCACCAGCTTCAGCCAACGTTGGTACAGTGAAGATTTTATAATAAGGGGTATTGCGACTTTCAAGATTGGTTGTATTATAATAATCGTGATTTCCGGGGGTAGGCCATATACAGGTTTGCGAAAGATAACGGTAGGATTTATATGATTCAAAAAAGTTGGATTGATATTCATCATCCAAACCATATAGATAAGCATTGTCACCCAGGATCATCCAACTATCAACATATTTATTTCCGATGTATCCAGAAAACGCATTGGCTGTATTAAATTGATTGATATATCCTGTTCCACAATCTCCAGTAACCCATATATCCAGTTCATATGGAACCCCGGAGATTCTGGGAGTATAAAAATATTTAGCAGTATCCTGAACACTGATACCAGCGATTGAACCAACGGTATAATAATATTTTGTTCCGGGATTTAATCCGGTCAAATGTACTTCGTGACCGTAAGTATTGGTTGGATCAAAAATGGTGTCCGTAAAAACATTGTATGTGTTCCCGATGTAAACAACACTGTTGGACGAAATATTTGTTCTCCATTTGATCACCACACTATTTTCAGTACAACTTTGAAGATAAGGTCCGCGGATACAAATTGGAGAAGCGGTATTAAGACCGTCAACTGTACAATCAAAACTTAAATCACCCCCTGTGTTTTCATATTGGTGTACCTCCGCGGCAAATGTATTGATCCCGTTTACCGCTATGCCAGGCGGGAAATAAAAGGTGATCCAGGTGTTTCCATCATCGATGCATGGTGAGGAGGCCAGATAGTTATATTGAGAAATCAATCCAATCGTGTTATTTTGAAAGATCTGCAGACCGTTTACATAAAATACAAATGCATCATCGCGTTTAATCCTCACCATAAATCCTCCCGGGTATAAGGAGGTATCAGGAATATTAATTTGTTTTCGGAAATAATAAGTAGGATAGTTGCCGGTATCAGGTCCCCCATAAAGCACTGTTGTTTCATCCCCGTCCCCATAACCCATTTGGGTAAAACCATTGGTCCATCCGATATCGTTAAAACTGGAATCCATCCAGTTGAGCGCCGGAGCCGACCCCGAAAAGTATTTCCAGCTGGCTCCTGAGGGAATGACCTGGAACTGGGCATGAATGGTTGCTAACTGGAATATAACAACCCAAAAAATAAAACGGGTCCTCACGAGTAATGCTATCTAATCTCAAATATACGAAAAAAGAAGCAAGTAGAAAAGTGGTTCTGGATTACTTCTTGTAGTTTTTCTCATAAAGTGAGATCCAGTCTTTGGGAGTCATTTTTGAAACCAGTTCACCAATGAGTTTAAGCGGAATATCTTCGGGCTTTTTAAAGCGCAGACAACTCTTTCCCATATCAATCTTTTTTTGACTGTGTTTTTCAAACTCTGTTGTAAACCATTTCAGTAATTTTGGATCAGCATATACACCCATATGATATATCGCGATAAAATTCTTTTGTGAAGCAAAATTCAAAAAAGGAAGTGGTAATTTGGGATCGCAATGATATCCGGCAGGATAGATGGAATGTGGAACCACATAGCCCGGCATTCCATAGTTAAGCTCTTCTTTAAATCCTTTAGGAAGATTTTTTAGGATCACTTTTCTTAATTCAGTGATCGCTTTTTTTCGATCATCCGGAACTTTACTTATATAATCTTCAACGGAGGTAGCCTTCAGATTCATATTGTATTGTTTTGTTCAAATATATTTATTTTTCCAATCTATTTTTTGCATCTCCAATCATTTCGATGGCCTTATCTATCGTCTTTAGCTTCGTTCTAAAGGACAGGATCGCCATACGGATCACAAATTTACCCTCAATATTTGTTGAACTCAGAAAAACCCTTCCATTTTCATGGATAAGATCCATGAGTCTTTTGTTAAAGAGGTTTTCATCCATGGTGGTCGACGGATACCAAAAATAACTTACGGAAAGATCGGGTTCGGGTCCCACCTTAAAGCCCAATTCAACCAATTTATTTCTAAAATAGGAGGTAAGCAGTAATTTTTCTTCCAGGCAGGCAATAAAAGGTTCTATTCCATGTAACTGCAAAGGAAGCCACATGCGGAGTCCGCGAAAATGTTTGGTAAGTTCTGGCGAAACATCCGCCGGGTTAACAGGCATATCCTCATCAATCGCATCCTGCATATAGTTGGCCGTATAATGATGTGAATGATAAACGGCTTCTTTATGCTTCACCAAAACTGCTCCGGTTCCATAAGGAAGAAACAATCCTTTGTGTGGATCGATCACCAGCGAATCGGCAAGTTCAATCCCTTCTAACAGATGTTTTTTGGATTCGGTTAAAATAAAAAAGCCACCATACGCAGCGTCGATGTGATACCAGAGCGAATGCGACTTTGAAATTTCTCCGATAGATTTCAATGGATCAACGGCTCCTGTATCTGTGGTTCCCGCGGATGCAATTACACAAAAGGGATACAGACCATCTGTAATGTCTTTTTGAATTTGTTCTTCCAGTTTTACCGGGTCGATCCGATTGTGCGTATCGAGTGTCAGTTGCCGGATTAAAATATCTTCGAGACCAATGATCCTGATGGCTTTATGAATACAGTGATGAACCTGGGCGCTCAGATAAATTACTGATTTTTTTATTTTTTCACCTTTGATCTGATGATGATCCCTGGCAGCAGTAAGTGCTATGAGGTTTGCAATCGATCCGCCTGAAGTAAGATTTCCAACAGTGCTTTCAGGAAAACCAAAAACTTTTTTTATCCAGTTGATCACTTCATTTTCAATCGTAACAGCACCGGGTGATGCATAATACATGCCCGAATATTCATTCGTAATATCTGCGAGAAAATCTCCAAGCGCAGATGCGAAGATCCCTCCA
Source organism: Flavobacteriales bacterium (assembly GCA_025451295.1). Taxonomy (GTDB): domain Bacteria; phylum Bacteroidota; class Bacteroidia; order CAIKAF01; family CAIKAF01; genus JANWKQ01. Next base: position 11,580 of record JANWKQ010000242.1, on the reverse strand, counting down.
CCAGGAATATAACCAATATGTCCCCCGGAAGCAGGCTTGATACCATAGGCCTCCACCTCTTTAGCATACAATTGAAGAATATCTTCCAGTGTTTTTTTCTTACCCTGGATTGCTAACGAATTATTTTCCGGATTTCCTGATTGGTAGGCATTCCGGTCATGAATGGTATGAATGAACTGATCCGTATATTGTTTTAACTGTTCAATATATTCATTCCTTTCAGCAGGTAAAGGTTCCAGCTGGTTGGAGATCGTTTCGAATTCCTGTATCTGGTGGATAAGATCTTTCATTGAGTCAAAGATAGTTTTTTTGGTCTGCTTATCCCTCGGTCCTAATTTCCGAACTTCACGTTCTTTACCAATTCTTCCACCATATTTAAATAAGAGACATAAAGGGGATCGTCTTCCAGCTTCTCGTCAATCGACCAGCTGAAGACTGCCAGTTCAAAATTCCCATCCGGTTTTTTTCTGGCATATTCAAAAAAATACCAGATCAGTGTTGGTTCTTCCGACTCATCTAACTCTTCATGTTTGGCTATTATGTGGTCTTCATCAATTCTGATCCTTTCATAATCAGCAGAGATACCGGAGGCAATCATAAAATCATCAACCGTTACATTCTGTATTCCCTGAGGTGGCTTTGCGGTAAAGATACTAAAACGCAAGCTGAATATATCTTCTGAAACAGCATCATAAAAATGCAGCTTTTCTCCTTCTTTTTCTTCCGTCCAATGTTTGGGTATTTGAAATTGAACATGGCCGTTCTGATAATTCACAGTTTTCATAGAAATTCAAAAAAATTACCTGGGATCTTGTCCGCTTGGATCAACATAGGGTACCTGGTTCAGAAAACTAAAATTATCCAGTTGGTTCCAACCGTTGTAACCGGGCATTGCCCGTACCGTAATGTATTGGGCCTCTATCTTTGGCGTAAACACCAGTTTTACCTGCACCCATTTTTGCGATTTAGCCCCTTTAATCGTCGCGATCAGCGACCCGAACTTATCCTTTGTATTCGAATAACCAAACTGAAGTTTATTGGTTTCATGGGCGCCATCTTTTTTAAAATAAAACGACAAGGTGTATTCGGTACCGGGTTTAAGCGGAGCATCCAGTTCAATGGATAGTTCATCATTCGATTTTTCATCCCCTCCCACAGCTAAAGCAATATATCTCTCACCATCTTGTGGAGAACCATATCCGCAGTTGGCATCTAAAATATCTACCTGATCACCAATACCAAATGCAAAACAGTTGGACATGCTTGCATTGAAGCGTTCATTGAGCATATTGATGTTACAATTTTCAGTTGCATTTTCAAAATTCCCATTCAGAAATTTCTGAGCTGAAATAATGGTGTTCAGCATAAGGAAGATGGATAAAATAATTTTCTTCATGCTCATTTGGTTAGATTTAAATAAAGCTGATAATAATTCATAAAGGTAGGAATTACCACCGTTGCATAACTGTTTGGAGCATTGAATAAAACACAAATACCGATCTTATTTTCCCGATCAATGGCAATCTCACTCCTGTAATTATTTACAAATCCACCGTGATGGATCAGTTTTTTGTTCCCGTAATCCAGGATCCTCCATCCCATTCCATAATAAGAATTTTTTACGCCGTCCCATTCATCAAAATACTCGTCAGGACTCATCTCTACAAACGGACTAAATACCTGGTCCAATACCTGTAAAGAAGCAATATCCGGCCGGTTACCTAGTAATACATTTAGCCAGCCGGCCATATCGGTGATGGATGCATTAATACCGGCAGCCGGAGCTACGTTATAATAATTTTCATGGATCTCTCCGGCCTCATATTCCTTGCTGGCATTTCTCTCATGCGGAAGTGCCTTATTCGGATTTTTTATCATCTCTTCGTAGGAGAAAGACACATCTTTCATTCCTGCTTTGCTAAAGATGAGTTCCTGCATCCAATCCTTAAATTCTTTATCGGTCTTTACTTTGATGATCTCTTCAATAACCGAAAATGCTGCATTCTGATAGGCATATTTTTTCCCTTCGACACTATCAAGTTCCACCTTGTTCAATTTTGAAATAATACCGGGTAAATCCATGTTATCTTCAATATAATTCGTGAGGGCATGGCGCGGAACCCCGGTGCTATGTGAAAGCAAATGGCGGATTTCGATGCGTTTTGTCTGACCGGTATCCTGCAATGTAAATGCTGGCAAATAACTGATCACTTTATCAGTCCAGTTGAATACACCTTTTTCGACCAATATTCCGGTGAGTACACCTGTAAAACCTTTTGATAAACTGGCTAATCGGAAAACCGTATGTTCATTTACTGAGTCGGGTTTACCAACTTCACGGATCCCAAAACCTTTGAGGAAAATAACGGTGCTATCTTTTACAATGGCTATCGCGGCACCAGGGCAACCGGTAGCATTGAATTGTGTTCTGAATAATGATTCGTAGGATTGAAGAAATTGTTGAAGTGATTCGTCTTTTTTATTTTTTTCTTCTGCTCGTTTTTCGATTTTCTGCTCAGCCTTTTTTCCACAGGATAGGAGCAGCGCAAATAAAAGGAATATGGGTAAATATAATCTTCGCATGGTGATAAGTCAACAACCTAAAAATACAAAAAAACCGAATATTGGATACTATGAGTTGCTTTTCAATTCCCATTCCCAAACCTTACCATCCTCCTCATCCATCACTTCTCCCAGCCATTCAAAACCGTTTTTTCTGAGAATGCTGGTGGAGGCATTTTTTTCGGGTAAGGTTCTTGCCATGATTCGAACAGTAGGATCGGTATTCAGAGAAAGGTTGACAAGTAATTTACAAACACGGGTGCCAATTCCCTTCCCTTCATGAGCTTTAAAGGTTCCGTAAGCGATCTCTATTTTCCTGTCTTTTGGAGGACCTTTAAAACCGCAGACTGCTACCAGCCCGTCTTCATCGTCTTTTACAAAATAGCCTGTCCAGGGGGGAGAAAAACCAACTTTTGCATAGAATGCTGGATATACTTCAACGAATTCGCGGCTGGCATCATTTGTATAAAATTCAACATTTTTATCCGGATCTATGTCGATGGGAAGAAGAGACAGGTTCATAGTTTAAGTCGCCATAAGAGTTTTCCATCCTTCATGCTCACCGCAAAGATCTCTTTTCTGATCGCAAAAAATATCCGACCATTGGGTTGATCAAAGTCGATCTTAATATCTTTTGTATAGCGAAAATTATAGTTTGGATTCAGGTCTGATTGTTTTATTTGCCAGCGTTTATTTTTACCATCAAAGGAAATACCCGTTAAAATAAATCGTTGATTTTTTGTGGTTTCATAATGCATGATCACAAAACAACTGTCTTTTTCACTAACAGCAACCGGATAACCATCTAAAAAACAGATTTCCTTCAGTCTGATAGAATCATTGCTATCGTAAATATATCGCTTGTGGGAATTCCCATCCTTGCTTTCTATGCTTAGATAATCTGAGCCATATTTGTCGTTTGTATTATCAATCTTAATTCCATTGCCATCAATATAGAACCGTCCGGTGGGTTGATAGACAGGTGAAGCTACATCACCAGTATCCGGACGAACGATTTTTGTAATTGGATAAAGAACCCATGAATTTCCATCGAGTGTAGTTACGTTTATCGTACATCCATCCCCATCCCATCTGAAATTTTCAACTCCGGATGAAAATTCAGGAAAGGATTTGGCTAAGGTCGTTTTTGAATACCGGTGAATGATATTTCCTGTTGAAGCCGAATAGTAGGTCACATCTTTGGAATAATGAGAAACGGCTATCGTATCTCCATATACGCCAAGAAATGTGGCTCCTGCGCAGATCTCAAATCTGCGTTGCTTGGCCCCTGTGGCCGGGTCAATCACATGTATGCGGTAATAACTGGTGCCTTTTGAAGTTTTTCCACCAAACGTACGGAGATAATCCACAACATATAATTTGCCATCTACATAGCATACTTCAGAAATCCCTACAGGTGATCCATAGCCAAAAAAGATGGGATTAAAATCTCCGTTCGTAAAAAAAATGAGCATAGGAATAATATAGACCAGCGCAGTAAGTATCCGATTTTTCTTTTGCTTTTTCTTTTGTGTTTTTTTGGGTTTAAGGATGGTTGTAAAAAGAACAATCCCGAGAATATAGATAAGAAAAGCCGCACCCCAGCATAGCCATGGATTTCCAAACCAGGTATCGAGAAAAGGATTGTAATTCATCGATTAGAATAAAGGGGTTAACTTATCAAATATAAAGGAAGTTAACTTGTAAAGCAATTCAGACTCGATTAAGAGATTTATTCAACCACAATTCTTTTTATGACGGATTGTTTGGTGGTTTTAATATGTACAACATACATTCCAGCAGGAAAGGTAGAAAAATCGATCTTTTCATGATTAATCATGCCTGATTGTAAAGTTTCACCCGATGAGCTAACGATGGTTATCTCTGATTCGGTATCCAGGTCACCTGTAACGAATAGTTCATCTGTCGCCGGATTGGGATAAATGTTGATCTCCGGTCCGTAGGGAATGTCAATGGAAATCATTTCAGAATAATGAGCGGTCCCATCGAAATCAACCTGACGTAATCGATAGTAACTTACACCTTCATACGGATAATTATCTACTTCATTGTATTCAATTACATGGTTGCTATTTCCTGCGCCGGGAGTTCTGATCACTTCAGTAAACGAGATCCCATCTTCCGATCTTTCAATCGTGAAATAATCATTGTTGATCTCGGTTGCCGTAACCCAGTTCAATAAAACCTTTCCATCCTCGTAATTTCCTCTAAAAGTTAACAGTTCCACAGGTAACGGAGTACTCAATACCTGATAACTATACCAGGTATAGTTGGCCAGATTGAACAGCCAGACATATCCGTTAGCCCAGGAGGTCCTGAAAGAAGCCGTAGTAACTGCAGCGGCCGGTAACTGACTTGTGCTGTTATAGGCTCCGGAAGCTTTGTTATACAGGTAAACCCTTTTATTTACATAGTCGAGCAAAGCAATTTCTTTACCGGCACAACCGGTGTACATCAAGGTGGTGGAATTTAAATTGGCGATGGCAACAGGTGTTCCGGTTATTGGATAAGAGCCCAAAAAAGCATTGGTAGCCCTGGAATAACGGTAAATATTCCCACTAAAATAATAGAGAATTTCATTGGCGTTATAATCGAGATCCCCACAGGATTGTGCATCCGGCTGGTTCATTCCGGTAAAAATGCTGACCCCGGTATTGAGTGCATAACCACTTCCATTCAGGTTTGCTCTCCAGATGCCGCTGGTTGAATATCCATTTCCCTCAAGCTGATTGGTGGCAGGATTCCACCACATACCTCTCCAATCGAAACCAGCGGTGGTATTGTACAGTGGCACCCCGGCAGATGTCCATGTTTCAAGCGGGAAAGTGGAATTGCCGGCCCTTACTCCATAATATAATCCCAACTGTGGATTATAGGCAACTCCGCTATTATTTAAGCAATTGGTGTTTTGATGTACGAGTGTAATACCTGGAACCGCGGATGCCAGCGTAGTACATTGCGAATGAGTTACGATGATCAGCAGGAAGAAAAAAGAAAGAAGCACATATTTCTTCATGGTAAACAGCCGGATTGGTTCCAGGGAATAATATTAAGCTTTTTAGGTGAGGATTACAATAGGGATTACCCTGATTTTTATAACAAAGTATAAAATCAGCTGTGTTTGTGGGCAGGGAGCCGGGGCATTAATTCAGAGAACGGGCAGGCAGCATACAATTTGCAGATACTATTCGGTAATAATATCAATAGCAACTCTTCTTTTCATGTCTTTTCGATCGATTAAAGCCAGGTAATGACCATCGGCAAATTCTGAAAGAGTAAACTCCATAGAGATTATCGGACTTAATGCATTCTGTACAGCAACCACATTGCTCATGTCATCCTTTTTAAATATGGATATTTTGCCTGTCTGGTTGTTAAAAGGGAAAATGATCCTTAATTCTTTTTTTTCACCCTTTGTCCTATTGAATTTAACGGTTGTACAAATGGTCTTTTCGTCACAGCCGTTCAAAACATTTTCATCCAGCTGATGGATTTTTGTCTTGGGTATATTGGTAAACGGATTGTTATTGGTGGTGCTATCTTTTTTTTCATTTTTATTTTCGCTGTTTATTTTTGACCCACAAGAAACAGCAAAAAATAATAAAGAAGTGGTTAGAATGATACCGGCAATTCTTCTGAAGAAAAAATTAAACGAGTATTTCATAAAATCAGAAATTTTGGTTGACAAAGTATTTATAATATTTCAATGGCTAGTTCTTGAAATATTCAACGGATTGAGCAAGCCACGGTTTGCATTTTCTTGTGACAGGCCAGGATTTAGTTGTGAATGATCGATTTTTCGGGACGAAATACTTAATATTTTAATAGTCAGTAGATTAAATATTTAAAAATCAAGATAGCAACCATGGTTATTCTCCATATTTTTTCTACATTTGCCGTCCCGAAAGGGCTGGATGTTCATGACTATAACTAAATGTTAAACCAAAGGCGTAAATGCTGCCTGCCTCACCGAACATCCAAACAAGAGGCAAAGTAGTATGAATCGTCAGACAGATCTTACAAATGTCAGAAGAAACAACAAATACAGTTGAAGAAACTGTAACTCCGGTTGAAGAAACCATCAAAGCTCCCGATTTTAACTGGGACGCAATCGACAAATACGGAAACGTATACACCAAAGAAGAACGCGAAGAATATGGGAAATTGTATTCCACCACTTTGCAAACCATTAATGAACATGAAATCGTTTTCGGAAAAGTTGTAGGACTTACCCCGAAAGATGTGGTAGTAAACATTGGCTATAAAAGCGAAGGTATTGTTCCAAGAACAGAATTCCGTTACAATCCCGACCTTAAATTGGGTGATGAAGTGGAAGTATACATTGACATCCTCGAAGACAGAGATGGACAGCTTGACCTGAGCCATAAAAAAGCCCGTGCCATTAAAGCCTGGGATCGTGTAAATGAAGCACATGCCAAGGATGAAGTAATTACCGGTCATATTAAATGCAGAACCAAAGGTGGTTTGATCGCCGATGTATTCGGTATCGAAGCATTCTTACCTGGTTCACAAATTGATGTGAAGCCTATTCGTGATTACGATATCTACGTTGGTAAAAACATGGAATTTAAAGTGGTGAAGATCAACCACGAATTCAAAAATATCGTTGTATCGCATAAGATCCTTCTTGAGGAAGAATTAGAAGAGCAGAAAAAAGTGATCATGTCTCAGTTAGAAAAAGGACAGATCCTCGAAGGTATCGTAAAAAATATCACTTCTTATGGAGTGTTCATTGACTTAGGTGGTGTAGATGGATTGATCCATATTACCGACCTGAGCTGGGGACGTATCAATCACCCTGAGGAGATCGTTCAGCTTGATCAGAAAATTAAAGTTGTGGTTACAGATTATGATCCGGAGAAAAAACGTATCGCATTAGGTCTGAAGCAACTTTCTGCACATCCATGGGAATCATTGAATGCTGAATTGAAAGTAGGTGATAAAGTAAAAGGTAAAGTAGTGGTTCTTGCCGACTATGGAGCATTCATCGAAATTGCGGCGGGTGTTGAAGGTTTGATCCACGTAAGTGAAATGAGCTGGAGCAGTCACCTGAGAAGTGCACAGGACTTCTTAAAAGTAGGAGATGAGATCGAAGCTGTGATCCTTACTTTAGATCGTGAAGAAAGAAAAATGAGTCTTGGTGTGAAGCAATTAAAAGCTGATCCATGGGCTGATATCGAAACTAAATATGCTGTTGGAACACAACATTCGGCCCTGGTAAAGAACTTTACCAACTACGGAATTTTCGTAGAACTTGAAGAAGGGGTGGATGGTTTGATCCACATCAGCGATCTTAGCTGGACCAAGAAATACAAACATCCGTCTGAATTCTGCAAATTAGACGAAAGGATCGATGTAAAAGTATTAGGTCTGGATAAAGACAACCGTAAGCTTAATTTAGGTGTGAAGCAGTTGGAAGAAGATCCATGGGAGGTATTTGCAACCGTATTGGATATTAATGCCAATCATGATGGTACTGTTACGGATGTAAATGATAAAGGCGCTATTGTTTCTTTAATGTATGGTATTGAGGCTTTCTGTCCTGCACGTCATACCAAGAAAGAAGATGGTAGTAAAATGGTTCCTGATGAAAAATTATCATTTGCTATATTGGAATTCTCCAAAGATGATAAAAAGATCCTGGTATCACATACACGTACCTGGGAAGCATCTAAAGAAGAAGCTGTGAAGAAGGAAGAGAAAAAAGAAAAGAAGTCGACCAAAGATGCAGTTGCTAAAAACAACAGCAAGTCTGAAAAGACAACTTTAGGAGATATTGATGCTTTGAATCAGTTAAAACAAAAAATGGAAGGAAAGGATTAATCTTTTCTTTTGAAATAATAAAAATCCTTCTGACGATTTCGTCAGGAGGATTTTTTATTTATAAGGTGTGGTGAAGTTGCACTAATGATTTTTTATCTGCAATGCATGGATTGAATGGGCAGTAAGGGTAGTAGATTCGTGTTGAGGACTTACCTGTTTACAGATAAGAAATAAAGCTACGAGAAACAAAGGCCAGAATTTTTTCATTTTTTTCTTTTTGAGAATTAAAACGCCCCGTTGGTTATTAGAACGATGATATTATGGTAATTGATGCGTTTGTCATGGTCAAACTTCAAATTTAACAGGTGAATTGGTGAAAGGAGAACTATACCCTTTTAGGTTTTAAATGCATATATATCAAATAGTTATATTTTATTAGTGCTAAAGAGTGGTCAAATATCTTAATACAACCATAACTATTGACCCTAATCACTTTTTCCCTACCTTTCGCCTCCATTTAAAACCAATTAAACAAAACATATTATGGGTTTATTCGACAAACTAAAACAAGCCACCAACTTTATCACTGGTGGTGGAGCGAATGTTACGATTGCTCCTGAAGGATCAGAATTTGATAAAGCTGCTCCCATTAAAGTACGGGTTACTGCACAGGTAAAAGATGCACCTTTGGCAGCTACTGCTGTTTATCTTGATATTCGTGCAAGAGAATATGTATCACTTCGCAAAAGCATCAATGGTAAAACAGAAAACATTCATGAGGATCATGTAAGCTATACACATAAAGTGCAGGCCGCGATTACTGATGCTTTAGAAGGTTCCAAGTCCTATGATTGGGAAATGGAATTCACTTTACCTTCTAATGCACAACCCACTTTTCATGGTACCATGGGTCACCAGGTTTGGGAAGTAAAAGGAGCATTGGATGTGAAAGGAAATGATCCGGATTCTGGATGGATAGAGATCAGAGTAAGGTAGTCGGCTTTAAAAACCATAGAATTTTTTCGTTGGACCCCGATTTTATCGGGGTCTTTTTATTTAAACACTTTTTCCTCAGCCAAGCTTAAGAAAGGGCTGCCAACGGTTAATTTTATTTTAACGGGTTCTCATTAAACCATTCAAATACCTGCAGGTCATACTATCAAAATCAAGAGAAATGAGAAATATAAAATTCGTTGGAGCCTTCATTATCATCTTAATGATCTCTTTAGTTTCCTGTGCACCGGCCAAATCAAATACAGTCGTTGTTCGCAACCAACCGAGGGTTGTGGTAGTTAAACAACCGAGGGCCAAAAGGGTTGTGGTAATTCATCCCAAAAGAAACCATCGTCCTACCAGGGTAATAGTTATCCGTTAATTTGCTTTAGGGAATAAAAAAAGGGCCACCAAAAAAATGGCGACCCTGCTCTCTTTTTCATGTTATATTTTTACAGCAGCTCCGTTAGCTTGTAGTCTTTACCCTGCATCTCGCTGGTAACTTCAAACCATTGGCTGCCACAACTTGATCCTTCTATTAAGTAAAAGTCTTGTCCTACAGAATAACTAAATGATTTAGTTGAACCACTACTGATATAGTTATGTCCACCGTTTACGCAGTACTTAAACTCTGAACTCGTGTTATTAGTGATTTTCCATTCGATGTTACCGGTAATCTCCACCTTTGAAGGTGTTGATTTAGAGGATGCCTGCTGAAAGGAAGCAGATGTTAAAAACAGGCATACAGAAATAAATATGGTCGGTATCATGCTCATGACTTGACTCACTTTGTTGTTTAGTAGGACCAAATTATGCTGTTTGGTAGGCATTTGCAAGTTAAAAAGGGGGATCTTATTATTTGACGCCATGGGTTGAGCAACCGTGAACCCTCAGTAATTAATCGATTTAGGTGCTGATTCTCAGGACCCAAGAAAAGGTGATATTGACAAAGCTTCTCAGCACTAAGCTGTTGAGGATAATTGGGAGGGGTGATGCCCGATTCTGTTTTCGGAACTTGGTATGATTGTTGAAATATTAGTTTTACGTGGGATTTAAAAATATGAAACGGAAGTTCATTTTATATTACATTTTACTTTTGGTGCTGGTGTTTGCTGCCTGCAAAATTGCAGGAGGGACAACCACTGATGGTATTCATCATCAGAATAAGACTTTTCGGTTATCGGGTAATGTTACCTATACCAGTGATTATTGTGGAGGGGCCGAACCACCTGAAACCTTGCTACAGGAATTAGCAAAACCCCGGCCTTATGCAGGCAAAAAATTCTATATAAGAGGAGGAGAAACCAATAATCTGAAATCAAAAATACTTTATACAGTTGTTACTGATTCTTTAGGGAACTATTCAATCAACCTCCCGGTGGGTAATTATTGCATGATAGATGAATACCGTAAAGATTCCACCTTCATAGGTGCTTTACTAAATAACACACCGGAGAGTGGATTGTATGTAACCGACAAACAATGTGTAAAGGATTGGTTCAACAGTTGCTTTTATGGATTTAAAATTTCAACGGGAGATATATCCAACATAAACTTTAATATCCACCGTGATTGTTTCAGGCCAGAAGGGATACCCTGTGTAGCCTATACAGGGCCATTGCCGGAGTAGGTCTGGGTTTAAATATCCATTCTAAGGATCTCGGCGAACGTCATACCAAGCGATAATCCTCTTACGGTTTTGGCAATCCTTTTGGCTTTAGTAGGTTCCGTTTTGGCCGATTCAACCCAATTGGAATAATAACGTTGATGGGAACCAGGAATCGATTCAAAATTCTTGAAGGCTTTCGGATCATCCCGCAAACAGATCAGAAGTTCTTCACATATTTTCTTCTTCTCTTTATCTTCTTCAATCTTCACCAATACTTTTTCACCCCTCTTTTTTTTGATCGCTTTTCGCATAGCTGCATTTAAGGGCATAATAAAATCTCCTTCACCCATAGGTAAGAGACTTACTCCCTTAATTGGAAATTTATCGAGTGATCCTTTCACCCTAAATCCTTTTTTATTATTGGGCTTTATTTTTAATGCCATTTCAGCTGGAACCTGAATATAGGTCCACCCGGTTTTTTCACCTTTATCGCCAAACTTTTCAATGAGGGCATTAAATGAAATCATTCAATAAATCTAGCCAATTTTTACAAAATACATACCGAGGGATCATTACAACCTAAGGATATACAATATTATCCTTCAATCAGG
>JANWKQ010000241.1 GCA_025451295.1 Flavobacteriales bacterium | reverse complement strand
GCATTAGATAAGATCTCAAAACTTCCGGTAGTTGGATTTGGATAAATCTCAATTTCAGAGGGGTCATTACCCTGTATGCTAATAGTGGCAGAATACTTAACCGATCCATCGAAATCGGTTTGTTTTAATCGGTAATAGGTATTACCCGGAAATGGGGTTGGATCGACAAACTCGTAAAAAAGAGCAGCATTGCTGTTGCCGGCTCCTTCTATTCTGGCCAATTCACCAAAATCAATTCCATTTGCCGATTTTTCCAGCGTGAAATAATCATTGCTGATCTCCGAAGTGGTGGTCCAGTTGAGGTTGTTTTTTCCATCTATGTTTTTTCCGCCAAAGGATTCCAATTCTATGGGTAACGGATTGCAAATGGTTTGCAAACCACCCTGGGTATTTGTACCAAAACTTTCCGTCCCGGTTACTGCGGTCATTGCGGCGGTAATAAGATCTATCCTGATCGTATGACCAGGAACCGCTCCTGCGGTAAAATTGGTGGTGATCCAGAAATATCGCTGAGAAGGTGCCGGAGGCAAAGGATCAGCAAAGTTAAAGGTATGTGACCCTGGTCCGGAGGCAGCTATGGTCTGAAGCGGAGTGGAGGTATTAAAGGCACAAAACGTGGTTACATAAATGGTAAATCCGGTAATATCTGCAGCCGTATATGTACCAGATGTAGTCCAGTTATTGATGGCAGTAAAAGCCGGATCTCCGGAGGTAATATTGTAGGCAAAATCATATAATTGCACGGTATTATCTCCGGGACATGGGCTACCGGCGGATGTTTGTCCGCATAAAGAAGTGCTCAGCGTTTCAGTTTGTGCAGTACAACGATGTATGGCAAAATTGAAAATCGCCAGGCAGATAAGGTTCAGGAAAGCAGAATATCTTTTTGCTTCCATACAATGCACCCTTGGGAATACATCCACTAACTTAGAAATATTCAGGCGAAAATCAAAAAAATACAGGACAAAAAGAGACTAAAACCCCTGAATTGATAAATCGCTGTAAATGAGTATAAAAACCAGCTTATGGTTTACATTTACACTCCTTGTAATACTTGATCAACTCCGTTGTCTGATCATCAAGTACATAAAGTGAATTGGCGTCAATGGCATCCTTCACAAGTTCTGTATTTGAATCGGCCGTAAGCTTTATAAACTGATTGCTAATATCTCCACTGTCATTCTTTGATAGATCATAACTCAGAATATGCTTATCACAACTAAAATCAAAATTGGCGAGATCTACCATACGGATCTCCCGAATGGAACTTGTGCTAAAATGAATTTGTTTCTTGTTTACATCATACACGATGGCCCATTCTGCACTTAAGGCCACTTGTTCGAGGATCTGAAACGAATATTCGAGACCCGAACCGTCGGTGGCTTTGTATTTTTTGATGAGATCTGCTGCAGTTCCAAAACGACCCATTTCTCCATTCTTACAACCTTCAACGGACGATTCATAGGGATCATTCACAAGAACAGGTTTGGAAAGATCTTTACCTTTGTACACAACCATTTTACCACCGATGAATTCAACAGCCGCGACATTTCCATCCGCATCACAAATAAGGTAGTGCAGCAATTCGTTCGTTTGACCGATGCGAATCACTTTATCTGTAGCAATTACCTCATTCACCGTTTTACAATTATCCAGTTGGTATTGTACCCATTGCAATTCGTTTACCACCGGCCGTTCATCCGCTTCAGGATATTCTGCTTCGGAAACCAGCACTTCTATGATCAAACCTTCTTCATTGATTCCCCCAAATGGAAATTCTTTTCCGAATTGATTAAAAGTAATACTGCCATATTTTGAAGTCCATTCTGCTGATTTTTCCGGAGGAAATACAAGGGATTGCTTATCCACATTTTTTTGATTCACCATGATCATTCCGATATCGGATACCCAATCCAGGTTCCGGCCAAAGAATAATTCTTTCTTGGTTTTTAAAACAAAAGTGGTACACGGGTTGATAAAACTCACCGGGATAAGGACTGCCAATAATAACAAGAGGACTTTTTTCATATTGCATCCGTTGGGTGTATAGTAAAAACGGATATAAACAGGGATTATTTTGGCAGCCTTCGCATAAAATAGATCCTCATCCTTGTGGGTGATTCTATTTCTACCTCATCATGTACTTCAAATCCTCTTTTTTTATAGAATGGGATATTTTCCTCGTTGGTCGTCTCAAGGTATATCGCTTTCTGTTGCTGATTGGCTGCTTCCAGCATAGGAGCAAGAAGTGAAGACCCAATTCCTTTTTGCTGATGATCCTGATGGGTACCTATTATCCATAGAAAAAAATAATCTTCAGTTTGAGGATGTCGCTGGTGTATGAGCTTTTCCAGTTTTGAAATGGCTTTTATCTTTGAGAATCCAAAGATCCAGGTAAACCTGATATATTCGACCAATAAACGAAAGGTCATCTTATTGCCGGGAGAATTTTTCCAAAGTGCTACGGCTTTCATATCATTGCCTATATATGCATCCTTATAACGAAAACTACTTTCGAACATAAAGGCCATTAACGATTTCATCTTTCTATGTTTACGATGATCATTGCCGGTATACCAACCGATGTGAAGATCCCGTTCGAATGAGTTGGAAAGGATCTCAATCACCTTTTTCTTATCAGCTCTTTTTGCTTTCCTGAATGGCTGCATTATTTTATTGGTGGTTCATGTTACACCTTGCTATGTTGGGGGATAGTAAGACCAATTATCAAACAAACTTCCTGAATGAAGGGATATTGTTTGTTTTAACTACTTCTTTTTCTTCTTTTTTTGAAAATCTCTGTTCTTGGTTGTAGTATATTTATTCCAGGTTATTGCATGCTGCTTTTTCTTCTTTTGCATTTTGTTATGATGCTCGGCAATTTTTTTCTTTTTGGGTTTATATATCCCTCCCTTTTTTTGAACGGTTTGTGAATATCCCACAACCATATTTCCGGTCAAAAAAAACAGCAACAACAGAACTTTTAGCCAACTGCCGGAGACTAAGATTATTTTTATTCTATTGAATGATCTTAAGGCCATTGTATCTTTACAATCTTGAAATGTGAAAAGCAATAGTACGATTTTTCTACGGGAAAAGAATTTTCATCCCGAAAACTTTTTTTCGGAGCAATGGGAAACAGTCATTAACTCGATATATATTATACTTCCTATCACAATGAGTTCACCTAGAAAATAAATCAGACACAGTACTGTTAGACCTGGGTAGTAGAAAACCACAAGTCCAAAAGTGAGGCAACAATAAATCAGATTTGCAATGGCAATTCCTTTTAAAAAAGGGCGCCAGTTTCTCCCAATTGAAAAATAACAACAAATCGAATAAACAGCATATATGAAAGCTATTATAAACAAAAGATAAAGGGCTTTTTGTGGCATGCCAAAAACATCTTGAAACCCTGCTCCGATGGTACCAATCAATGAAGCCGTTAGAAATGCTCCCAAACTGTCTATTAAGAAAAGCTTCCTGGGCTTTAAATTAAATCTTTCAATCATTGATCGAAATCCATTTGCCATTGGTATGATTGACTTACTAAAATATAAAAGGAGATTTCTACATGCAGAAATCTCCTTTTATATTTATAGTTGAAAACTAAATAGATGTTTTCGAATTATTCGATAATTATTTTTTGAACATCAAATCCATCTGGGGTATGCACTCTTATGCTGTATACTCCAGGAGCGAATTGAGAACAATCTACTGTATGTTTAACATTAGCTGCAATATTGATCGTTTTAGAAACCATAACCTGACCTTGTCCATTCGTAATTTCATAACTGGTCATATCCTTTGAACTATTGATCACAAAATAATCAGCAGATGGGTTTGGATAGATCTGTACAAAATTCTTATTGATGATACAGCTAGAATAGATAGGATCATATGTTTTTGAAAATCCATTCATGTCAAATTGAACCAAACGATAATAGCCTTTGTCTGATGTAGAAGATTTATATGAATAATCATGCTGCACATTTGAACTGCCATTTCCTTCTACTCTGGTAACATCTGACCAGTTGATCGCATCAGAAGATCTTTGTAACATAAAATAGCTGTTGTTCACTTCAGCTGAAGTCGACCACCTAAAAGTAACATAGTCATCATTGCAATCTGATGTAAAGCTCATCATTTCAACTGGAAGTGGGATGAAATTTGTTAAGGTTACCAACCCATTGTTCTGACGAACTCCTGGTACAGTTGATGCAGCAGTAACTCCACCTAAATAAGATGATCCACCACCACCATGACCATCACAGCCACCTGCGCCACCACCATAATAGCCACCGCCACCGCCGCCTGAGTGACCTGTTCCGGTGTTTCCACCAAATCCAAATCCTCCAGCAGATGGCATACCTAACCAATTACAATTTTGAGTACCACCAGCGCCACCGGCAACTTGTGTACCCGGGCCTCCTGAAGCTCCGGGATTGTCACCACCAGGATTGGCCCCACCGGTTACTCCACCGCCTTCACCGGCAGTTTGTCCTCCACCGGCCCATTCTGCACCACCACCGCCTGCGGCAACGATCACTCTGTTTCCTAATCCGAAAGCTCCGGTTCTTACATCTGAAGCTCCACCACCGGAAGAAGTTGTCCACTCACCTCCAGGTCCACCATTAAAACAAACATTATCAACTGGCTGGCCAACTCCACCACCATTCCAACCACCTAAATTTCCATATCCACCCATTCCACCAACATAAATTCTTAATGTCTGACCAGGTGTTACTGCCAAAATACCTTCGGCATATCCACCATTTCCACCCTGATGTCCGGCAGGATCCCAAGTACACCAGTTACAGCACACCTGATCTGTGTTTCCACGTGAAGAACCTCCTTCAGCCCCCCATGCATCCACCTGATAGTAAGTAATACCAGCAGGGACAACATGCGTTTGAAATGCTCCTGTATAATTAAACGTAAATACTTGGCCGTAATTCATAGCTACTATGAAAGACAAAGCAGATATTGATAGTATCTTTTTCATAGTGCTTATTTATTAATGTTATTTTCTTTTTCCGGAAGTAATTTCGTTAATTCTGTGAGATAATTCTTCTTATCAAGAAGATCATCTCCCGTATTAACATATTCTGGAAACTCCTTTACAACGTTCTGTTTTCGAAGTTCCAGTATTGTATTTGTAATTTGAGAATTTACAAATTCAAGTTCTTTTGTTTTAATAACAAGAGCATCATTTTGAATAAATGGTATGTTATTGGTTTCCTGGAAGTCTGTTGAATTGGTCGCTCCAACACAGGTATAGCAATCATTCTTTGTGGCTGATTGTGCATATGAGCTTAACCCAACTAACATGACAATGGCAAGTAGAAATGTTTTCATATAATAACTTGGGGTATTAGTTCTATACAAATATAACCTAATTAATAAAAAATCATAACTTAATTTATTAACTGATGGTGGTTATCAAACAACTGCTTTCTATCAAACAAAATCCTGTATATCAATATTATACGATTGGAATCCTCTTCCATTAAAGGACCCCCTGGTTCGGGAGGCAGGTTTTTTAACATTTTTGAGGTTGGGTCAGGAGCGCTATCAGACCCGTATAACAGGATTATTTGTTAAGGATAATTTTCTTTGATGAACTCCCCTTTTTCGAACTTATCTGAACAAAATAAATTCCATCTAAATAACTGCTTAAATCAATTTCAGTTTTGCCCGCCATAATTTTAGACTGAAAAACGATTTGCCCCAGGACATCCGTAATTATGATTTCATTATCCTGCTCCGCTCCGGTAATACTAAATATTCCTGAGCCTGGGTTTGGATAAATGGTAAATTCAGGAACTTCATGACAACTGACAGCAATTAAATTAAGATATTCAGAGTGCCCGTTAAAGTCAGTTTGCTTAATTGAATAATATGAGGTTCCTTCAGGAGGTTGCGGATCAACAAAAGAATAATGAAGGATTTGGCTACTATTTCCGGCACCCGTAATTGTACCTATAATTTTATTATCAATTCCATCGGTGCTTCGCTCAATGGTAAAGTAATCGTTATTTGATTGCGATGCTGTAACCCAATTCAAATTTACCTGACCATTATTACATTGTCCATCAAAAGAAAGTAACTCTACGGGTAAAGCACATGGATAAGTAACTCTTAAATTTGAAGATGTTCCGTTAATAATTTTATAGTCGGTTGATGGTTCATTATTAAACATCAGGCCTACCTGGAACCAATTAACCGGAAGCTGGGCCTGCAATAGGGTATTTGCGGTTGCTCCTAAAGTATAATATCCATACACACCCACACCCGTAATGGTGAAAGAACTATAGAGTCCATTTCCAAAATCATTGTATGCTGCAGGAACAATACCGCCATAGGGTCCAAAAGCACCGGTAACATCATTTATAAATACCAATTCCGGGTTGTTAGAAACCACTGTTGTTACGCTCATCTGAAGCTCAACACTGGAAATGCATGAACCATCTGGAATGGCCGTGGTATTAAATTTAATCCAGGCCCTATGTGTTAAATTTCCACAACATACCCCAAGAAATACAAAGCCAGGATTATCAACCCAGTTATTCGGTGATTGCCATCCACCTGTCGTACCAGGAATCACTAAAGTAGGATCAATGGAGATCGGATATTTAGTATTTGCATCTTTCAGCCACTCTACTGGAACAAGCGTCGTAACGGTCCAACGATCATTTTCCTTACCTAGTAAATATTTACCCTCAACCATATTCAAACCATCTGACTCTAAGCCGTCATTATCAAAAAAGACAGGTTCCGGAATGGTAAGAACATGATGGCCGTTTGCATCAAATATCAGTAAAGGAGAAGAAGTTAATAAATCAGATGTGTTATTTGCAGTTGTAATTTTCCATCCATCCGGAAGTTCCATTATTTCCTGAAAACCGAAATATCCTGAAGATAAATTATCTATGAAAGCTGGAGGATCGGTTAAAATAATATTGTTTTTTATCTGCCCGTTTTGTATGGCAAACTCATCAGAAATGCCAGAATAAATACCAGCATAACGAATAGTATTATCAACAACATTGGCAGTTGAATGGTTCGATTTGATCTCAATTATGTTAGGATCATTTTGTTTGTTCCCTAGTACTAATTTCTTCTCAGAGGGGAGCTATGGGTCAGCAGTCGCGGTGCGGCGGGGTGTGTGTTGTGTTGTAGTAGCTGGGGTGGTGGGGGGGTGGG
>JANWKQ010000240.1 GCA_025451295.1 Flavobacteriales bacterium | reverse complement strand
CATTCCGGTAGCCTGTTTTTTCGCCTTCTTTTTCGCCTCCTCTTTCGGATCCAAAATAACTACGGCAGCAGTATTATTTGTTTTTGCGGCGGTCACGGGAAGCGGTTGTGGCGGCCAATTAATTTTGCCATTATAGGTAACCATTGCTCTTGAAACAACGGCATCTTCCATGTTTATATTAAACTTTTCGGCTTTACCCATATCATCCAGAAGATGACAAAGATTATTACCATAAAGTTGTGAAGCCTGATTGGGCAATTGATTGAGTTTACCTACAATGGTAATCCCATTAGCGGTAGTATACACTTCACCATTTTTGGTGAGTTGACAGTTACCACCTGATGAAGCGGCTAAATCCACAATCACGGATCCTGGTTTCATTGCAGCAACATGATAGTCATGAATTAATATGGGTGCTGATTTACCTGGGATTTGTGCAGTAGTAATAATGATATCCACCTCACTTGCCTGATGCAGGAACAATGCCATCTCTGCAGCAATGAATTCCTTACTCATTTCCTTTGAATAACCTGATGCGGTTGCACCATCTTCTTCAATTTCTACCGTGAGGAATTGTGCTCCCATTGATTCAATCTGTTCAGCAACCTCCTTACGGGTATCGAATGCTCTTACAATAGCGCCTAATGAATTTGCAGCTCCAATAGCAGCTAATCCCGCAACACCAGCGCCAATTACCAGGACCTTAGCAGGATCAACTTTACCTGCTGCAGTGATCTGGCCATTGAGGAATCTGCCGAAATGATAGGAGCCTTCGATAACTGCTCTATATCCGGCAATATTTGCCATGGAGGAAAGCACATCCATTTTCTGCGCTCTTGAGATACGCGGAATGGCATCCATCGCTATAGCGTTCACCTGTTTATCAGCAAGCTTCTGGAGTAGATCCGGGTTTTGAGTGGGCCAAAGATAACTGAGCAATACCAATCCTTCACGCATCATGCCCACTTCTTCTACGGATGGCTCCTTTACTTTTAGGACAATGTCAGACTGACTATAGATTTCGACCGCTGTACCTAATAATTTGGCACCCGCCTCTTCAAATTCCTTATCAGAAAAATTAGCTTTTACTCCTGCACCACGCTGTATATAGACTTCAAAGCCTTGCTTTTGTAGGCGTTTAACTGTTTTAGGAGTTGCTGCAACCCTCAACTCATTCGGAAATATTTCAGATGGGATCCCTACCTTCATAATTGCGCTGTATTGATTCTACTAATAAGATTCTGGCCGGCAAAGCTAAGAAAAAAGGGCTTAACCGGTAATAAATGAATCTTTTAGAGGCAAAATATTCGATTTTTGGTGATTGGATCCGTAAAAACTTGGCGTTTAGGCTAAATAGCTGTATATTCGCACCCTTTTAATTTAAGATTTAAATAAACAAAACGAATGATTAACCAGTATGAGACAGTGTTCATCCTCACCCCGGTGTTAAGTGATGAGCAGCTAAAGGAAGCCGTGGATCGTTACAAAGAGCTTTTAAAAGAAGCGAAATGTGAAGTGGTCCATGAAGAGACTTGGGGCCTAAAAAAATTGGCCTATCCTATCAGGAAGAAGTCTACAGGTTTCTACCATCTGTTTGAGTTTCGTGCCGATGGAACTTTCATCGACAAACTCGAACTTACCTTTCGCCGCGATGAAAGAATTCTGCGGTTCCTTACAGTTAAATTGGAGAAAGATGCCATTTCCTGGAGTGAGAGAAGAAGAGAAAAGCGGGCAACTAAACAACAACAATCTTAAACCATTTCAACTATGAGCACAGCAGAAGTTACAGCAACCAACATAAATGCTAAAGAAGAAAATACTTCGGAGATCAGGTATCTAACCCCTCCTCCAATTGAAGTAAAAAGATCAAAATACTGCCGTTTCAAAAAATCAGGTATTAAATATATTGATTATAAAGATGCCGATTATCTGTTGAAACTGGTGAATGAGCAGGGCAAAGTATTACCCCGCAGGATCACAGGAACTTCCTGGAAATATCAGAGAAAAGTGGCGCAGGCTATCAAGCGTGCCCGTCAGCTAGCGTTATTACCTTATGTAGGTGACATGTTAAAATAGGAGTGATTAATATTTAGATTATGCAGATCATTTTAAAACAAGACGTAGATAATTTAGGATATAAGAACGATGTGGTAAAAGTTCGTGATGGATATGCACGTAATTTTTTAATTCCAAACGGTTCTGCCATGGTTGCCAGCGAAAGCAATCTGAAAATCCTGAAGGAGAATATCAAACAACAATCTCACAAAGCCGAAAAAATGCTGGCAGAAGCAAAGGACCTGGCTGAAAAGATTCAGGGTGCCACCATCGATGTTACAGCTAAAGTGGGTGATACCGGAAAAATTTTTGGTTCTATCAACACGGTTGTTTTGGCCGAAGCACTTAAGAAAGCCGGATACAACGTGGAAAGAAAATCTATTCATATTGTAGATGATGGCATTAAAACCATCGGAACGTATAAAGCAACTGCCCAACTTCACAAAGAGATCAAAGTGGAGTTCAATTTCAACGTGGTTGCTGAATAAGCTACGACAAGCTAAGCTTGACAAACTATTTGAAAGCCTCTTCGAAAGAAGAGGCTTTTTATTTGGGGTGGCTTTAACCTTGTTACGCTAACGCTTTTATTCTTATTTTTACATAGGAATTTAAACCTGGATCATCAAAAAATTTCTCTTCATATTTGTCTTGATTTGCGGAACCGCTTCTGCACAAAAGATCATTCAACTCGGTGTGCATGCAGGTGCGAATGTAAATATCCTGAGTACCAGTCTGCAGGATTTCTATACGAATGGCTATACCGGTTTCAGAGGAGGGGTATTTGCACGTTTTAATTTCAGTCGTTTCAATATTCAACCTGAACTCAATTTTTCTATGACAGGTGGAGAGGGTGTTTTTGCCAACAATCCCAACCGTTCTTACAGCACCAAAACAAATACGCTTGAAATTCCAATATTACTTGGACTCAAGTTGGTAAAAGGAAAACTGGTGAGCTTACGTACACAATTCGGGGGCTTTTGGGCCTGGAATATTACCAATTCCATCGTGGTCCATGATGAGGTTTTTACCCAGAACGATTCTCTCATTGTTAGCAGTCAGGGTGCCAACTTTAATGGAGGTGTTGTTCTCGGTTTAGGACTCGATATATGGCGATTTAATCTGGAGGCTCGTTACCAATGGGGGCTGGCCAATTTATTTGGCAATAACATTATCTACCAGGATCCCAGAGCCGGTATGAGATATAGCGGATTTTCCATCACGCTTGGCTTTAGTTTCTATAATAAGGAATTGAAGTAAAGCCAACCATTTTTAACAGGGTCATAGCAGCTATTCCGCTTAAAATTAATAGTGGCATAGGGTTTGTTTATAATTTTTTGTGACCTTTACAGTTATTATAAAACCCTCATTCAACAAACCATGAAAAAATTTCTTTTTCTTTTTATCCTTATCCTTGCTGGCTCAAACTTACATGCACAGAAATTGTTCAACCTCGGTGTTCATCTTGGCGTGAACGTGAATAATCTAAGTACGAGTCTTCCGGATTATTTTAATCCTGCAAATGCCGGTTTTAGAGGGGGTGTTTTTGCCAGGATCAATATAAAAAAATTCCATATTCAACCAGAATTCAATTTTTCGATGGTGGGTGGAGATGGAACATTCAGCGAAAACCCAAACAGATATTACAGCACCAAATCTAACTGCCTGGAGGTTCCCTTACTTTTCGGATATAAAGTGATCGATTTTAAACTCATCAACCTTCGTTTGCAGGCAGGTGGTTTTTTTCAATGGAATTTTGATAATAAAATAGAAGTTCATGATGCTGCTTTTCCTCAAAATGACACCACAATAACCAGTCAGAAAGGCTCTAATTTTAATGGAGGGATTGTATTGGGTGCCGGAGTTGATATCTGGCGTTTTTGCGCCGATTTTCGCTATCAATGGGGATTTGCCAATATGTATGGTGAGAATATTATTTTTCAGAATCCAAGTGCCGGGTTTAAATATGGAACATTTTCCATTACTATAGGATATAAATTCTTCTAGCAAGTTTTATTTCAAAATCCTGTTGTTCAAAAACACGTTAAGTTGCTTTTGTATTTCCACGCTTATGAAGAAGCCAGGTTAGAACATATAAGAAAACAAACTGGGTACATCCTGCTTGTGTTTCCAATGTATCTTCATCCAACATCGCAATGCCCGCGATAGAAATCATCGTAATAAACAGGATATGTAATTCTCTGAATCTGATCAGTGGATAAAATAGGAGTCCGACAAATACAACCAGTCCAATCAACCCTACAGCCAATGCAACTGTAAAATACTGCTGATGCGGATTCAACCAATGTTTCTTTTCTAGTTTTGATCCGGTGGCTGCGTATTTAGACTTCATGATATCTCTTACATCACCGGTACCATATCCGAAAATTTTTTGTTGGGAAATGCCCACCAGGGCTATCTGCCATGTTTCCAAACGGGTCGCAAACGAACGACCATTCGGATCCCCATCCTTTTTATACTCCTCCAGTTCAACCAAAAACTGATTAATCCGCCAGCGAATATCCAACGGATGGATACTCAAAAAATTCACCGCACCATTTTCGATCGCCTTTACCTCCTTATCGGTCAGTGATTGGATTGCTTCTGCATTTTTCTTCAAACCTTTAGAGGTAAGATATTTGATGAGGGTATGTTCAAGTGGCCAACCTTTATTGGTTTTGCCATCAAAATCAATTTTGCTTCGTTTGTTCCATTCTCTTTTAAGTTCCCAGTAACATATATTGATCCATACATAATGTCCGTTCACCGTTTCGGTGGACTTTGTATTATGTCTGTACATACTGCCATGATAAGTCGCCTTGGGTAATTTATCTACCTCTATTTTTTCGATGTCATGGATACGATGATATTCTTTCCAGATAAGACCCGAAACGCATCCACCTACCAATAGAAAAACAAATAAGAGAAAGAATGACAGTTTTCTATTTTGCTTTTTAACAAGCCCGTAAACGGCGAGTATCAGAAGCGTCCCCACCAAAGCAACGATACCTGTAAGCGATTGGATGAACATTAAAAAAGCCAAACAAGTGAAGGCAAACAACAGGTAAAAAAAACGATGAGCAAATAAATATTCCTTTTTGAACATAAAATATCCACAGCAAATCATACAGAACACCAGAAGAGTTCCAAATCGTACATTGGAGATGAAGGGACTATAATTTCGCATATCATTCACTTGCCAGTTGATCCATCCAAGATAGATCAGAATGCCAAATGCCATACTAAAGATCACACCTGCAAAAACGGAATGAAAAATAAATTTGAATTCTTTGATCGTAAATGGAAAAAAAGCAAAAGCTAAAAACGGGATCACCAAAAATGGTAATTTGATTTTGAGATCCTGAAATGCATAAGAAAAATTGGAGGTATGAATAAGTCCCAAAACAAAAAGAATGAATACAAGCATGAGTGCCCATATTCTTTTATTGTTTCGAAGCTGTTGAAATTTCGACCGGAATTTACCATCCCATAAAAAGGCAATACCTAATCCAAACTGGCCCCAGCTCATCAGTATATTTGAGCTGGCCAGACCTGCACCAATCAGGAGCATAGACAATAAAAAGGCATTCCTTGGGTTTATATACGGCTTGATAGTCAACTATTTAGTTTATTGTGACAAATATCTGATATTTTTGTAGGTAAACTCCAGGATCAGGTTTTTATTATGAAGAAAGTAGCTGTTAATACCAGGTTGTTACTCAAGGGTAGGTTGGAAGGCCTTGGGACCTTTGAGCATGAGGTATTGAGCAGACTTGTGAAATCCCATCCTGAAGTTGAATTCCATTTTATTTTCGACCGGCCTTATTCAGAAGAATTTATTTATGGCCCCAATGTTGTACCTCATGTTTTATTCCCACCGGCCCGTCATCCTTTTTTATTTATCTGGTGGTTTGATTATAGTTTACCAGGCTTATTGAGAAAAATAAAACCAGATGTTTTCTTTTCACCGGATGGATATTTATCCCTACGAACAAAGGTTCCGCAAATCCCGGTGATCCATGATATCAATTTCTTTCATTATCCTCAGTATTTTCCATTTTTGGTAAGGTGGTATTATAATACATTCTTTCCGCAATTCGCTAAAAAAGCAGATAGAATTATTACCATATCAGAATTCTCGAAAAATGATATTGCAAAAAACTATCGAATCGATCCTTCGAAAATTGAAGTGGCTTACAATGGGGTTCACCAGGATCTGCCTCAATTTTCCACTGAGGAAACGGAACATTTAAAAAAGAAATATACCAATGGAAGTGCTTATTTTATTTCTGTTGGTGCTTTATATCCCCGAAAAAATCTTTCCAACCAGTTAAAAGCTTTTGATCTTTTTAAAGAACGAACCGGATCGGAAGTTAAGTTTCTGATCGTTGGACAATCTTATCCGGAAAGCGATAGCATCTTTAATACCCATCATCAACTACGTCATAAAAAGGATGTAAAAATATTAGGAAGACTGGAGCGGAAGGAACTTGATATTTTATTAGCTGGTGCAATGGCTTGTTCTTATGTTTCCAATTATGAAGGGTTTGGTTTACCGGTTCTGGAAGCGATGCGATGCAACACACCCGTTATTACGTCCATAACTTCTGCGTTACCCGAAGTGGCAGGCGATGCTGCCATGTTGGTGGATCCTCACTCCATTGAAGAAATTGCTTTTGCATACGAAAATATATATATGGATGAGTCCCTTAGAAATAGTTTAAGGGAAAAAGGAAAAATTCAAATCCGGAAATTTAATTGGGATCAAACAGCAAATAAAGTTTGGGAGGTAATTCAATAAGACCTCTTCTTTTTTGAATCCATGTTTCTATGTGTTTCAAATTCCTGCACCAACATTTTTTAAGAATCTCGACAAACTTTTCACGTATCGTTTTGAACTTATCGGGCGTTTAGTTGTATGTCCTGTTAACAATCTTTTAACAAACTGCAGCAAAATCTAAAATCCACTATATGAAACACTTAAAGTTAATTCTGCCCATTGTGCTCCTGATCGCCTCTGGATGCGGCACTCCACAAAAAAACAAGCCATCGAATGATGATCAGGTCAAGACAGATCAATCCAATCAAAATCTGCAGGAACCTTCTTCCATTTCGGATGGTAAAAATTCCTCAGGGTATAATAACAAAGGAGACGCCAATCAAAATGAAGAAGGTATTGTTACTTCTACGAACCTGGCCGGAACCAATGCCGGTCTTGTGATTACTCCGGATGCTATGAGTTCTTCTGCCGCTTATAGTATTGGCGATACCAGCAGAAAAATGATCAAGACAGCTGATCTAAGGTTTCGCGTAAAAAGTGTTTTAAATGCGACGTATGAAGTTGAAGACATCACCAAAAAATTTGGCGGCTTCGTAACCCATACACATCTCGACAGTAAGATCGACAATATGACTGTAGTTCCGGTAAGTCCTGATTCTTCTTTGGAAACCGTTTATTTTACGGTAACCAACTCAATGACCATTCGTGTCCCTGAAAATAAATTGGATAGCACCTTACGGGCATTTACCCCTTTGGTAGAATATCTGGATCATCGTACCATAGATGTAAAGGATATAACCCTGGAACTCCTGGCCAAACAATTGGAGCGAAACAGAATAAAAATTTACGAGGATCGCATGAAAAAAAATATAGATACCAAAGGAAAAGATCTTGGGCAAATCGGGAATGCGGAAGATATGTTATTGAACAGACAGGCAGAGGCGGATAATGCCAGAATAGAAAGTCTGCGATTGAAGGATCAAATGGAATATAGCACCATTACATTGTTTATTTATCAGCGTCAGGAAATGAAAAGAGAGCTCATTTTCAACAACAAAAATATTGAAGGATACGAGCCAGGTTTTGGTTATAAACTAAAACATTCACTCAATTCAGGATTAAAGGGAGTAAAGTCGATCATTCTACTAATGGTGACCTGCTGGCCGCTTCTTCTATTGGGAGCCATTGCCTTTGGAGTGGTAAAACTTGTACAAAGAAATCTGAAATAGGTCCTAAGATGAACTGAACGGGTAAGGAGATCAAACAATTTTGTTGGCACGTGGGAAGCCTTCGATTTGAGTTGATATCTTTTCCCGTTCTTTCATTTTTCTTTCTTTTCGTTGGGAACGTTTTAGTTGAATGAGATCCACCAGGAACGAAAAAGCCATACTAAAATAAAGATATCCCTTTGGTATTTTGAAATCCAGCGCTTCTGCAATTAATGAAACCCCGATCAGAATAAGAAAGCATAGGGCAAGTATTTTAAATGAAAGATGCTTCAGAATGAATCTGCTGATCGGTCCGGACGCCACCAACATGATCCCTACGGATACTGCTACAGCTACATACATGATCCACAGAATTTCTACCATACCCACTGCAGTAATGATCGAGTCAATCGAAAAAACAAGGTCGAGGATAAGAACTTCTAACAACAAAAATCCAAAAGTATTCCTTTTTGATTTTGGAGTGTCATCTTCCCTGGTTTCGGTCCTGTCATAAATTTCCTTGGTTCCCTTGTAGAGCAAAAACAAACCACCTGCAATCAAGATGAGGTCCTTTATGCTGATCTCAATTTTGAACACGGTAAATAAGATGAATTCAAGATGCATGATCCATGACACCAGGGAT
Organism: Flavobacteriales bacterium; assembly: GCA_025451295.1. GTDB lineage: Bacteria > Bacteroidota > Bacteroidia > CAIKAF01 > CAIKAF01 > JANWKQ01. The sequence continues at coordinate 720 of JANWKQ010000240.1, read as the reverse complement.
AATAAACCCAGTCTGGTGATCATGGCAAGACTGATTCCAATAAGCCTGAATTTTTTTCTGTTTTTTTCCGGAAGTTTTTGGGAAAGGATCGAAATGAAAATGATGTTGTCAATTCCCAGTATAATTTCTATGAGTATAAGGGATAATAATGGGGCAATAATATCTACGAAAATCATTCACCTCGAAGGTAGTTGAAAAGCACCCGCATTTTGTTATATAAAGAAGATAAAGAATTATATGATTCTCATATATACATACCGAGAAACGCCCATGAACCGGGTTCTGAGATCTCATCGATGGTTTTTAACTGATCTAGCTTGAATTTTTTCCAGACAGGTTTTACATGTTCCTCCTGCATAGGATTTGTTTTTGTACTCATTTTTCCTGCAGGGAAGTTCACACTTTTTTCCTCCCCTTCCATTGAATTTCGCATATACCATTCGGAGTAATATCCAATCAGTTCGATTTTAAACCTCTCCTTATTATAACGGAAAAGATAACGGGAGGATGCTGTTTCCCAGGTGCCTGCACTCCTCCAATAAATGAATTTTATTTTCAGAATACCTTTATCCGTGATCTCAATTCCATCAAAAGGGTCCTGGTCATATTCATCTTCCTTGGTTTGAATGAAACTTTCGTTTTGAAAATACTTATGCAGTTTACCCAGGGAATCCGTGAGGTAAATAGCCAAAACCCTTACGTTGCTATCAACAATATAAT
>JANWKQ010000239.1 GCA_025451295.1 Flavobacteriales bacterium | reverse complement strand
GCAGCACCCGCAACTGAATTCAGATCCAACGTACTCGTAATCGTAGGTGATGTTCCCGTACAACCGCTTCCATCAGTTACCACACAATAATAAACCCCACCTTGCAAAACATCATAACTCTGTGCAATACCACTTCCAATGGCAACTCCATTCAGATACCATTGATAACTGGAAAATGCGGGTGAAATGGAAATAGTATTACCCGCAAAAGAAATAGACGGAACCGGACTTGGCACCACCGTTATGGTACTCGTTGATGTGTTGGTTCCGAAGGCGTTTGAAACAGTTAATGTGGTTGTGTAAACCCCGGCTGTGCTGTATAAAACGGTAACCGTATCAGCACCGCTGAATCCCGGTGATCCACCACCAAATAACCAGTTCACACTTATTTCGTTGGTCGAAGTATTAAAATAATCTATGCTCGTACCTTCGCAAATAGTAGTAGGGGTAGAAGTAAACGAAGAGGTAGGTATACCTGGAGGGCTGCACTGCCAATCCATATCGAAACCTGTATAATAAATAGACCCGTCGGAAGAGAATTCAATATATACCTGGTTCGATGTGCTATAAATCGGACTTCCGCCATTCGGTAGCGTGTTTCCCGTATACGCACCGATCACCGGATAAGAGGCATCGGGACCATCATAAATATATAAGTAGTCAAAAAAATCTTCGAGATCAAAGCTGTTAAAATTCATGATCACGATGCTGCCTGCCGGAACTGTAATTCTTGAATTACAATATTCTCCATCCATATAATCCCCACCGGGTCCACCGGAATCAAATAAAGTTCCCTGACAGCAATTCACATCCTGACCTTGCAGTGGATTAAGATTAACAATTGAACTTCCAGTCGATACCACCACCGAGGTTGTAAAAGTATCCGATACATTAGCTCCGCATCCGGTGGCGATCAGCGTAACAAAAAAACTTCCGGTGGTGGCATATGAATGTGTAGGATTTTCCTGGGTACTGGTATCACCATCCCCAAAATTCCAGTAATAGGTATTTGCATTTAGGCTCAGGTTATTGAAAGTGATCGACGCCGGTAGTTCACAGCTTACCGTATTATTAAAAGAAAAGTCAGACAAAGTAGTATTCACATATGGGCCTCCCACTCCTACTGCATACCAGGCATTCACCGTTGCAGCCACTTGTGGAGTGCACGGACCAAACAGATCTTCTGCTGCCATGGTTGAATAATACCGGCTATCAGCAAAATCACTGCCCGGTGTTAAATAAAAAGAAAGGTTTCTGTAAGCAATGGCGCCTGCATCATCAACGCCGATTCCAGTAACCGTATATGCATTAGCCAGATCATTCGTTCCACTACCTCCCATCGTTAATAAATAAAACCAGAAATTCTGAACACCACTGTCATAGTGAACAATGTCACCATTGTTCCAGAAAGTTCCACCATAGGTATCGGCACAACTAAACGCATTCGGGTTCGACATATCTCTGATCCCCATTCCACTGGTGCATTCTGCCCCTACCAACCAGGAAGAACCTAAACCTAAATTGATACTTCGTGCATACTCATCCACACAAAGTCCGAAAATATCAGAGAACGATTCATTCATGGCGCCGGATTCTCCGGCATACACAAGGCCGGCACTAAATTGAGTGAGCCCATGCGTCATTTCATGACCTACAATTCCGATTGATGTTAAGGGCGACGTAAACGTAAATCCATCCCCATCCCCGTAATGCACGGTGGCTCCATCCCAATAAGCATTTCCAAAACCGGGACCTTCGTTCACATAGCTCGTAAGCAAGTAATTTGCATTATCCAATCCATCTCTTCCATAGGTAAGGAAATAATAATCATACGTCATTTCAGTTCCCCAATGGGCATCGAGGGCATATTGATCGAGACCTAACAAACTCCATGCAGTGGTTGCATTCGTATAGGGCAGTCCGGTATTATAATCGATCGTTACCAGGTTTCTGGCTGTTTCGGTAAGACTATAATCAACTCCATTAAAATCCATGATAATAGGTCTGCTGCCGCTATATGCGGTATTAGCTGTGCCCGGCATATCCACATCATGTAACCTTTCTGTTTCGGTAATGATTGCACCATTGCTGGCATCCACATATACATATTGCCTGCTTAATGGTTCAATGGAATAAATGTCAACCTTATAACATAGATATGTTTTTTTGTTGTGTACAAGGATCATTAATTCCGTTGTGGGATAATAATTTTTAGACCAAGATTTGCCTTCCTCCCATTTATATTTGTTCGCATGTATAAATGATTTGGCGAAATTAATTGCCGCATCTGCTGAGATAACAGGATTGATATTCACGTCCGACACTGCGTACATATCACCGTTCATGGATTGTAGCAAGTCGCCCCTAAAATGCGTTTTATAAACCCCATATTCAACTGGAATGTTTTTATAGTATTGCTGATAAGTTTGATGAGTAAATCCAATATTATCTTTTTCCACTTTTGACAATTGAAGGTTATAGTCCTTGGGTAATTTCAGCATGTTATGCATCCATTTCCCCAGATCATCGCTGTATCCCCTGGGCTTGGCAAAAACGACATGATTCGGATAGATGCTTCGTTCCACATACCGGATGATCTTTGTTCCGGGAATTTCCTTATTGGCATCACTCCCTATAAGAAGTTTTTGAGAAAAAATGATTTGAGTGGAAAAAAGGACAAGAAATAGTAGTAGTTTATTTTTCATAACCTTGGTTCTTTCAATGATTGGATGAACCAAACTACGAATTTTTTAGCAGATAATGTGCAAATTTTCTTTTAGGGCTACTTCACCCCCCCTGGCCACTAGCGGTTCGGCTAGCATCTTTAATTCACCGGATTCCCTTGCGTATCCAGCTCAATTACCGGATATGGTAAAGCCTTGAGCTTATCAAACACTTTTGCCCGATCACCTACTACAACAATGCAGGCATTCTCTGGTTTGAGTAATGTTTTTGCCAGCTGATCAATATCGTTTTTCGTTAATTTCTTGAGAATATCATTCTGCTGTTTAACAAAATCGCTGTTTAACCCGTATTCAATAATAGAACCCATGAAGCCAGCTTTCTGGAAAAGCGTTTCATACTTTAACGCATCATTCTGGCTGATGGAATTCTGTGTAAACACAAGTTCACTCATATCTATACCGTTATTCTTATACAACGTAAGCTCTTTCAGGATCTCCATGACGCAGCTATCGGTTGCATGCGCCAAAAATCCTCCGGATACCCGATAGAATCCCGTAAACTTACTGCCGATAAAACCAGACCTTACCCCATATGTATATCCTTTCCCTTCTCTTAAATTCAAATTCAACCGACAGTTAAATGCTCCTCCCAATGCGTAGTTCATGATCTGGGCCCGGTAGAATTGTCCGGTTGCATCGTAAGCAAGTCCACTTGAAACCACCCTGATCTCACTCTGCGCTGCATCTTTTTTATCCACAAAATAAATGGTCGTCTTCGTTTGTTCTTTGATCTTCTTAAAAGATGGAAGTACCACTTCTTTTTGTTGCCATGTTTTCAGAAACTCCAATTTCTTCAACACATCCTTTTTAGAAACATTCCCAACAAAAACTACATTCGTAATATTAGGAACAAAATATTTAGCATAATGACTCTTGATATCATCTAACGTAATAGCATTCACACTTGATTCTGTTCCGATGGTTGGAGAGCCAAGAATGTCCGATGATCCATACAATAAATTATTCAATACATTGTCTGCAATTGTAGTGGCTTGTGTTTTTTGGTTACCAATACCTTCAAGTGTTTGTTTTTTTATCCTGTCGAAATCAGCCTGATCAAATCTTGGTTTCAGTAAGATTTCTTTTAAAAGTTCCAGTGTTTTGTCAAAATTATCCTTTAAGCTAATTACCTGTACCGTAATCTCTTCTCTGCCTGCAGAAACAGAAATGCTGGAACCAAGCAGATCAAGTTGATCGGATAGATTCTCCGGAGTATAGGTTTGTGTTCCCTGATTCATCAGACTCGCCGTTATACTGGCCAGACCCGATTTATCCATTGGATCCATCATATGCCCTGCTTTAATACTAAACGTAAGTGCCACCATCGGCAGTTCTTTATAATCAGTACCAATCATTTTCATACCATTATCGAAATCCTGGGTCCAGTACGTGGGAACACTTACCGGAGTAGCTACACCGGCTGTTGGACGATAATCGGCTGCAAATGGATACTTGGCTTTATTATAAGTAAGTCTTTCATATTCAGAGAGATCATTTTTAAATCCCACAGGAATGGTTGGTTTTGTAAAATTGTTAGGGGCAGCAATCAAATCCGTTTTTCCTTTTGGAACGATGGACAAAATAACCGCAAATTTATTCTTGATGTATTTATTATATACCCTGATCACATCTTCCTTGGTTACTTTCCGATAGCGTTCAAGATCCTGTTGCAGATAATTGGGATTACCAGTGAACGTCTGATAATAAACCAACTTGCCTGCCTTACTGGATACAGATTGCAGGCTGGAAATTTCGCCGGCCTCATTCGTGGCCACAAATTTTTTGATGTCATTGTCATTGACTCCACGGGTCTCGAAATCCAACATGGCTTGTTGGATCATGGCGTACATATCTGCTAAACCGGTGGTTGGAAAAGAACGAATGGAAATAGTAAATTCTCCCGATAATTCGCTGGTAGGACTAAATGCTTGAGCCGAAAGTGCCTTTTCGGTTTTTACCATGTTCTGATATAAAATGGAAGAAGTACCGCCGCCGATAATGTCCGCCAATACATCCAAAGCAGCCTCATCCACATGCCGGGCAGGAACCGTTGGAAAAGTAACTCTTACCATAGGAAAACGAACATTGTCTTCGTACGAAATAAAACGATTGGCATCCAATACAGGAACATTGGCCGGTGCATTTGTTACTTCCGGTCCGGCTGGGATCACTCCAAAATATTTTTCGATCATGGCCAGTGTTTTGGTTATGTCGATATCACCTGCAACGGCTAATGTTGCGTTGTTTGGATTGTACCAACGCAGGAAGAATTTTTTCAGATCATCCAGGGTGGCAGCATCCAGATCTGAAATATAACCGATCGTAAGCCATGAATAGGGATGTCCAAATGGGTAAAGTGCTTCCGCAATTTTTTCACCGGCCAAACCATAAGGACGGTTATCATAATTTTGTCCACGTTCGTTTTTAACCGTGGCTCTTTGGATCTCGAATTTTTTTTGCGTCGCCGAATCGAGGAACCAACCCATTCTGTCTGCTTCCAACCACAAAGCTGTTTCAAGCTGGTTGCTTGGCAAGGTTTCGAAATAGGTGGTCCTGTCTAAGGTGGTATTTCCGTTAAGACGTCCGCCACTTTCAGTAACGATCTTAAAATGTTCTTCATCTTTTACGTGTTCTGATCCCTGGAACATCATATGTTCGAAAAAATGCGCAAAACCACTTCTGCCAACCAATTCACGGGCTGAACCAACATGGTACATGACCTCTACATGTACAATGGGATCCGAATGATCTTCATGCAGTATAACGGTAAGTCCATTCGGCAATTTATACTTTTTATAAGGGATTACGAGTTCGGTTCCCTTACCAGGTTGAACTTCTTCAATCAAGGTTGCGGTTTGTGCAAAAGAGGCTGCCGAAAAAACAGTGGCCAGAAATCCGAAGAATAATTTTTTAATCATAATAATACTATTATCTATTTGTATTCGTGAGCTCACCACCTACGCTTCGCTGGTGGTTCGGTTCATATTCAAATTTAATTGGGAGACTAAAAGTATTGAAATTATGCAATATTCATACCAGAAGGATGATTTTTGTCCTCTCCCCTACGCCGGGGTGGCAGCACCAGCCCGGAACAATGAGCATTAATGGCACTTGAAGCAAAGCTATGCCGGTAGAAATAGCCTTTGGGCCTTAGTGCCATTTATATGAATGGTGAGGACTGGTGCAGAACACCGGATGCGTAGCATGCTGATTGAAACGTCAGCAAATACGTACTAACAAAAATACGCATTATAGAAATTCTAGAATCTTACATTAAAATTCACTAACCAACGATGCTCATCATCCCGCAGATCAGCGGTCCAGGTTGGATCACCGGGTTGCCATCCATTAGGAGCGGTAGTCCCTCCATAACCCGCAAAATATGGGAGATTAGCTTTCCGATATAAATATTCAAGGCGAAGCGTTAAATAATCGTTGATCATAAAATCCAATGTTGTAGTAAGCTCCCAGGCCAAAAAATCTTTTCGCGGATCATTGGTAGGATTATCAATATAACCATAAGCCGTAGGAACAAAAGCTAAATATCTGCCCGGATTTTTTACGAACCCACCGCGAACGGTCCAGCCAATATGATCGTTTAAAAACCATAACCTGTGGTTGGCTGAAATACCGGCGAAATAAGTTTCGCTGAAAGTTGGTAAAGCAACCCCGTTGGTATCGAATCCTCCATCTTCAAAACCATAATGCCCATTAAAATGAAAGGCTGCTTTGGATAAACCTTGTTTACCTGGGCGATTTATATACCTCAGTTGTACACTAAAATCAGAATGTCCCCGAATGCGATCAGGCATTAATTTCGTATCAGACCCTACATAAAAATTGGCAACCCAGGCCATCCACTCTTTGGGTCGATAAGTAACTGCCATGCCGAATGAGGGCCGGTGATTGAACATGCCATACGAATACCATCCATTCATCACCCAGGGTTCCAGCTTAAAATCCTTTGTCAAATGGATCTGAGATCTAACACCCATAAAATAAAAAGGGGTAAAGTCAGATACAAAAGATCGTTGATAACACCAATTTTCCTGAGTGTTATAACTTTCAGTTCCAATAAACGACATGAAGATTCCACCCTCCAGGGTTATCCCGTGGAGTTTGTTGATCCTGTAACCGATAATTGCTTCCCGGATATATTTTAGATCATCCAATCGCAAATTTCTACCATGGTTTATGGTAATATCGGTTCCCTGAACAACACTCATCATTGAACCTGTTTGAAAAGAGAACTTAGCAAATACTTTCTTATAGTTATATTCAAAACCAATTGTGGCTGAATTTATGGTGAACTCTGCACATCTGCCAACGGTTGATGATGTATTGATCGTATGATCTATTGGCATGTGATTGGAGAATCCGACATAGGTATCAAAGATCATATGCAGGTTCCAGTTTTTGCCGTGAATGAGGGGATTTTTCTGGCGATTATTTCCATTCATCCAAGAAAAATCATGATCAAAGGGAACTTTATCATAAGCGGCTTCTTCAACAATGCCCAATTCTTTTTTTAAGGAATCAAGGATCTCCTGTTTCATTTTATTATAAGTGATCTGATCAATCTGGGCGGAAAGCTGAACGGTTAAATATGAGCCAAACAGCAACAGGATGAATTTTTTCATACAGTTATTTTGTATATACATCCTAAAATTAGAAAAAAGGAAATATAAAGAATTAGGATTGACTACATATTGGCCATTTTTGTAATCATTCGCTTGGCAATTGGCAGATAAGTCGCATCCACCGGGATCGCAAAATTGGATTCAAAAGCATACACCGAAGGATTGGGAATTTCAGGATATTGCTTGATCATTTCTAGCTTGATATAATGATTGGTAGTAGAAAGGTTTTTTACAAAGGCGGCCGCATACTTTGTATGAATGGCCCTGTATTTATCATCGGGTGTTTCGAACAGACTTACCTTATAACCATACACCAGTGTTTCATTAAACCCTGATGCATTTAAAATAAAATATCCCTCATCATTTTTTAAAGGGGCCACACCCACGGGTTCAACAAAAATATTTTTTTCGATCTCTTCGTATATATTTTTGCCTTCCTGAATGGTTTCTTTTACAAATGGAATAGCCATCTCAATGATCCGGATCACTTCTTCCACCCAATTCTCCTCGGTGATGTCTTTTGAAAATACCAGTTTCATTTCCGCCGAGTCGATACTTTTAAGAACTTTTGGGAACTTTTCGGCCAGCTGAAGTTTGTTGTCTTTTAGCTGGATGAGTTCACAATATTGATCGATCAGTTCCGACAAATGCGGATATATCATGAGGGCTGAATAAGAGCTTTTGATCTCCTGCAAATAGGCCAACAAGACATATTGCTTATATTCAGTATCTATGATGGGTGCTGTGATCCAGTTCTTCTCTAACTTTTTCATGCAAGTTTATATATTGATGTTATACGCAATCCATTGTTCAAAAGTTACCCGGATACCTCGTCTATCAGGGCAATAGTCTTCGCAATTTTGAGGATATTTTTAATCTTTCCAACATGAGATTTCAACATATTTCACAAATCCTCCTGTTAGCCCTGTTGCTCGCAGGATGCGTGTCTAGTAAAAAATTTAAGGACCTCGAAAGTCTGTATAACGACTGTGCTAAAAAGGCCGATAGTTTAGCAATAGCTAATCAAAACCTGCAAGCGTCGCTGGCTGATGCAAATGTGACGCTGGATCAACTGGAAAAAACAAAATCACGTTTGATTGCAGATACCACCTCCATGGGTGAGGATCTGAGATGGATAAGAAACAAGAACAAAGAATTGTCTGATCTAAATACCCTGTTGGAAAACAATTATTCGAAGTTGCTGAAGGGAAATGAAAAAGAGATGACGGATATGCTGAACGAACTGAGAACCGCTAAATTAAAATTACAGGAACGGGAAGATGAGCTGGCTTTGAAAGCGCAGCGACTTAAAGACCTGGAAGATGCATTGGCTCAAAAAGACAAGGACGTTCAGGACCTTAAGAATAAGTTACTGGAGGCGTTGAAGGGATTTAAGGAATCAGGGCTTTCAGTGGAAATAAAAAATGGAAAAGTATATGTGAGCATGAGTGAAAAACTATTGTTTGCCAGTGGAAGTACTGAGGTAGATCAAAAGGGAAAAGATGCACTCAAAGAACTGGCGAGGGTATTGGAAAAAGAAAAGGGAATCAACATCATGGTTGAAGGTCATACGGATAATGTCCCGCTAAAAGGGACCGGTTGTTTAAAGGATAACTGGGATCTTTCTGTTGGGCGGGCAAATTCTATTACAAAGATCATCCTTAGCAGTGCCAATATCGAACCTGCCAGGATCCCATCCGCCGGACGAGGTGAGTTTTACCCATTGGTACCCAATGACAGTCCTGAAAACCGGGCAAAAAACCGAAGAACGGAGATCATTCTGACACCCAATCTGGACGCCCTTTTTGATATCATGCAATAATTCCAATAAAATTCCTGCTTTTTTCATAAGATATAAACAGATTTAGCAGCTAAGCGGCTGAAATTCATCAATATAGTTTCATCCTTCCTTTTTTAACGTTCTGAGGGGTCTTCATTATTCTTTAATATCGGAATAATGTTTAAATTCGGATAATCAAATTAGGCCCATGATCACGAGAAAACTATTATTGATTCCGTGCATTTTTTTTGCATGGAGTTCTTTTGCCTTTGCGCAAACAAATGCTGATCAATCATCAGTCACTACAACCACCAATATAAATTCTATAAAGACAGACCAGGTAACAAGTACCTCCGTAGTGAATGTTACCGCAGAAAACAATCCTTATGGAATAAAAGACAATTCAAATTTGATTTTTATCAATACTGCTGAAAACCCCGGACCGGTATATGTAAACACAGGAAATGTGGAAGAAGACACCAAAAATTATGTGAAAGCTAAAGAGGAATGGATCAAGGCAAATACAATCCCTAACGACGAAATAAAACCCAAAAATGAGTAAAGACCCTCAAAAAAAAATGTTCTCTTTATGTTGAATTTTATTTTTTAAGTACTATGAAAAAAACTTTACTCTCTTTGTCGTTCATTTTAGCGTTGACTCTTACCAGTCAGGCTCAAATCGTATACAACCTGAGTGGGTGTGCTTATGCACCCATTGCAGGGGGAGGTACTGCTTTACCCGCCTGTG
>JANWKQ010000238.1 GCA_025451295.1 Flavobacteriales bacterium | reverse complement strand
GCAGAATATTTTTCAATGAGACCTCGATACCATTGCTTACCTGCTGCATCCAGGTTTGATGTAGGTTCATCCAGCAATAGAACATCCGATTGCGTAAAGAATGCCAACAAAAGTCGAACCCTTTGTTTCATTCCTGAAGAATATTGATTGATGAGTTTGTCTGCCGAATTTTCCAAACCTGAAAGGGCAATCATCTCTTTAGGCGAAATATCATCCAATACCTTCCTGAACTTAAATTGAAAATGAATGCATTCCCTTAACGTAAAATCTTCTATCACATCGCTCCACGGTGCTGCTAACGAAATATGTTGAAACACCTTTTCCGGATCGATCTTTTTATTCGATTTTTTAAACACCACTTCACCTTTTGATGGGGAATGAAGGCCTGATAAAATTTTGATGAGTGTACTCTTGCCACTTCCGTTTGACCCCAAAATGGCATAGGAGCTTCCCTCTTTAAATTGATAGGAAAAATCTTTTAAAATAAAATGATTGGAATACTTTTTACTGATATTATGCAACTCTACATGCATCCTCATCAAAGCCTTTCAAAAACAAAGAATTTCAAGGCGGGCGAAATCGAAAAAGCGGAGTTTACATCGGTAAATGAGCATTTTGAGATTGAAGCCCAATGCCGAAATTTGAAGTTTTTAGAAGGCGCCATTAGTCAGGATTTTTTATGATCTGCGCCATCATCTCAGCTTCCATAACGGCTTTACCATCAACATAGGCAACACCTTCCATATGCACCAATCCACGACGAATAGGCTCCAGTAAATTCAGAATAAAAATAATGGTATCACCAGGACCCACTTTTTGTTTGAACTTTACGGATTCTATTTTTACAAAATAAGGGGTGTACTTTTTAGGATCATCCAATCCGGCCATTGCCAGAATACCTCCTACCTGTGCCATTGCTTCAATCTGCATCACACCCGGGAAAATTGGATTTCCTGGAAAATGTCCCATGAAACAAGGTTCGTTCATTGTTACGTTCTTTACTCCGATTACATGTGATTCACTTACTTCAATAATTTTATCGACGAGTAGAAACGGATATCGGTGTGGAAGGATCTCCATGATCTGATACACATCATAAGCTGGCTTTTTGTCGAGATCCACATAAGGCATCGCCTTTTTTGCTTTCTGATCTTTGGCCAGTTGTTTTAGTTTTTTTGTAAACGCCACATTGGCGGTATGACCCGGACGTGTTGCCATAAGGCTTCCTTTCACAGGCATTCCCAATAAATAGAGATCACCAATCAGGTCAAGCATTTTATGACGTGCAGGTTCATTGGAATAATGCAATTCAACATTGTTGAGTGTATTTGATCCGTTCACCTTTACATCGGGCTTATTGAAAAGTGTTGCTAATTCTTTTAATTTATCCTCACTGAGTTTTTGATCCACAAATACGATTGCATTGCTCAGGTCACCACCTTTGATGAGGTTATTTTTGGCGAGATATTCTACTTCATGTAAAAAAACAAAAGTTCTTGCTTTGGAGATCTGATCAGCGAACGAAGAAAAATCTTCAAAAAATGCACCCTGTGTGGTTAATGCTTTCGAAGAAAAATCGATCATCACATTGGCTTTAAATCCATCATGACGCATTCCAGTGATCTCAACACCATTCTTTTCGTCGGTAAAAGAGACATTGTTCCCGATCTCAAAATATTTTCTGATCGCATCCTGTTCCTGGATACCTGCATTGGCAATAGAAACTACATATGGATAAGCGCTTCCATCGAGGATGGGCACTTCCGGACCGGTAAGGTCCACCATTACATTATCGATCTTACAACCGGCAAAAGCGGCCATAATATGTTCAACCGTATAAACAATGGCATCATTCTTTTTGAGGGCAGTGCAGCGGTTTGTATCCATTACCAAATCTACATCGGCTGGAATAATCGGTTGATCGGGAAGATCTGTCCTCCTGAATTTGATCCCGGTATTCGGCTCTGCCGGATGAACGGTACAGGTAATAAACTCGCCGGTATGTAGTCCTATCCCTTCTAAACTAAACGATTGGACGATAGTATGTTGCTTATCCATGTATTAAAAAAAACGACCTTAAATTAGTGTTATGTTAAGGGGTTCCTCCATCACCCACAATGGTGGTCGCTGAAAGACATGGCAAGATTAGCAATTATTTTTGAAATATAGGGAAAAAAGGTGTTTCCATCACCAATTGGCCCTGTTATTACATCATTATTCCGGTTTTGGCTCTTCTTCTTTTTCCTGTGAAAACCTTCGGATGATCCCTCTCGGACTATTTCGGATAAATTCAACGATCTCATTCTTCTCGGCCGACTCAGGGAACTCTCTTTCAAGATATTCCAATGCTTGTGTGGGATTTAATCCTGTATTATAGATCACTCTATAGATATCCAGTATGATGTTTATCTTTTCGTTACTAAATCCTCTTCTCTTAAGTCCTACAGAATTGATACCTCCATAACTAAGGGGGTATCTGGCAGCAACTGTATAAGGTGGAACGTCTTTACCACCCAGAGAACCTCCGCTTACAAAGGCATGCTTACCAATCCTCACAAACTGATGCAGGGCACACATGCCACCCAGGATCGCAAAATCCTCGATAATAATATGTCCCGCTAACTGGGTATTATTACTTAAAATACAATGATCCCCAATGATACAATCATGGGCAATATGGCAATAAGCCATGATCAGGCAATGGGAACCTACCACCGTTTTCCAGCGATCTTTTGTTCCTCGGTTGATGGTCACAAATTCTCTGATGATGGTATGATCGCCGATCTCAACTGTTGTATCTTCACCTGCGAACTTCAGGTCTTGCGGAATACCGGATATCACAGCTCCCGGAAATATCCGGCAATGCTTGCCAATCCTCGCCCCTTCCATGATGGTCACATTAGACCCGATCCATGATCCTTCGCCGATCTCCACATTGTTTTGGATCACGGTAAAAGCGTCAATCTTTACATCTTTACCAATCTTTGCGCCCGGATCAATTGAAGTATTTGGATAGTTCATAGTTTCAAAATATGCTGGCAAAACATGCAGCAGCCTTGTTATTAAGTTCGTACAAAAATATAATTAATACTGACATCCTTTCAACTAACAGCTAAGCGGTAAAGCAGGTGTTGATTGGGGATGAGAGATTGGAGGAACTTATTTGTTCTCCGCCATCTGCTTTCGCAGCGTTTCCAACTCTCTTTCCAGCTGATTGAGTTTCTCCACCATTTCGGGGAGTTTCTTTTGAGATACCCAAATCTTGCGGGTCTCACTTAATTCCTGAGCCGGGGCACCTAATACAGTGGTTCCGGGGGTTAGAATTGATTTGGCAACACCAGATCCTGCTCCGATGCAAACATCATCCGCAATATCCAGGTGGCCGGTGATCCCGGCTTTGCCACCAATTGAGCAACGTTTCCCAATTTTGGTGCTTCCGCTGATGCCAACCTGAGCGGCAATGGCAGTATGCTCACCAATCTCTACGTTATGGGCTATCTGAATTTGATTGTCCAGTTTCACTCCTTTATGTATGATCGTAGAGCCGAGTGTGGCACTGTCGATTGTGGTATTAGCCCCTATTTCAACATCTTCTTCAATCACCACATTTCCGATCTGGGCCACTTTGGTATAACTTCCATCATCATTTTTGGTAAAGCCGAATCCATCAGATCCGATCACCGCATTTGCATGAATTATGGTGCGATCACCAATAATACATTTCTGGTATATTTTTACTCCTGGATGTATGATCACATCATTCCCGATGATCACATCATTTCCAATCGAAACATTGCTGTAGATCTTGCAGTTTTTGCCAATTTGAGCACGATGGCTTACATATACAAAAGCTGCCAGTGCCGAATTGTTTCCGATGGTAGCGGTAGGGGCAATATGACAGGGTTGTTCAATACCATGCAATCCATTGGTCTTTGTGTTATAAGCATCCAATAATTTTGCAAAGGCTTTATGAGCATTATCCACTTTAATAAGGGTTGTTTCCACTTCATTTTTAGGAACAAAATCCTTATTAACAATAACGATGCTCGCCATTGTTTTGTAGATATAATCTTCATATTTGGGGTTTCCTAAGAAACTGAGTGTACCGGGACTTCCGTCCTCTATTTTAGAAAGGTTATTAACCGTAACCTGAGGGTTGCCAATGATCTCTCCATTAATCAAAGACGCAATTTGGTGGGCTGAGTACTCCATAATCTGGGCTGTAAAGTTATTCAATATCCTTGGGATAACAAACAAAATGCTTCGTAATTACCTTGGTCATATCCTCCGGGAGCAGATGATCAGAGACTTCAAAGAGAGGTGCAACACTTCCCTCATTGTCCAGGATCAGTATATCCCCCGCGGTTTCCTCATATGCCAACGTACTAACGAATGAACTGGTAACGTAATAATTGGGTTCGTTATTGTCCGCCAGGTTAAATTTCGTGGCAACTTTCTGTTTTATATCTTCTATATCCGTTGATTCAAAGGGTTTTGCCTGCAATTTTACCCTTAACAATTTTCTGTAGATAAGTCGGAAGCATAGATCGGATAATATGGGATCCTTATGCTTTACCCATTCCTTAATAGAGGCTAGTATGTCCATATCATCCAATTGAACAAAATGTTCAAGACGATCAGTTTTGGATTTATAAAGGAATTTTTCCAATGCGGATGTACAGAATAATTTTTCTCCTTTCACAGCTAAATCTTTGGCTCTTTTGAGGATCGCAGTCAGCAAAGCTTCTGCACCAATCACAGTTTTGTGAAAGTAAACCTGCCAATACATAAGTCGTCTTGCAATGAGAAATTTTTCAATCGAATAAATTCCTTTTTGCTCTACCACCAATCTATTATTTTCCACATTCATCATCTTTATAATTCTTTCGGAACCGATAATACCTTCAGCGACTCCTGTATAAAAACTATCCCGCATTAAATAGTCAAGCCGGTCAACATCAAGTTGACCAGATACTAATTCTGTAAAAAAAGTCCGGTGGTAATTGCGTGTAAATATAGAGATGGCCAAATCCAGTGCTCCGTTGCATTCTTTGTTTAATTCCTGCATGATTTGCAGGGAAATAGTCTCATGCTCCACTCCGGGCATAATGGACTTTTCCAATGTATGAGAAAATGGACCATGTCCTATGTCGTGCAGTAAAATAGCGATCCTTGCAGCTTGTGCTTCCTCTTTTGAGATGGATACACCTTTCTGAGTCAATACTTCGAGGGCCTCTCCCATGAGATGTAAGGCCCCCAATGCATGATGAAAACGGGTATGGTGTGCCCCGGGATACACAAGGTATGATAGGCCCAGCTGGCTGATGCGGCCCAACCGTTGAAAATATGGATGATCCAGCAAACGATGAATTAGCGGGTCGTTCACGGATATAAAACCATAGACCGGATCATTAAAAATTTTCTGCTTGATCAAAACCTGCTAATTTTTCCGCGAAAGTACGATTTTTCGTTGAAACCTGCGTATTATTTGGGCTTTCAACCCCTAGAAGATCTTGTCTACCCAAACAATGAAAGGTCGAAGTAAGCCAAAAACACCATAGTTGAACGGTGTTTGTACAAAGAAAGCGATAGCAATCGCCAACATGCTTTTCAAAATATTGATCAATAGCTTTCCGTCAAAGAAAGTCGCATATACCCAGATGTTGTAAATAATGGTGAGGCCGGTGTATGTGCCTATAATCTCTTGTTTAACCGTTGGAAAAATTTCGAGAAGTGGAATGAAAAATAACAGATAAAGTAATTGTTGGGCTGCTATATAAGTGTTTAGAATAAAATGTTCAGCCAGATTATACTTGCTTTTATGAAACATTAAAAATGAAGTCAATGAGAAAAACGGGATAGCCACAATATTTACAATCGTTGCAAATTCTTCAGCATAGGCAAAAAAGTCAAGTCTGAATTGACGGTCAAAACCCATCGAATCAAGCAATCCACCGGCCCAGTCACTTTGATCCCCGATCTCATATCCGCTTACGAAAAATTTGTATCTAACTGATAAGAAGATGGTGATGGTTCCAATCAGGATCAAATAATTGAAATAGGGGTATAAATATTTTTTATACCCTGTTAACACCATTTTAATTGCCTTGGCCGGACGCACTGCCAGATCCCATGCCGTATAAAAGAATTTCCTGCGTTCAAGATGTACCAGGTTATAAAACTCGTCCTCCAGCATTCCTTTCACAGTATACCGTCGGTCGGACTTCTCCATGCGTGTTTTATTCAATAAATCTTTGGTATGCCTTGGCATCAGTTTTAATCTATTTTACAATTTTAAGAAAGAATCCTCAAGATGCAATAAATAAATATTTACTATGTTTACTAACATATTCAAATTATACAGTAACTCAAATTATGGAAAAAGTAAATATTCTCTGGGCTGACGACGAAATTGAACTCTTGAAACCACATATATTGTTCCTGAAAGAAAAAGGATATAATGTAAATACAGTGAATAATGGCGATGAAGCAGTAGACCTTTTTAAGACCCAGGATTTCGACCTCGTATTTCTCGATGAGAATATGCCTGGCATGAGTGGGCTCGAAACTTTACAGGAACTTAAAAGCCTGCGGGCAGAAGTTCCCATCATCATGATCACCAAAAGTGAAGAAGAACATATTATGGAAGAAGCAATCGGTTCAAAGATCGCTGATTATCTCATCAAACCGGTAAACCCTAACCAGATCCTTCTTTCCATCAAAAAGAATCTCGACAATAAACGCATCATCAGTGAAAAAACCACCAGTGCCTATCAACAGGAATTCCGGAATATCGGAATGACCTTATCGGATAACCTTAGTTATGAGGAATGGGTGGATATCTACAAAAAACTTGTTTATTGGGAAATGGAACTTCAAAGCAGTGACAATGAAGGAATGGAAGAGATCCTGAAAATGCAAAAAGAAGAAGCCAATGATCGTTTCAGCGATTTTATAGAAGAAAATTATCTGGACTGGCTGAGTGGAGAAGCAAAAGAAAAACCATTTTTATCCCATACACTTTTTAAAAATTGTATCGCTCCTGAAATTACTAAAAACGAATCCACTTTTTTTATCCTGATTGATAATCTTCGATTTGATCAGTGGAAAATGATCCAGCCGCTAATTACAGAATTATATAAAATAGAAAGTGAAGAGATCTTTTATGGTATTCTCCCAACTGCTACCCATTATGCCAGAAATGCTTTGTTTGCAGGACTCATGCCAAGTGAAATTGAGAAATTATATCCAAAACTATGGGTAAGTGAGGAAGAAGAGGGTGGGAAAAATATGCACGAAGAGGCTTTAATGGCAGAGCAGCTGAAAAGATTGCACATGAATATTAAGTTTTCGTATAACAAGATCACCAATCTTGCCGCAGGAAAAAAACTCGCAGACAATCTAAAAAATCTGATGACCAACAAAATGAACATCATCGTTTACAATTTTGTCGATATGCTTTCTCATGCCCGTACAGACATGGAAGTGATCAGAGAATTGGCCAATGAAGAACCGGCCTATCGGTCACTTACCTTAAGCTGGTTTGAACACTCTCCCCTATTTGATATCATTAAAAAGGCAGCAGAGTTCAAAGCTCCGATCGTCATTGCAACCGACCATGGCACGATTCGGGTAAAAGAGCCGAGTCAGGTAGTGGGTGACAAGAATACCACCACAAATTTACGTTATAAGCAAGGGAAAAATTTACGTTACGAAGCCAAAGATGTTTTCGAAATTTCGGATCCTGCCAAAGCATTTTTACCAAGGGTAAATGTGAGCACCCGATATATTTTTGCCAAGGGAGATAAATTCTTCGCGTATCCCAATAATTATAATTATTACGTCAATTTTTATCGCAACACATTCCAGCATGGAGGTGTTTCTATGGAAGAATGTTTGATCCCGCTGATCAAGTTGAGTCCGAAATAAGTTGTGGGAGGGCTAGGCACTTCTACATCTTCATCCTCGCCACAGCCGAGATCTCATGGCCTACAAAATCTTTTTTCAAAAATTTATAATAACCGGTAATGGCGATCATCGCAGCATTATCGGTGCAATACTCAAACTTTGGCACATGGAGCTGATAATCCTTTTCTTCGGCCAATTGAACAAGCCTTTTTCTTAAATAAGAATTCGCCGAAACGCCTCCTGCAACTCCAATACATTTGATCCCGTTTTCAGTGGCAGCCCGATCAAGTGTTTCAACTAATATATTTACGACAGCATGCTGAAAGGAAGCACAAATATCCTGTAGGTGATTCTTTATAAAATCAGGATCCTCTTTGGTTTTCTTTTGAAGAAAATATAATACGGATGTTTTAAGTCCGCTAAAACTAAACTGGTATCCCGGCAAATTGGGTTTTGGAAATTCAAATGCATGCATATTTCCTGATGATGCCAGTTGATCGATCTGAGGTCCACCCGGATAAGAAAGTCCCAGCATCTTGGCCAGCTTATCAAAGGCCTCTCCTGCTGCATCATCAATGGTTTCACCCAACACTTCAAAGCTTAACGCTTCTTTAACGAGTACGATCTGTGTATGTCCTCCACTCACAGTTAAGCACATAAACGGATATGAAGGAGGCTGTTGGTGGTCGAGGCTGTTGCTGTCTTCTATCCAATGCGCCATGATATGGGCCTGCATATGATGAACATCAATGAGGGGGATACTCAAACTCATTGACAAACCTTTGGCAAAGGAGGTTCCTACCAGTAGAGAGCCAAGGAGACCGGGTCCACGGGTAAAAGCAACCGCTGATAGCTGATCTTTTCGTATATTTGCTTGGCTGAGCGCCAGTTCTACAACGGGAACAATATTTTCCTGGTGACTTCGCGAAGCAAGTTCAGGTACGACCCCACCGAAACGGCGATGGACATCCTGATTGGCAACAATATTGCTAAGGATACGTTCGTTAAGGATCACCGCTGCTGAGGTGTCGTCACAACTGGACTCAATACCAAGAATATAAATGGGCGCAGCCTTCATGCAATACCAACTTTGAGCAAAGATATAGAAACCATACAATCAGAAAAGGAGGATCTCCCGGCAGCACCCAAACGGAGGCGATCTGTGGGTAGAATCATCTGGAAGTGGTTTCGAAGAACTGTTTTAACAATTTTTATTCTTGTGGTAAGTGCATTACTTGCACTTCAGTTGCCGGTGGTACAAACCTGGCTTGCTCACAGGCTTAGTGCATACCTAAAAAGCAAATATGATCTTGAAGTAAAGATAGATCGGGTCAATATTAACCTGTTCAGAAAAACGGTTTCACTCAACAAAGTATTGGTAGGTGATCATCACAAGGATACCATCATACAGGCTGATATTGTAAAACTCAATATTGGAAATATCTATCCCGGTAAAGGATATGTTGACATCAAAAAAGTGGTGATCCAGGGCGGGTATATCAATATCAGGACCTACAAGGGAGAAAATATGCCCAACATCACTAAGTTTATCAATACACTTAAGGGAAATAAACAAAAGGCTAAAAAGAAAAAAGGGAAACTGTGGGTGGTGAATATGGGTACTGTTGTATTGGATGAATGCAGTCTTCGTATCCGGAACGAAAATCAAAAACCATTGAATGCTGATTTTATGCCATCGGATATTCGTGTTCATGGTATTGGTGGTAAAGTTGGAAATTTCCAGATCCGTGGTGATACACTTGAAATGGATATTGAAAATCTGAGAGCATTCGAGTCAAGCGGTTTGGCGATGAAGAAGTTTTCATCCCATGTATTGATCAGTTCAAAAGAACTCACATTTAAGGATTTCACCCTGTCTACTTATAAAAGTTCGATGGTTGGATATTTTTCCATGAGATATGCCAACTGGAAATCATTTAGCCATTTCAATGACAGTGTATTCATGATCGCCGATATGGAGATGAGTGATATTAATGCGGCAGATATTTCTTTTTTCACCAATAACATGAAGGGTATCGATTTCGACTTCCGATTCAAGGGCGGAATGGCGGGAACACTTAGTCATTTAAAAAGCGATGGATTTGCACTCTATTTTGGAAGTGTTAGTCAAATGGTAGGAGTCATCGAAATAAAAGGTTTACCAAAGATCGACAGTACCTATTTTTCATTCCAGGTAAAGAAGCTCACCACAAATGCTCTTGACCTTGAAAAAATACCCATTCCTCCTTTCTCTGAAAAACAATATGTAAAAGTCCCAAAAGAAATTGACCGACTTGGCGTGATCAAGTACAACGGACACTTAAAAGGATATTTTTCTGATATGCACATTGATGGTTTTGCGACTACCAAAATCGGGACCGCGGATATGGACATACATCTGTTTAAATCTAAACAAACTGGTGAGTTCAATTATGCAGGAAAAGTAGATGCGCAAAATTTCAACATTGGTATTCTTACCGGCATTAAGCAATTTGGAACCATTACTTTCGATGGACACCTGCAAGGTACGAGCTTTAACCTCGACAAGGGGAAATTAACATTCGACGGATCTGTAAGACAACTTGAATTTTATGGATACAATTATAAAAACATAAAGGCGGATGTGAGTTTTGGCCGGAGTATGTTTGAGGGTATGGTCGACATCAAGGACCCGAACGCTATGCTCTCCTTTGTGGGTACCGTTGATCTGAAAAATAAGAAAAAACCTATCTACGATTTTTCGGCACAGATTGATCGGGCAGATCTGGTAGCACTCAATTTGGTAAAATCGAAACAAGGTGCTGTTCTTTCTACAGGTATTCATGTGAAAATGGAGGGCAGGAGCATAGATGACCTGGTTGGACAAGTCCGGATGTGTGGAACCGATTTTACCCAGAATGAGATCACCTACCACATGGAAACCCTTGTTTTGAATTCTTATGTGGAAGACAGCACAAAAACAATCGATCTGCACAGTGATCTCGTGAATGCAAAATTCAGCGGACAGTTTAAATTTATTCCGATGTTGAATGAGGTTAAGCGTCAGATCAACAAAGTGGCACCAAGTTCCGGTATTAAACCGGATGATAAGATCCAGTATACTGCACAGAATTTTTATTTCTATATCGTGCTTTCACATCCCGAGCTGATCACAAAGATCCTGATGCCAAGTCTTTCCATCGCCGATGGCACCGTGATTGAGGGCAGACTCGGAAGTAAGAATAATTATCTTTCCATAGAGATCAATTCAGAAAAAGTAAAATATAAAAATTTCGCGATCAACGATTGGTATTTCTATGCACGGAATAAAGGGGAAAAACTAAGGATCCAATCTGACGCCACCAGCCTTTATATTTCCGACAGCACAAAGATCGACAATCTGAATATGACCGCCACGGCGGTCAACGATTCGCTGGATGTATGGCTCGGCTTCCAGAATGAAGTGGCCAACTTAAACGGAGCCAGCATTAATATCCTTACCTACTTCGGACATGCACCTCAATATGAATTTAATTTCCATGATTCCTATTTCTATTTTAATGATTCATTGTGGGTATTGAATGATGATAACAAACTTATTCTGGATAAAACCAGTCTTACGGTAGAAAACCTTCACATCAATACGGTCGGCTCATCAACACCAATCCTTAGTATTCACGGAAAAAGCAGTGAATCTGATCAGGACAAAATTACCATCGATCTCAATAATTTCCCGCTGGAAGTGGTGAACACAATCCTGCCTATGGATAAAATGAAACTCAAAGGAAATATTGTTGGGAATATTGATGTATACAAACTTCTTCAAAAACCATATTTTACCACTTATCTTGGCATTGCGGGTCTTAAACTCAATGATATGTTGTTGGGAGATCTTGGAATTGAAAGTGTTTATGATCCGGTGAATCAGGATCTCACCCTTCAATCCAAACTGGTATATGATGGAAAAAACATTGTATCCATATCGAATGGAAAGATTAAACTCAATACCAAAGGAGAAGCATTTAACATAGCCGCCGATATCGACGGACTTGATCTTTCCGTCTTCGAAAAGTTAGCCAATCCGGTATTCACAAATCTCAAAGGAAAAGCATATGGATCATTTAAGCTCACAGGCAGTTTTAAAGAACCTGTTCTTCGGAGTAATCTCAATCTAAAAAA
The DNA here is from genome assembly GCA_025451295.1 of Flavobacteriales bacterium. Classification (GTDB taxonomy): domain Bacteria; phylum Bacteroidota; class Bacteroidia; order CAIKAF01; family CAIKAF01; genus JANWKQ01. Next base: position 10,305 of record JANWKQ010000238.1, on the reverse strand, counting down.
TGCAGGTTTGCGTCTGGCCTATCTCAATGCCTATTTTAACTTCGAAATGGGAGATAAGGAGATCATGATCTACAACGATACAATCGTTATTCCAAAATTGAATTTATCGGATAAATATGGAAGTACAGGAACCCTGAAAGGCAAAATCGGTCATCACATGTTCAAAGATATTTTTCTCGATGTAAAAATGACCACGAATAATATGTGTATCATGGAAACCACCGAGAAAAACAATGAGCAGTTTTTCGGAAAAGCATTCGCCACCGGCAAGGCCACTATCATCGGGCCTATCAATGATATTCTGGTAATCGCACGGATGACCACTGAAAAGAATACCGTCCTGAATATTCCAATCAAATCAAGTAAATCACTCAAGCAAAACAATTTTGTGATTTTTGAAAGTGCCAAAGACACCATTGAAACCCAAACCGTTGTTAAAGAAGAAAAGGGGAATTTTACACTCGACCTGGATGTAAAAGCTACACCGGAAGCTACAATCCGCATTATTTTTGACGAAACGGTGGGAGATGTTATTACTTGTCAGGGTAAATCTGAAAAAATAAATATTAAACTCGACACCAAAGGTAAATTCACTATGCAGGGTAATTACGAAATTACCAAGGGGGATTATTTATTTACACTACAAAATATCATCAACAAGAAATTTACGATCAAATCCGGAAGCAGCATTTCATTCACTGGAAATCCATACCTGGCACAGGTAAATGCAACAGCTGTTTATCGTGCCAATGCATCCGTTTATCCCATCATTTCCAGTTTCATGGATCCAACAACGGCCGAAGCTTATCGGAAAGCAACCAGGGTTGATTGTGAGTTAACACTTACCAATACTTTATCCGATCTTTTGCTCGGGTTTAATTTCCAGTTACCAAGTTTGGATGCAACTGCAGCTAGTTTGGTGAAGTCCACATTAAATACCCAGGAAGAAACCAACCGGCAGGTATTTGCCCTATTGGTACTCAATCAATTCCTTCCACCGGAAAGTACAGGAGGTGGTGCAAATGCTACCAGCTCTATGGTAAGCAGCGGTTTTGGTAATACTTCCCTCGAACTTTTGTCGGGACAGCTGAACAACTGGTTATCGAAGATCACAACGGATGTAAATATCAACCTGAATTATAAAACGGGTACCACTACTACGAATGACCAGGTGAGTTTAGCATTGAGTACCCAATTATTCAATAACCGGGTGGTAATTGATGGTGATGTGGGTGTAGGTGTGGGTGCACCTAAAAACACCAACAGTTCCAACCAGATTGTTGGAAACGTTTCGGTAGAAGTGAAGGTAACCAATGATGGTCATTTACGGATCAGGGCATTTAACAGAAGTAATGATAATCCTTTGAAAAACTCCGTTGACTATACACAGGGTGTAGGTATTAGTTATAAAGTGGAATTCGACAATTGGGGTGACCTGTTCAAGCCAAAAAATCCGAAGAAAAAGAAGGAGAAGAAAGAAAAGAAAAAGAAGATCACCAATAATAACATTACCGAGAATACAGATTCCCTGGGTATGAATCATTGATTCTTAACTTCAACTAGGCAACAATCGGATGCATGATCATGAAGATCAACAAACCAATCACAAAAAGCATACTAACACCATAGATCCCTACTACGAACCAAAAGCTGCCCGGATGTTCCTTGCGCTGACACGAAGTTCCCGGAGGATAATATTTATATCCAAAACTAATGGATCCCGTGCGAAAGGCCACATATAAGTGATGTGCAACGGCAATGATCATCGTTCCAACCACGATGAGGGCAAAAACATAACTAAGGGTTGATTGTGACATGGTTTCAATTGATTTTATACTGCAAATAAACGGCAAAGAGGCGCATCGGTTATCAGGGTTAACCAGTATATTTGGGGTTATCATTAACAGACATTTATATCCAATGAAAATCCCCACCATTCAAGGCATCATTGATCGAAGGATACTGATCAACTACCAGGTTGATAAAGAAGCCATCATCTCTTTTCTTCCGGAAAAATTTTCGCCCATCCTAATTCAGGATAAAGCAATCGCCGGGATCTGTCTGATCCGGTTAAAACAAATACGTCCGAAAGGAATGCCCAAAGAACTGGGTATCGGTTCAGAAAATGGGGCCCACAGGATCGCCGTTACCTGGCAGGAGAATGGAAAAACAAAAAAAGGGGTTTTTATCCCGAGAAGAGATACCTCCAATCAATTAAATGCCATAGCCGGTGGAAGAATATTTCCTGGCGTGCATCATTTGTCGGAATTTAAAGTGAAAGAAGAAAACGGGAGCTATCATATTGAATTTAAAAACGAAGATGGGACGCATTTGAATATAAACGCCAATGAAACCAAGGAGTGGAACTCCACCAGTGTTTTTAAGGATATCGAAGAAGCATCTGCGTTTTTTAAAGAAGGGGCGGTAGGTTATTCTCCGCGTAGGATCAATAATACATTTGATGGCCTTGAACTACTTACAAAAAAATGGGAAGTAGCCCCTTTAAAGGTGTCGAATGTTTTTTCGAGTTTTTTCGAAGATGCAACCTTATTCCCAAAAGGTTCTGTAAAATTTGACAATGCCATCCTTATGAAAAACATTGAACATGAATGGAGGAGTGTAAATAAAATGTAGAAGAACATTCGTTTTCATTCCCGGGGGATTCCCGCAAAAGCGGGAATCTCCTGAATGAAAGATAATCTACACTTTCACAAATTTCAAACTCACGGCCTGATTCGAAGAAGTTTTGAATCGGATAAAATAAATGCCCGGTTCCAGATTGCTTACTTGAACAACCGTTTGAACCGAATTATAGTTCAGCAATCCATTCATTACGATTCTGCCTTGAACATCCATGATGTCAAATGAATAATCTGCACCGTACACTGAAGTTTTGTTGATCACATTCAGCACATCCGATGTTGGAGAAGGATATAATTCGAATTGTTGATCCGCTTCATCTTCGATACCTGCTGTAGATGCAAAATATGCCTTGAACATGGTCGAACTGGTTTCCATGGTATCGTTGTAAACAATATTCATGGTATCAGCAATAAGTCCATTGTTTCCCCAATGTAAAAACACATATCCCGGATTGGCGATTGCTTCCATCTTTACCGGTACTCCATCAAAATAAACCCCATTCCATGGGTAATCATCCGGTGTAATTGTGCTGATATGAATTTTACCTGCGCCTGCCGGAAAAACATCCAGGGTGAGATCCACTTGCTGAGGCAAACCGAAATTGCCTTGAATATCATCACGTACCTGTTCTGTTCTACACATAAGTTCGTCACGGAAAGTAAGGTGATTATTATAAAAACCGGTTACCTGGTTAGGAACATCCCATGGATTTCCCCAACGGAAATATTCATTCGCCATTTCCACTATACATTGATCAAACATTTCATCTTCGATCTGTAAAAGACGACTCTCCAGATAATTTGTATTCATTTGATCAGCATACCGGTTGATAAAATAATTCTTGAACCTTCCATTCTGCATCCCTCTCAGCCAAATATTAATGAAGGGATTATTGGGATCTGCATTTTGAATATAGTCGATAGCATCAAAATAACAATCGGTCCATTGATTGGGTGCTAACGCCAGTTCCGGATCTATAAAACAAAATCGCCACCGTTTATTTGTTGCATCTGATCGGTAGATCTTGATATTGTTTTGTGGCCAATCTGTATTTCCCATCCATGTTTCTGCAATAATATAATCATTATAATAAGTCATGTCGAAATAATCATCCGCCGTGTTCCAGAATGCTGTATCAGAAGGATTGATCGCCACGAAACTGGCGTAGTCATCATAAAAATGTTGAACATCACCCACCACTGCCCTTAATATATATCCATAAAAAGCAGATAAAGAAAGTATTTCAGTAGAATCCGGGGTAGCGCCTTCCAACGTCTGAAACATTTCGGTATTGTATTTTTCTCTCAATTCATAGAAACCAAAATACTGCCCGTTGATGTAAACAGAGACAGGACGCCATGCTGCATAATAACCATTGGAGCCTTTCATCATCATCTTCACCTGTGAGGCCTCTTTATATGGAAGTACCATCCATTGGTTACTTCCGTTTCTCAGATAAAAATCGCTGTAGATGGTTCGCGCTGGTCTGTCAGGAATGATCGGATAGATAACCGGTCCTTCTCCTAAAACGCCATCGGCTAATTTAATTCTGAATGAATGTTGTGGATGCGATCTGCTTCCACCCCAGCCTCCGTCCATAATAATTCCAACACGGCGGGTAAACAATAAATTATGCGCATCCGTTGAATCAAAATATTCTACATGGGCTGATTTTAACCAATCCTCATTATAATTGTCAAACATGCCGGTAGGTCCGTATAAGTTGGCATTATCCGTGGTAACCGATATGATTGGTGTAACATGATCCACACCGAAAAAATAAGTGGCACTCGTGGTGGTACTCGGTAAAAAACCGGATGCATATGCCTTGGCTCTTACCACCGTAGTTTGGTAAATAGGAATGATTCCTCCTGAATACAAAGTGGAAGACATGTCGGGTTCACTTCCATCGATGGTATAATAGATCTGTGCGGCAGGTACATTAGGATCAACAATGGAAAGATCAAACGGCACGGAAAAAAATCCTGCATTGGCAGAAAGTATAGGAGCCATGGAATGCGAATCATACGGAATAGATCCGTTGTTGGATGCATTCGGTGTGGGTGGTTGGAATTTTTTAATGATGGCCCAGCCATTGGGAAATGAGCCAATACTAACATCATACGTACTTCCACAATCTACATCCAAACTGCTTTGCAACACTTGTGAAGGATCATATAAATAAACATGTTCACCATTCGATGCTAAACTAAAATTGGTGTGATTTAAAAATCCAGCCAGCGGATAATAGGTATTGCTCATCGCGTTGTCACCAACTGTACAAATACTATATTCTATATAAGTATAGGTTACCGGATCGGTGGACTGAATATCAAAAGCCAGTGAATTAATATTCCCGGCGGTTAAACCTGCGGCAGTTAGTTCACTTCCCCGGATCATCATTTGATGTCTGGCTCCCCAATACCAGTTTCCGTATGGAGCCGGATAATCATATGGAGAATTGGTAATAGCGCCTGCACCAATGGTTAAACCATTCAGCCGCATGTTGGGACGCTGGTTGACCATATTCCCTACATTGTCATAACATGCATTATCACTTCCATCCTCCCAGGAACAAAGTGTTGATGCATAAGCTGTGGCCGTTTGCCTGTGCACAGAATTGGTGATATAACCGGTATTACTATAGGAACAAACATTTACCACAATATTGGAAACACCATCCCAAACAAAAGGCGTGGTAAAATTATGTACGTTCCATCCAACCGTTGGAGAATAAGAACCGGTATTCAATACAGTTGTAAAGGGTGTGGTCGCATATCTATCCTTACCGCTGCAAAAAATAACGGTATATCCACCGGGTGGAAGTAATAGATTCGGTAATACCCATTTATCCGGAATCAACGGATCATCCGACAACGAATAATTAAACAAATTTACAGGGGCTGCTCCGGCATTGTACAATTCTATCCAGTCTTCATATTCACCATCCTCGTCGGCAATGGTAGAGTAATTTTTGTTGCTGCCTTCGTTAATGACAATTTGACTTTGTAAAAGACAAAATGGAAGAAGTGTGAATAAAACGAGTAAGGTTCTTTTCATGAGGAATTTCTATATATCAAATATAGGTAAAAAACAGGAATTTTTTTTGAATACATAAGGTGGATGATGGCTATTTTGTTCATATTCTACCGCACTGGTAACTAGCCTTGCTGGTGGCTGCCTACAGCTTCTGCGCCAAGGCTGACAGGGGCTAAAAAGTTTAGTTTGATCCTAATGGTTAACCCTGAAGTTTAACAAACACCCGTTGGATTTTTAGATAAGCTCACATGAATATGTGAATTTTGCGATAGAAATATGAAATAGTTTTGTAACCAACTTAAAAATCAAATCATGAAACGATTATTTACACTAAGCACCATTTTATTATTCTCACTCTCCGTAAAGGCGCAATCTTTTATGTGGGCAGATCATGTACAACAGTATTTATATGCAGTTGTACAAGTGAAAGGAAGTGCCATTGATGCCAGTAACAATACTTATATTTCTGGTCAGTTCAACGATACAGTTGATTTCGATCCAGGACCGGCAGTTAACAATATTGTTGGGGACTGGGATTTTTTTATTTTGAAACTGGACGCCAATGGAAATTTCGGATGGGTAAAAACCTTTAATGTAAATGCCATTTCAGGTTTGGTTGGAAGTTTAGATATTGATGCTGCAGGAAATATTTATGCTTCAGGGCAATTTTATCAGACCTGCGACTTTGATCCAAATGGAGGAATTGCCAATATGACACCAAGTTATTACGATACATTTATTTTAAAGCTGGATCCGGCGGGAAATTATGTTTGGGCCAAGCAAATCGCAGGTCCGGGTTTTGGAAATGCAACCTGCTATTCAATGAGTGTGGATGCAGCAGGAAATGTTTATGCCGGAGGAGGAATCAATGGCACCTATGATTTTGATCCAAATGGTGGAACCGTAAACTTAGGTACACCTGGGTCTAATCATGGATGGTTATTAAAATGGGATACAAATGGAAATTATGTTTGGGCGAAAGAAATGACCTCTTCATGGTATTTAACTTTTATCAGCCTTGATGCGTCTTCTTCAGGGGATTTATATGTGGGAGGAAGCTTTAATGGCGATGTGGATATGGATCCGGCTGGTGGTAATTTTAATTTTGCTGATACAAGTGATCATATTTTTGTTGCCAAATATGATGGAAGCGGAATTTTTCAATGGGCAAGAAATTATAATGGAGATCCCTATTACGCATTTTCAAATACCGTTGTATCAGATGGCAGTAACAGTGTGATTGCAACCGGAAGTTTTAAAAATACCGTAGATTTTGATCCGGGAGTAGGAACAACCAACTTAACATCAAACGGAGGTACGGATAGCTATGTAATTAAATATAGCAGCACCGGAACTTTAACCTGGGCGGTAAATTTTGGAAGTACCGGCGATGATGAGGCACATGATGTTTTTGTTGATGCCAATGATCATGTATATAGTACTGGTTCAAATGGTATGGGAAACATTGATTTTGACCCGGGAACAGGAACCTACAATCTTTCTACTCCTTATGGTGGTGGATATATTTCGGCTTTAACGGATGCGGGAAATTTCAGATGGGCAGCACAAAATGGAGGAAGTGCCGGTGGTGCAATCGGATGGCTTATTCGAACCGATCAGCTGAATAATATCATATCTATCGGAAATTTTAATCTTACGGTTGATTTTGATCCAGGAGCCGGTATTGCCAATTTATCGAATCTTGCTGGTAGTGGACCCGGACAAGTATATGTACAAAAGCTGGGTACATTACCGAATGTGGGTATTGAAGAAGCAAATGGAATTCATAAATTGAAAATCTTTCCAAATCCTGCCGTTGAATTAATCAATATTACCGGCGAAAATATCAACTCATCAACATTACAGATCATCAATATAAATGGTGAAGTGGTGATGAATAAGTCTTTGGATGTTAACGATGGAGAAAATATTACCGTGGATGTAAGTTCCCTGGCAAATGGAATCTATATTATCCAAATGGAAAACTGGGTAGGCAAAGTGATCAAACAATAGTTAATTGGGGGTTTGTTAGTGTGAAACCAAATTATCATTCAAGGGCCTGTAACTTTATTAATCATTTATGATAAACCGTTTCACTATTTCGTTGTCGTTGCTTCTTAATCTTAATAGATATATTCCGATTGCTAACTCAAGATTAAAAGGAACCGTAATCTGTTGTACGACATTATCAAGATTAACAATCCGGATTATTTTGCCGTGAATATCCATAATTTCAATGGTGGCCTTAGTTGTGGTTAAATTTGAAATATTCAGAATAAAGTTCCCATTGGTAGGGTTTGGATAGAATAACAATAATGGAGATTGACAATTGGTATTGGCAATTCCATTGGTGAACCATACCTGAATGGTATCAACATCAACACAACCAAAACCATCTTGAATAGTAACTATGTAAATACCGTTTGAATCCACATTTATGCTTTGTGTTGTATCTGATGTATTCCATAAATAATAGGCAAATCCACCACCTGCATCCAGACTAACGGGGCCTGAAGGTAATATAACATCTGGTCCAAGATCCACAACCGGAAGTGGATTAACAAAAACGGTAATTTCATCACTGGAGTCGCGGCAACCATCATTTACAGTAAAAGTATACGTGGTTGTTGATGATGGAGTAACATTAGTAGATGTTGACGTTGCACCACCAGGCATCCATTGATAAGAGGGTGTACAAAATACATTTTGAACAGAACCGCCCAATACAACGGATTGTCCAACACAAATGGTTTGGTCGGGTCCGGCATCAACCAGGAGAGGAGGAGGATTGGTGTTAACTTTTAAAGATACATTATCAATAAAACTGGTTTTATTAGCATCATTAAAGTACATATACTGACTTGGAAGTGTTCCACAGTAATTAAAGTAAAGAGTTACATGCTGCCATGTGGATGAAACAGTTAAGTTGGTACTAAGAACCTGGGAATAGTTGGAAACAGGTGAATAAGCTGTTGGTGTATTCGTAAAGCCAACCGTAAAGTTATATGCTCCATCGATTGGCTGCGTTACAGAATTATATGGAGCAATATCAAATTCAAGGATGTAAGGTGTACACTGCGTTGCATCTGACGCAAGCGAAAAGTAATTTACAGTCATTCCAAAAGTAAATTTATGAAATCTTTCAGTACCAGGGATCGCAGCAACAGCTGGGTAATGAAAAGCTGTTGTCGATGGCCAGGTATGAAATGGGCCACTCCCGAATGTACCCGGATAAGTGGCAGCTATATTTAGTTGGGCATGTATGCAGCTTACAGCTGAATGGTAAACAACATCACCACCGCCAAAAGGAGTTGAAGGATATTGCATATGAGTGTAAGGATGAGAATCCGATGCATGATAGCCAGTACAAAATCTTCCCTCAAGATCAAAATCGGAGTTCGAATTGGGTAAATTCTCACTGGTTCCCACCTGTTTTACCTCAGTTCCCTCTTCATATCCCCCATTTAGCACTAACTCGTCTGCAGGAATATTCGTAAACCCTGGTACCCTGCTCACATCGATTGTGTATACCACATAACCTCCTCGTTCTTTTCCATCCCACAGGTAAAAACCTATCTGGGCCCGCCCATAAAAATCGGTTCTTGGTGTATACAAGAGATCTTGTCCACCATTAATGATCTGCACAGTAGCGGTATTATTTCCTCCATTACCACAGCCTCGGATATTATAAAGTGTTCCGGGCTCCACCGTAATTACATCACCTTCGGCATCAACAAGATTTGAATTGGTCGACACGGGCAATACAATTGAAACACCAGCACTCGTGTTGGCCAATGTAAAATAATTGGCAAAAGATCCTTCCGGAAAATCCAGATTAGCCGGAACATTAATAAATTCTGTAAACTGTCCGGATAAAAAAGTAGACGGCGAATTTGTATTTGCAATAGATACATCCGGATAGGTCGGATTCAATGTATAGCCCAGTTGAATAAGTGCCCTTATTTCCTGCAAACTCCATTCTCTTTTTTGGTCACCTAGAGATACAAAAGGACTTATTGAATAATGTGGTGAAAATCCTGGGGAAATCCTTTGTGTGAAAGTGAAGGAGCTCACTTGTTCATTAAGATGTGAAAGCAATGATCCCACTGAAAGATTTGGAGGTGTAGAAGTTTGAGCTGCGTAATCGCCCGAATAAACTGGTTGATTTAGCGGACGATCATTGTTAAACAGCCATATTTTATTCGTTCTGATTGGTGTAGAACCGGTATTCACTGCAGCGTTAATCGAAGGTGTTGCAATCGGTCCGCTGATAAGTTTATCAAAATTGGTAACTGATCCAAGATTATTGGAAGCATGATTATAATACAAAAAAGTATAGTCGTACAAAGAAAATTGATTGTTGTTATTAGACCCATTGTTATGTGCCGATTTAATATACTGATTGATTGAACCATCTTCGTTAATATTTGACACCCATCCTAATCCATGCGTAACTTCATGAAGTAAAACAGAATAAAGATCATATACACAATGAGAGGTAGTATTTAAGTAGTTATTCCAGTAAAAAACCTGACTATAGTTGCCCAAAGTCGCATTATAGGTTTGGTGAAAATTAACCCTCACGTTCATATCATAGGAAGTACTATCAGGATCAATACCAGT
>JANWKQ010000237.1 GCA_025451295.1 Flavobacteriales bacterium | reverse complement strand
TTTATAAAGGTGTTCTTTGGAATCCTGATTCCAATGCCTATATCATGCTCGCCGGATTGAACAAAGATGTAGTACATAAAAAGAAACGCAGTGAGATCGTAGACTCCATTCGTGTAAAAGTAAGAGCGTTCGAAACTGAACAAGGCAAAGACGTTCATCTATCTGGTTTGCCTTTTATTCGAACTGCCATTGTACAAACCGCCAAAAAAGAAACTTTACTCTTCACCGTTTTGGCTGCAGTGGTATCCTCTATTATCCTCATGATATTCTTTAAATCAATGAGGGTATTAACCGTTACACTTCTGCAGGTAATGATTGGTGTAGTCTGGTCATGGGGAACCATGGGTATGCTGGGTTACGATATTACTTCAGTCACGGGAATTATTCCGCCTCTGCTTATTGTAATTGGGATTCCCAATGCGATTTATATGGTGACCAAATACCAGCAGGAGTTTTTGAAAGTAGGGAACAAAGTGAAAGCACTTTCAAGAATGATGGAAAAAACCGGAAGGGCTATGTTCCTCATTAATATTACGACTGCAGTTGGTTTTGCCACACTTATTATTACCCCTGGAAAAATGTTGATGGAGTTTGGAGTGGTGGCTACCATCAATTGCATGCTTTTGTTCTTTCTTTCATTGGTCTTAAATCCAATTCTCTTCAGCTATCTCCCCGCTCCAACCAAACGTCATACCAGGCATCTTACCAACAAACGCAGCAACTGGTTTATCGAATTCCAGGTAAAGCTTGTGCAAAAATACAGACCCGTTGTTTACATTATCGCCATTGTATTAACGGCACTTTCGGTAATAGGGATGTTTAAAATCAAACCATCCGGTAAAGTGGCCGATGATGTTCCCAAACATTCCGAGGCTTATAAAGATCTGATCTACTTCGAAAATAATTTTACCGGAGTAATGCCATTTGAGATCATGATCGACACCAAGAAAAAAAACAGAGTGATCTTAAGTACCAATCTCTGGAAAAAGGTAGACGAACTACAGGATTCCATCAGTTCATTGAACATGTTTTCCCATCCGGTTTCTATTGTTGAAGTAATGAAATATGGAAACCAGGGTTTTTATAAAGGCGATGTAAGACAATATCTTGTCCCCAACCAGTTTGATAAGATGAAAGTGCTGGAATATTTTAAAAGGGGATTGAATGACCGAAAAGATTCAGTGAATCAATCCTATATTGATACAGCCTGGCGGTATGTTCGCATTCGTGCCCAGGTAAAAGATATGGGCACTTACGAAATGGATGCCACAGTAAAGCGCATCGAACAACAAGCCAAAACTATTTTTGCAGATGAAGATGTGGACATTACCGTAACCGGCGCCAGTGTCGTTATCCTAAAGGGTACGCAATATCTCCTCAAGAATCTTATTTCATCCATCTCAGTAGCGATCATCATCATTGCACTTATGATGGCCTCCATGTTCAGAAAACTAAAGATGGTGATCATTTCGTTGATCCCGAATGTACTTCCTCTTTTGTTTACAGCTGGTGCCATGGGATTTTTTGATATTCCTCTAAAGGCTTCCACCATTATCATTTATGGAATTGCCTTTGGTATTACGGTCGACTCCACCATACACTTCCTGGCAAAATATCTGCAGGAATTAAAATTCTATAAAGGGAATATTAAGGAATCGACTTATGCTTCCATTCGGGAAACTGCTTTGAGTATGGCCTATACTTCACTCGTGCTTTTCTTTGGTTTTTCTGTTTTCATCGCTTCTGATTTTGGAGGGACCAAAGCTCTTGGTATTCTTTTATCATTCACACTTTTGATGGGCTTTTTCTGTAACCTGGCTTTGTTGCCTTCATTGTTACTCACTTTGCAACGTAAACAGATTGATAAAGATTATAATAAGTATGCGGTACTTGATGACGACGATGATGATCTTGGAAATCCTGAAAACACAAATGAAAATCCGAAAGAGCAGGATGATGCAGGTTAACTCAATCTAAAATTTCGTAGCCACTACCACTGGTTTCTTAAAGGTCAGAATTTCTCCGGTACCTCCCACCAATTCAAAATAAACAATGTGAATCCCTACATTTACTTTTCCTCCATCATCATTTGTTCCGTCCCATGTAAAACTTCCTGATGTTCCCAAGGTTTGATTGTTCACCAGAATTTTTTCCAATCGGCCGGCCTGATCATATATCTTTAATGTGGCTGTATATCCACCATTGTCTAATTGATAATAGATGGTTACATAATCTTTATAACCGTCATTATCGGGAGAGAATACTTCAGGATCAATCGTAAAATCATCACTGACGATAATGGCCGGTGAAGATTGAGAGTTTCGGTAACCGGGAGTTCCGAATCCAACAGTAGATGCTGCCGAATGCCAGTTCATCGAATTTTGAGTGGGTGCATTCACATCCAGTCTTTCCAACGATACACCATCTGTTGAACCTAAGATACTCAGATGCATATCTTCATTGTAGGCAAACATATCGATCCATTGCTGGTTAAAAGTAGAAACCCCAACCACACCTCCTGCATTGGTAAAATCCGGTAAATTATCCACGTCCCAATAACTGGTACTATCTTGTAATGGATAGCAACTCATTACCTGTTCGTGATCCTCCGAAATGAAAATATATTCTCCAGGATGCAATAATATACTGGAAGATGCCATGGACGTATAACTCGTTAAAAGTAATGTAGTGGTATCTCCTTCTCCAATGATCATGCCTGATAATTCCACTGCATGCGTACCTCTGTTATAGATCTCTACGTAATCAATGCAATTTGTTGTGGGATCCGACAGCACTTCATTGATGACCAGATCAAAATTATTAGGTATCACTGCTTGTGAAAAGGGTAAAGTGTCCATCACAATCATGTTGCCTTCGCAATCTGTTAATCCTGAAAAGCTAATTCTATAGATAGAATCCGGTAAGATGGCGTTCTGGATCTTTATCCGGTAGACATCCAGCAAAGGTGAACTATAATTCAATCCAAGAATGGAAGATCCATTGATCAATTGTGCATTACTCAAACTAAAAGAAGAAGGAAGAATGGCTTCATCAAAATAAACGATCACCGTATCCAGTCCACCCATACCGGTTTTAATGGCATGTGGTTTGGTATTGTCATTAACAACCAGGTTGAAAGAATTGCGTCGACCTGGGGTACCTCCGAGTGGGTCTTGCGAAGCCGTCCAGTTTGAATTTTTTAAACAAGGTCGGTTCACATCGATCATTTCCAACGACCAACCACCATTTTCTTTTCCCGGAGCATCATAATAGCCGATATCATATTGTACTGCATGCATCAAGTTTCCTCCTGAATGATAAAGTTCAATTAAACCATTCTCATTGGTAATTCCTCCAAAGCCAGTTATACTTCCGGCGTTTATCCCCGTGAACAAACTGATATTATCATCATCCACCAACACAATAAAACTATCAGCCGGTAAAACATAATTCCCCAACGTATAAGATGCTCCATTAACCACCAGGGTCCAGCCGGCCAGATTGACCGGGAATGATTGGGTATTGTAAATTTCAATATACTCCGAAGCGGGTAATAAAATGGGTGGGGTTTCATCAATCATGATCTCATTCACCAGCATATCAAAAAGCTGGGGAGAAAAATTCACGACCGAAATGATCAATGGAGTAACGAGACTATCATTCACACAATCCTGCAATGCTCCGGAAATTGTAAGGTTAAAAGGCGTATTGATGGTTAATGGTGCACTCAATGTTAGTATACAAGAATCACCAGAAACAACAGCCACATTGATCAGGTTTTGCAAAGTGAAATTTCCGATCACAAAACCGGAGGGATTCATTTGCTGATTAAACACAAGTAAGAGATTCACACTATCAATCCAGAAATAATTGACGGTGACGGATGCCAGGGTTGTATCGAATACCGAGTTTTCCGAACAGGGAGTTCCACCGGTTGCACCATTTGATCCATGCCAGTTAAGCATCTGCATACAAAACTCGTTTGGATTGATTCTCTCGAGTGAATATCCTCCATCATCCTTTGAAGCATCCTGGTACCAGGTAAGATCAAAATTCAAGAAATCCATCTGCAATCCGGTTGAATCATGAAGTTCCACGTTCGTTCCTGAATTTGTGAGGCCGGGAAACGAGGTGATCCCGATTTTTTTGAATGGACTTCCGAAGGAAGCTGTATCGTTTACATCTGCAAGCAGTACAAAATCTCCGGGAGCTATTGTATAGGATGGAAGAACTTTGGTTGATGCCCCCACTTTAAAAGTCCATTGAAAAACATTGAGAGGAAAAGCTGAATTATTTCTCAACTCCACATATTCTGCGTTTGGCAATCCAACCTGTGGACTTGGATCTGCCATCATTTCATTGATTACGATATCGCCCGGTGTGGCCGTATGCAGGAGAAAAGGATAAGAAATGATCCCACTGATATTTCCGTTGAGATCGTGAAGTGCATTAATTCCCAAATGATACAATACGTCATATGCAAAATTTCCACTGGCAGTAATAACGAGTTTTTTGCAATCAAGGCTATCCTCTACCACGCTTAATACTGTAAGACCATAGTCGAGTGAAAAATTTACAGGAGTGAGATCCGTTGATAAGACCGGCTCATTGAGTTGAATGGTAAGAATATTACCGGCCGCCTGATGACTTTGAACAAAAGGGACCACCGCATCAGTCCAATTGGTACCAGTGGTAGTTACATCGTCAAAAAAGAATTTATCAGAACGGGTGCTGGTATATTTACAATAGGCACCCAAAAAATAGGTTTCTGTAATTGTACCATCGGTAAAAGTTCCCAACGAACTAAAGCTGGTTCCACCGCTTGGGTCAACCAATAATTCCCAAAGGTTGCCAGTACGTGTCACTTTTACTCTTGTGGTGCAGGTCGCCACATTGAGCATGTTATCGGTTCCATCAATTATTTTGGTAGAAACACCATTCACCTGCTGGTACAGACTGATCTCATCATTCGACCGGCCAAGTTCTACGTAATAACCATTAATAATGGTTGAATTAAAATTTTTCTGATCGGATACCAAATAGAATCTGCAAAAATTGGAAGAAGAAGGATTAAAATCCATTCGGTTATAAAACTGCCATTCGTTGTTGACAATGGCGGATGAAGGTGTACTTAAGAAAGCTACATCAGTTACGACCGGTGCATTCAACCAGAGTTCGGCTGCGGCCACAGTAAATTTCGAATTGTCACCTGCCCAGGGAGGATTGGCGGTAAAGTTTCCGTCCGAAAAGTTATCGTTTACCTGTCCGTAAACCGCTCTGAAAACTGAGGTGATGATGATGAATGATATGAGGCTGGTCCTTCTCAAATTAGCTGGTTCAACTGATTAAAATTAAAAAAAATATTCATATCCAGGCTTAAACAATTACTTTTACCACGTTAAATTATTTTTATGAAAATTGCAGTTGTAGGCGCCACCGGGCTGGTAGGCACCGAAATGTTAAAGATTTTAGCAGAGCGGAACTTCCCGGTTACTGATCTGATACCGGTTGCCAGTGAACGCTCAGTAGGTAAAATGATACAGTTCAAAGGAAAGGAATACTCCGTACATTCTATGCAACAAGCCATTGACGCCAAACCGTCGATCGCCATTTTTTCGGCAGGCGGAGATACTTCCAAAGAATGGGCTCCCAAATTTGCAGAAGCTGGTATTACGGTGGTTGACAATTCAAGTGCATGGCGAATGGATCCGACAAAAAAATTGGTGGTACCCGAGGTAAATGCCCATGTATTAACGGCGAATGATAAGATCATTGCCAATCCAAACTGCAGTACGATTCAATTGGTGGTGATCCTGGATCCATTACATAAAAAATACGGGATCAAAAGAGTAGTGGTATCCACGTATCAATCCGTTACCGGCACTGGGGTAAAAGCGGTAGAACAATTGATGAATGAAAGAAAAGGTGTAAAAGGAGAAATGGCTTATAAATATCCGATTGATATGAATGTCATCCCTCAGATCGATGTTTTCCTCGAAAACGGGTATACGAAGGAAGAAATGAAGATGGTAAATGAGACCAAAAAAATTCTTGGTGATGATTCCATTCGGTTAACCAGCACGACCGTTAGAATTCCCGTGGTAGGCGGACATTCTGAAGCCGTAAATATTGAATTTGAAAAGGATTATGAACTAACCGATATACGCCATCTGCTTTCGTCATTAAAGGGCGTGATCGTTAAAGATGATCCATCCCAGCAACTCTATCCAATGCCAATGGATTCACATGGAAGAGATGAGGTATTTGTTGGACGTATGCGTCGGGATGAATCTCAACCCAACACGATTAATATGTGGATCGTTGCAGATAATCTCCGTAAAGGTGCCGCAACAAATGCAGTACAGATCGCTGAGTATCTCCTAGAGAAGAAACTTGTATAAAAAGCCACATTCCATTGACGAATGACGAATGACGATTCCTCCGGATGCTACCTCCGGCAGAGACTCTCGATTATGCTATACATTAATTATTCGTGGATAATTGGAGACGTTCGTCAATAAATTACTGTTCCCAGACGTCATGTTCAAACTTGAAGATCATATCCTTGATGCTTTCTGCCTCGAGTAAGGCATCAATTCCTTTTACATATTCTTCGATCCGTCGATCATAGTTATTGTCTACTTTATAGATCAGACTATTAAACATTCGTTTCATAAAAAAATCGTCATAACTAATGCGGGTTCCAAAATTGTAAGGGTTGTATACTTCTTCACCAATCAGAATATATCTTACTGCAGGAAAATAAAGCCAGTACATATCCTGATAGTCCCTGAATTCACCCGTATTTTTATCGAACACTGCCATCCTCGGGCAAATACCCAGGATCCGCGGCTCCATGACGGATCTTTGCCGATCGAAATACCAATCTTCCTTGATCCTGTATTGCTTTACATTGGCTGGGTCAAAATCGGTTGTATAAACGGTATCAATTTCTTCATAGGGAGGATAAGGCCTGGTGACTTTTCCCGAGTCGCTGCTTGAACCAATACTCTTGATCTCAGCAGTGGTCATTTCAACCTTGAAATCATCTCCATTAAAAGGATCGTAACCTTTTATCAATGCGGGCTGGGTTTCCGTACCACAGACGGCTTCATGGAGGATGGTAATTAGATTCTTGCGAAGATTGGTAGGTCTTGTTGGATAGTACAGGGGTTGATTGATCTTTTCTCTCAGATCTATAATTCTCCAGATCCTGCGGGTCCACATTACGTCAGCTTCACGTAAATAAGGATAAGGAACCACCCGTCGGCCGAGAATATGTTCTTTGGGTGGATACCCGTCTCTTTTTAAAGTATCATCAGGATCTCCTACCTGAGCCAGGCATGTTGAATTGAATAGACTGATTATCGCAGAAATGCAAATAACAAATAATAGCCTCATGTTTTGGTGAATTGGTTGCTGCTCCATAGAAACGATTATCTGTACCGATAAAGTATATGAGAACCTGTTAAAGATCGCCTTCAAACAAAAATGCCACCCTAAAAGGATGGCATTTTCTGTTAAGTGATTTTAGGATTATTGCTCCCAGACATCATTTTCAAACTTGAAGATGATATCCTTGATATTTTCGGCCTCCAATAAAGCATCCAGACCTTTCACGTATTCTTCAATACGACGGTCATAGGTATTATCTACTTTATAGATGAGACTATTAAACATTCTTTTCATGAACAAATCATCATAGGTGATGCGTGATCCAAAGTTATAGGGGTTATATACCTCTTCGTTTACAAGCACTTTACGTACTTCTGGGAAGTATAACCAATACATATCCTGGTAATCACGGAATTCACCGGTATTTTTATCATAAACAGCCATACGTGGGCAAAGACCCAAAATACGTGGCTCCATTACCGAACGTTGTTTTTCGAAATACCAGTCTTCTTTAACACGGTATTGCTTTACGTTGGCAGGATCAAACTCAGTGGTATACAATGTGTCCACCTCATCATAAGGAGGATAAGGACGTGTTACTTTACCAGAGTCGGAACTTGCACCGATACCCTTGATCTCAGCCGTGGTCATTTCTCCTGTGAAGTCATCCCCGTTAAAAGGATCGTATCCTTTAATAACTGCGGGTTGAGTTTCAGTTCCACAAACTGCTTCCTGAAGGATAAAGATGAGGTTCTTACGTAAGTTAGTAGGGCGTGTTGGATAATACATTGGCTGATTGATCTTCTCTCTCAGGTCAATGATTCGCCAAACCCTTCTGGTCCACATTACATCCGCTTCACGCAGATATGGATATGGAACCACTCGCCTGCTGGGATAATGTATCTTATCGTAATAGCCATCTCTTGGGCTATCATCCGGATTTAATACAGTCCCACCCTGCGCATAGCTTGATACATTGATCAAACCTGCGATGGCTAAGCTGAAAATGAATACGATTTGTTTCATGTTTTTGATGAATTTGAGTTTATTTATTGGATGAGATATACTGCTGAGGAAGTTCTTCTCTCACCGCCTGGTACAGTTATTTTAATATCATCGAAATAAATCTTGGTTCCTTTTGGCAAAGACTTGATTTTAGTTGACACATCACCTGGGATCTGGTTACCCGAGATTCCGGTTTTGGAGAAATAAGAACCATTCAAGCTAAAGGCTATACTAAAGGAATTGATCACAGAATATACATCGAAATCGAAGTCCTCCATTTTTGGGATCAATGGGTTACCACTAGCTGCAGAAGAACTAACTCTTTCTCCTGTTTTGGCACCCGCCCAGGTAATTAATGGAGTAGGAACAGATTTAACCCTGAAGTCATATCCTCCCATACTTTGTGTTTTTCCATCGGTATTTTTAGCAGAAACAGTGATCTTGATCAGTTTTCCGGTTCCTGGTTTTACACTGTATTTACCATTACTACCGGTCATTGAACCACCTGAACAATTAACGATCACATTATTTGGCGCAACACCTGGTACGGAAACCTCAATTGGATTATCCAAACCACGGTACATTACGTTCATCTTAGTTGCAGAAACGGTTGCAGAAGGAGGAGCAACGTTATACTTTGTCTGGAAAGTATAAGGTGTTTCCTGCTGAGTAACCGGGTTAATGATCTTGATCACACCACCGATGGTTCTTTCTCCGGAACCGCTGGCAGGGATGGAAAGATGTCCTTTTCCATCATAGATCTTATCTTTTTCCAATTCAACACCACCTTGTACATTTCCTGTTACGCTATCCACACCGGTACCATAAATAATAATGGGTTTAACCGCGGTTGAATAAGCTGCGAGGAAAACCTCCGCCTCAAACATCGAACCGGAGGTAACGAAGTTTGATTTTGGAATGATGGCTGCTGTTACTGCATCAAATTTGAAGGCAGTTGCAGAGATCTGATCCCATAAATAGGTAAGAAGTTCTGATTCCGCACCTCGAACAATGTTTTGCCATTTGGTTAACTCCACCAAAGCAGCTGATAAAGGCTGATGGTAGAAGTAGAACATTTCCCAGGAACTTTTGGTTTCGTGTGCATGCTCATCACCTTCCGGAACTTCAAGATCCAGGATATGAAGTGCTTTTTCAACCATTTTCTTTTTGTTAGGATCTTTGGTTTGAACGAAGCCCAATAGTTTCTTTTTATATTCTTCCAGTTTTAGTTTCAGAATATGTGCTTTTCCATCAGCGGCATCTCCGGGAGCTTTACTTGTACCAAACCAGTTAGTGGTTTTGTCGTAATCATCCTTTCGATCCACCTTAAATGGATTCAGCACTCTTTCTTTCGCTTTATCTTCACTACATCCATCAGTAAAGGCCACGAGTTTAATTTTCATGTCTTCGATGAAGTCGTTCAGTTCTTTGGATAGCTGACCTACCTGTACGGCCTGATCATGATAACCTTTGATACGGTCGTTCTTTGGATTAACCGTAACCTGGTTCATGAACTCCTTAATGGTAGCGTCATTTTTAGATTCGATGTTCTGCTTTTGTTGCATTAAACCAATGTTTACTACCACAAATGCGTGAAGCACCTCTTTTGATATATTTAAGGCCAATAAGGCTGTTAACACGAGATACATCATGTTAATCATCTTCTGCCGTGCGGTTAATTTACCACCTGCCATTTTTTCTTCG
>JANWKQ010000236.1 GCA_025451295.1 Flavobacteriales bacterium | reverse complement strand
TGTACCAATCAATCCCATTAATGGTGCGGCACCCGCAATGGTTGCGAGGATAGAAAGATTTTTCTCAAGCCCATACACTTCCAGTTTGGCGCGGTTCTCTATGGCCAGACTAATATCGGCCAATGAATTTCCGATCCGTCCAATCCCTTTTTCGAGCATCCGGGCAATGGGTGTTGGGGTGGCACGACAGAGCGATATGGCGGCATCTATCTTTCCATTATGTATAAAATCTTTGATGTTGTTCATGAAGTTCGTGTCTTCCCGCCTGGCTTTTCCAATAGCAATAAGCCGTTCAATAATCAGGTAAATGGCAATCAGCGACATAATCGCAATCGGTATCATGGTCCATCCTCCTTTAATGGCGAGATCCAACACCTGCATTGTCTCAGGAGGAGCTGGTGGTGTTTTACCAAGCGTATCCACCACTGTGCTGGCTGCTTTGGTTGTATCGACAGGATCCACAATTTGCAATAATATTCCCATAGTGTTTTTGTTTTATGATTAGTTGATAAAGGGTCTTATTACTATAAACGATTTTTTGAATGTTATTAGTATGTCTTTGAACTGAGCCAAAAGTAGCTACAATTGACTCTTGAATGCCTTTTACCATAGAAGAGTTATGCAACGAGAAATTAACAATTTATAGGAAGGCCCCCCTTGGCTATGGAGGCCTCTCCCCTGGCCTTTATAGATGACAGGGTGAGCAATCCGGCCCGACCCATCGATTTACGATTTTGGATTTACGATCTACGATTAATACACTCTGGAACAGATTCTATGGATACTAAAACCGGATAAATGAGGGTGCCTACTCCATTTTATTTGTATTAATCGTAAATCCAAAATCGCAGATCGTAAATAAAATATATATTTGTAGCGTAGTGGTGTCTTCATGACATTTAATCATGAAGGTGAAAAGGGAATTACCGTGAGAACCGGTAGCTGTACCCGCAACTGTATTGCTCTTTACATTTTTTTCCAAATTATACATCGCCACTGTTCCAGCGCTAATGGTTAGAACGGGAAGGCGGAAAAAAATGAGCTAAGCCAGGAGACCTGCCTCTACATAACAAACGACATTTCGGGAAGAAAGTGTTGCAAACACAAAATGGTAAGTGAAAGTTTTTTTGCTCAAATGGCTTTTTTCAACGGTATTCCTGCTTGCTGGTCTATCTAACCTTTTTGCGCAGGTAGTTACCGATTCCATTAAAAAAACTGATACAATACCAATAACGGTCCTAAATACATATATCCTGCGTGATTATCAAGGTTATGACTTTACAGCAGGTATCAGGACCTATACCCTTTCACCCACTTTATTACGTGATAATTCCTCCATCAGTGGGCTCAGTGATGCGCTTCAAACCGTTGGCGGAGTCTACATGCGGAGCTATGGGAATGGGATGAACAATGCTGTTACACTAAGAGGATTTGGGCCTGAAAGAACTTCCACTTTATGGAATGGGATTCCCATTAATAATGCAGGATTGGGTCAGCTCGATATGAATTTAATGCCAGGTGGATTTTTTAATTCGATCAAACTCATCGAAGGAAGCAGTTCGACGCAATATGGAAATGGGGCCCAGGGCGGATCCCTTTTGCTGGAATACCACCCTGATTTCAATAATAAGTTCAATATTACCTTGCAACAGGAATTTGGTAGTTTTTTTTCCTGGAATACAGGCGTACAAACCAATTACGGAAATAAAATTTTTCAGGGTAGAACGGCTTTCCTCCGGAATTCGTCCAACAATAACTATGCGTATAAAGATAAAGCCACGGTAGGTTTTCCCACAAAAGAAACCGTGAATGCCAATTTTTTCTCTTACCAGATCATACAAGATCTGTTCTTCAGCTTTAAGAAAAACTGGAATCTCAGCTTTCATGGCTGGTTTAATTATACCGATCGAAGAATTCCACCACCTTTGGGTGCTGCAAATAACAATTCACAACAATTTGATCAAAATATCCGGTTGATGACTCAGTTGTGGAAACAGATCAGGTTTCACGGTATTAAACTACAGGTTGCTTACTTGCAGGACCACCTTAATTTCCGGACCGATGCATTTAATGATAGCTCATTGATCCACTCAGGTCAGGTTCAGCTCCAATACACATATAGCAGTTCTAAAGTATTTGCATTGATCAGTGGTGGGAATTTTTCGGTGAACTATTCCGAGTATCAATATTATGGTAATCCCATTACCGAATTTCGTGGAAATGTTTTTATCATGACCAATTGGAGATTCAGATCGAAGAGTCGCATAACACAGGCTAAATTGAGTGCAGGAATGCGGCAACAACTTTCTACCCATTATATCTCCTATCCTTCAGCCCATATTGGAATGGATCTTACCCAACACATTAAAGAGGGACATTCAATAACGGCCTGCCTGGCATTTAATACTGCCTACAGAATGCCAACACTGAATGATCTCTATTGGGTGCCGGGGGGAAATCCCAATTTAAAACCTGAGTATTCATGGAATACGGAGGCATCTTTTAAATATAAGATGGACTTACCATGGATCGATCTGTCATTCGATGTGATGGGTTATTTTGGCCGGACTTCCAACTGGATCCAATGGACCCCAACGATATTTGGTTATTGGGAGCCACAAAATCTCACCGAAGTACAATCAGCCGGATTCGAAGGCGGAGCCAGCTTTTCATTGAAAAAAAAGAAATGGAAATTGAATTTGCAGGGGCATTATAATTTTACACATGCAACGGATGTAAATAATAATTTCTACCAGCTCATTTATGTCCCACAACATTCTGTAAAAGGAACCCTTGAACTTAAGTGGGATGAAATTTATTTAACCATCCTTCCCTCTTTTTATTCGAAGCGGTTTACACTGAGTGACAATACTCAATTCATCCCCTCTTTCTTTTTATTGAATCTGCAAGCAGGTTATACCCTGAAGTTAACATCATGTGCCATTGGCTTCTTCGGAAGACTCAACAATGTAACCCATGCAGATTATCAAATGGTGCTCAACCGGCCAATGCCAGGCATCAACTTTAGTGCAGGAATTAATTTTTATCTGGATATACAACCGAACCGCCAGAGGCGGTGAGCTCATGAGTACCAATTTAAAACTAACATAAACGAATAAACCTTTAAACAAAACAACAAATGAAAAACAAGTTCTATTTATTGATCCTCGCTGTCATTTTTTCGATGGCGATTGCCGGATGTGATGAAACCAATAATCCACCCGGTCAATTTACCAATGGCGTATTTGTTATCAACGAAGGTGCCTTTGGGTCCTCTAACGGTGAAGTAAGCTTTATAAAAAGTGACAACAGCGTTAACAACAATCAATATGCAGCTGCCAATGGTGGTTTGATATTAGGTGATGTCTTGCAATCCATGCATATTAATAATGGAAACGCATACCTTCTGGTGAACAACAGCAACAAAGTTGTGGTGGTGGATATTGATGACCTTAAGAACACAACAACCATTAACGGATTTCTTTTGCCAAGATTTATGGTGTCCTATAATGGCAAGGGATATATAAGCGAATATATAGACTTTGTAAACAATGGAAATGTAATGATCGTTGATCTGAGCACCAATGCCATCGTCGATTCGGTACAGGTTGGAAAACTTCCTGAACAAATGATGATGGTTGGTAGTTCTCTTTTAGTCGCCAACTCCGGTGATACCACCCTTCACCTGGTAAATACAACGACCCTGGCGAAAACAAATATTGGTGACATCGATTATCCAAAATACATTACTAAAACCAGTGATGGCAACATATGGGTATTGTATACAGGGAAACCCGCATGGAGTGGAACCCAAACCGATGGTGGGTTACTTGTTTTAAATTCTACCGCTACAGCGATCGTAAAGACCATCAACATTGGCAGTACCGCTTTTAATAATCCATCCCAATTAGCCACTGACGGAAATAATCTCTACTACGAATATCTGGGCAATGTGTACAAGATTGACAAATCAGCCACAGTGGCCCCAGCCAGTCCTTTTATTACGGGTCCGGCCACCAGTTTTTATGGCATGAACTATTATTCAGCCAACAATACACTGTTTGTTGCTGATGCAAAAAACTTTGTATCCTCCGGGGTGGTAAAAAGATACAATGCATCCACCGGAGCGTTGATCGACACCTTGAATGTAGGAGTTGCACCTAATGGCTTTGTGTTTAACTAAAGAGCTACTGTAAAATATCCAAGCCCAACTATGCAAGGGGTGGAGGGATTTTCAACATCTGTTGAAAATTTATCTTCACCCCTTCATTTATTTTAGGCAATTTTGAAATGTGAAAGTACGGGATTTTTTAGCGGACATTAAACTCAAACAGGTTGCACCCATCGTGGTGTTGCATGGTGAAGAGGTGTATTTTATCGATCTGGTCTCTGATTTTATCTCACAGACCCTCCTGGATGAATCCGAAAAGGAATTCAACGAAACGGTGGTGTATGGGAAAGATGCCACGGCAGAAAATATTATTGCCATTGCCCGGAGTTATCCAATGATGTCCGAAAGAAGAGTGGTGATCATTAAGGAAGCCCAGTCATTTAAGGAATTGGAAAAACTCGAAGCTTATTTTAATAAACCGGTTAGCACAACGGTATTAGTTATTTGTTATAAATACGGTACCCTCGACAAAAGAAAAAATGTTTTTAAGAAATTACTTGCCAGTAAAAATGCTAAGGTATTCGAATCAAAATACCAAACGGATATTGAAACGGTTGACTGGATCAAAGCAAAGTTTGCCAAAATGCAGATCCAGATCCATGAAAAAGCCGCTTTTGCGTTAATTGACCTCATCGGTAACGATCTGAATAAATTATCGAACGAGATGGAGAAGATGGGCATTGCCTTAGGTCCGGGTGTGGAAATACGCCTCGAGGCAATTGCCGACAATGTAGGCATGAACCGCGAGTACAATATTTTTGAACTGCAAAAAGCGTTGGCCTCCAACAGTCGTGGACGTGTTTTTAAGATCGCCTCTTATGCCTATGCAAATCCGAATGAATTCTCACTGCCTGCAGTAACCGCAATTTTATATAGTTTCTATTCCAAATTATTATGGGCCAACCAACTGGTTGAAAGAGATAAAAACGCAGTAAGTTCACTTGGTTATACCGTAAAAATGTTTGATAAACGTGAACTACAGGATGGATTAAAGAATTATAATTTTAATAAATGCTGGAGAAATATACGGCTGTTACAGGAATATGATCTGAGGGGAAAAGGGGTAAACAATGGCAGCGCAGATCATAAAGGATTGCTTGGAGAATTGTTGTTTAAATTAATGTATTAATGGAACTTTTAAAATCTTCGGGTTTCTGCGTTGAACTTCAACCTCAAATTGCTCATTTACGAATGTAAACTGCGCATTTTCGGTTTTGTTCGCCTTGAAACTCCTTGCTTTTAAAAGTTCCAAAACAAACGGAAGCGGCCCGGGGTGGCTGCAGTAGCCCGCAGCGTAGCGAGGACTACTGCATAACACCGGATAAGACGCCCAAATAATCCTTCGACAAGCTCAGGATGACAAAAAATAATGAATTGTATTAATCGTAAATCATAAATCCAAAATCGTAAATGAAATACTGGCTGATCAAATCGGAACCTTCGGTGTACCCATGGGAACAACTTGAAAAGGATGGAAAAGCAACCTGGGATGGTGTACGAAACTATCGGGCAAGAAATAATTTACGGGATATGAAAAAAGGAGATAAGCTTTTCTTTTATCATAGCAACGAAGGTTTGGAAATTGTAGGCGTGGCAGAAATTGCAAAAGAACATTTCCAGGACCCAACCACCACAGAAACCGCATGGTTGGCTGTTGAAATAAAACCTCATAAAAAATTTAAAAAAACAGTCCCCCTTTCCTATATCAAAACCGATAAAAAGCTTGCCAGCATGGAGCTTCTGAAAATCGCCAGGCTTTCTGTATCGGCAGTATCTGAGGCTGAATACAGCCATATTTGCAAACTAGGGGGTATATAGCTACTTTTGTGGGGATGAATTTACCCGAAACAGAAGAAAAGATCATACCTACGGAAGTTGTTGATACCCAGAAATTACACTCCAAACTAGGTATCCTCTCCAGAACTTCACCCTGGATCATCATTCCAATGGACGTTACTGCCGCCACCTGTTTGATTCTGTTCGGATATTTTAAAAGAGACCTCAATCCAATCCCCTATTTCTGGGTTTTCCTATTGGGGATTTTTGCCTGGACCCTCATCGAGTATGTAATGCATCGTTTTGCATTTCATTATCCTGCCACTTCCGAAAAAGGCAAAAAAGCGATCTGGTTGGTTCATGGTGTTCACCATGATGATCCAAAACATCCTGATAAATTGTATCAACCACCATTGACCAATTTGATTTTGATGTTTTTGTTCTATGTTTCCATTTGGTTAATGATGGGAAAATTTGTTTACCTGTTTTTACCCGGAATTATTATGGGTTATTTAATGTATAGTTCCATCCATTTTATCATCCATAATTTTAAACCACCCTTTAAATGGTTACAACCATTGTGGAGACATCACAACATGCATCATTATCGTTTTAACAATAAAGCATTTGGTGTTTCAACTCCGTTTTGGGATGTGATCTTTGGGACTTTACCTCCGAAGAATATTACCGATGGATCTGAGGATCATCAGAATTGATTTTCTAATTTTCACTCAACATTTTCTTCTTACCGTTCGCAAATTGTTTCGCCCTTTCAGGGCTCCCGCATTTTGTATTTCATCAACCAGGGATTACACCCCGGGCTAACCAATCATGTCCTTTCAGGACAAGATCCGGCTGAGTTTTGTTTGCCCTGAAGGGATCAAATAAATCAGCCGGGGGTGTAACCCTGGGTTCAGAGTTTACCAAACATCCAAGCCCTGAAAGGGCGCAATAAAACCTGCATCCCGGACATTTTTTGTACTTTTACCCAAAGAAAAAACATGTCAGTGAATTGGTCAGATGAATTTCCAGTTCCTTCTACCGAACAATGGGTGGAAGAGATCAGAAAATCAGTAAAGGACCCCAAAGAACTCGAAAAACTCATCTGGCATACCGATCATGATGTTGATCTGAATGCATTTTACCGGAAAGAAGAAAATTCCCCGAAGTATCATCCAGCCATTTCAAATAACTGGGAGATCCGGCAGATTATTTATGCCGATAAGATCATGGCAGCAAATCAGTCGGCAATTTTAGCATTAGAAAACGGAGCGGATTCACTTTATTTCAAGGCAACACAAGTAGGCACGGAAAAAGAGATTGATGCCCTCTTAAAAGACATTCGGCTCGATTGGATCTCCACCCATTTTGATTTTGAAGAATCGAATGTGGCCTGGTTATACATGTACATTGATTATTTAGAGACGAATAATTTTGATCCGGCTGTTATTAAAGGATCGATCAACTATGATCCTTTGAGTGAATTGTTGCTTAACGGACATTTTAACTACGAAGAAAAAGAAGCGTCCAAAATATTTGCATCGGTCCTGGAAACGGTCCATACTCAATTGCCAGCATTTAAGATTGTAAATATAAATGCCGGATTGGTAAGGGAAAGTGGAGGAAATGCGGTGCACGAAATTGCGACTGCCTTGTCGATGCTGGTAGAATACCTGGATTGGGCGGATCAACATAAGCTGGACCAGGAGATGATCTGGCAACATTTACAATTTCATTTAGCCATTGGACCGGAATATTTTTTAGAGATCGGAAAATTCAGGGCATTCCATATTTTATTTCAAAACCTGGCAAAAGCATACGGAAAAGAAACTATCATCCCTTTTGTGAATGCAACGAGTGCAAAAAGAAATAAAACCATGTATGACCCGTATAACAACTTAATACGGGGAACTTCCGAAGCCATGAGTGCTGCGATCGGTGGGGCACAAAACATAACCATTCTTCCTTTTGATGAAACCTATCGTTTGCCGGATGAATTCAGTTATCGTTTAAGCAGAAATATTCAGCTGATATTAAAAGAGGAAAGCATGCTTCATCAAGTGAATGACCCGGCAGCGGGTTCATACTATATAGAACAGATCACGGAAAAAATGGTGGATGCTTCCTGGAAGTTGTTTTTAGAAATGGAAAAACAAGGCGGGTTTATTGCATCGTTAAAAAATAAATTCATTCAGCAAAAAGTACAGATCATCGCCGAAAAACAACAGGCTGATTTTATGTCAGGCAGAT
Source organism: Flavobacteriales bacterium (assembly GCA_025451295.1). Lineage (GTDB taxonomy): Bacteria > Bacteroidota > Bacteroidia > CAIKAF01 > CAIKAF01 > JANWKQ01. Next base: position 8,081 of record JANWKQ010000236.1, on the reverse strand, counting down.
TAACTTCGGTAGGCGTGAATAAATATCCGAACAAAACAGAAACCAAAACGGGCGAGTATACAAAAGTAGAACATACAGATATGTCGAACGAAAACAAGATCGCCATTCCGTTGAAACCAGTTAGGCTTGCCGAGAAAATAGAATTTGAAAGAATGAAGTTGGAGAGTAGTTCAACAGTACAAAAGAATTAGAAATGATTACCACGAAGTACAAAAAAATATGAGACCCGATTTCTCCAAAATAAAAATAAGCTCCGCTTCTTCTTCCGAAGAAAGTGAAGATATTTTCACTACATCGGAGAATATTATTCTGAAAGATCATTTTTCGGAAAAAGACCTGGAGGGTTTTTCACATATGGATTATGTGGCGGGCATCGCTCCTTTTTTACGCGGACCTTATGCTACCATGTTTGCCATCAAGCCGTGGACGATCCGTCAATACGCCGGATTTTCAACAGCGGAAGAATCCAATGCATTTTACAGAAGAAATTTAGCAGCAGGACAAAAAGGATTATCTGTGGCTTTTGATCTGGCCACGCATCGTGGGTATGATTCGGATCATCCAAGGGTAACCGGTGATGTGGGTATGGCCGGTGTGGCCATCGACAGCATTGAAGACATGAAGATCCTGTTCGATAAAATCCCATTGGATGAAATGTCAGTTTCTATGACAATGAACGGTGCCGTATTACCTATTATGGCATTTTATATTGCAGTAGGTGAAGAGCAAGGCGTAAAGCCAGAAGAATTAAGTGGTACCATCCAGAATGATATTCTGAAAGAATTCATGGTGCGAAATACTTACATCTATCCACCATCACATTCAATGCGGATCATTGCTGATATTTTTGGTTATACGTCCGAAAAAATGCCGAAGTTCAATTCGATCAGCATCTCTGGTTATCATATGCATGAGGCAGGTGCGCCGGCCGATATTGAACTGGCTTATACCATTGCGGATGGAATCGAATATATAAAAACCGGATTGGCATCCGGATTAAAGATTGATGAGTTTGCTCCAAGACTTTCCTTTTTCTTCGGCATCGGCATGAATCATTTTATGGAAATTGCCAAGCTGAGAGCTGCCAGATTATTATGGGCCAAATTGGTGAAACAATTTGATCCAAAGGATCCGAAATCTTTAATGTTAAGAATGCATTGCCAAACCTCTGGTTATAGTTTAACGGAGCAGGATCCATTCAATAATGTTGCAAGAACCACCATCGAAGCCATGGCTGCTGTTTTAGGAGGAACACAATCCTTACATACCAATTCACTGGATGAAGCCATTGCATTACCAACTGATTTTTCGGCCAGGATCGCAAGAAATACACAATTGATCATAGCAGAAGAAACCATGGTAACAAAAGGCATCGATCCATGGGCCGGTTCTTATTATGTTGAATATTTAACCGGGCAACTGGTTGAAAAAGCCATGATGCATATTGAAGAAATTGAAAAAATGGGTGGTATGGCGAAGGCAATTGAATCTGGTTTACCTAAAATGAAAATTGAAGAAGCATCCGCCAATAAACAGGCAAGGATCGACAGCCTCGAAGAAATTGTGATTGGCGTCAATAAATATCAACCTGCCAAAGATGAAAAAAGTAAGATCGACGTATTGAATGTTGACAATGCCAAAGTAAGAGACGGACAAATCGAAAAGTTAAATACGATCCGGAAAAACAGAAATCAAAAAGAAGTGGATGCGGTATTGGATCAGATCACAAAAGCCTGTAAAGATAATTCCGGTAATCTGTTGGAATTGGCAGTGGATGCTGCCAAAAAAAGGGCAACACTTGGAGAGATCAGTGATGCGATGGAAAAAATATTCGGAAGATATAAAGCAGATAATAAAACCATTTCGGGTGTTTATATTCATACCATGAAAAAAGATAAAGATTTTGAAGCAGCCTTGTCATTATCTGACCAATTCGCAAAAAAGAACGGCCGCCGGCCAAGAATTCTCATTGCCAAAATGGGACAGGATGGTCACGATCGTGGCGCAAAGATCATTGCCACTTCATTTGCCGATATAGGTTTTGATGTGGATATGGGACCACTTTTTTCAACACCCGCCGAAGCCGCAAAGATGGCGATCGAGAATGATGTGCATATTGTAGGTGTTTCGAGTTTAGCAGCCGGCCATAAAACTTTAGTACCAGAACTCATTGCTGAACTCAAAAAATTTAACCGGGAAGATATTCTCGTAATTGTTGGTGGAGTAATTCCTCAACAGGATTATCAATTCTTGTTTGATGAAGGCGTGGCGGCTATTTTTGGGCCGGGCACCAAAATTCCATTGGCCGCAGGTTCGATTTTAAAATTATTGCTGGAATAGGATTTTTTGAACCACTCCGCCGTGGCGAGGGCACATAGTGTCAAGTAGCTTTTCTATGCACATAAGTGATAAATTTTTGTGTACATTGTTCCAACTAAAAAAACGATTCCTATGAAAAAGCTATTTTTTGGAGCATCCCTGGTGCTTCTCGCCGTTGGATTTTCTTCTTGTGCTAAAGTCGCGAGTCCCGAAACATTTGAATTTGATGTTCTTGCATCAGACTGGGTTGCTAATGGAACAACCGGCACCTCCAACTTCTCATATGACTATAATAAAAGTCTTTCAGCCATTAATGATGCGGTTATGACAAGTGGAGCTGTATTGGGTTATATCAATCTGGGCGGACAATGGGGTGCATTGCCTTATACTCAAACTTACTCCACCTATACCAAAAATTATAATTATCAGTATACAACGGGGACAGTATTCATTCGTATCAAAGATTCGGATTTAAATACCTTTCCACCCGTGGGTACCCTTACTTTTAAGATCATCGTGCTTACCCAAAAAGAAATGCATCTGTTGGAAGGAGTGGATGTAAATAATTATTCAGCTGTTGCAGAAGTCTTAAACCTGAAGGACTAGTTGATCAAGTTCACCATTCAGAAATTCGTTTTTGTCTGGTGAACTTTCAAATTTTTCCATTATCAATCAAAATACAGATCTCATCGATCCATTCATCCTCCGGATCTTCGGTGGGGCTAAATTCTTTTTTGAGATCATATTCGAAAAGACTGGCAAGTCCCTGCCAGATCATGGCGCTGAAACCATTTTTTAATTCCTTGATAATCCGGTAAGGGGTTTTAGCCGTTTGCCTGTCAAGCAGTTTTAGCAGGACGATCCCCTCCTTAAAAGTGAGTTTTTTAAGATCGGCTCCATACTTATTCTTTACCTCATCCTCGATCTGGGCCACGAGGTCTTTGATCTGTCCACGTCTGAGGGTATCCACGGCAGCCGCATATTCCTCCATCCGTACCCCGGCCATTTTGGCGATGGGATATACCTTTTTTACAATCTCTGCCAGTCGTCCATAACGTTTTTCATCCCTTTTATTACTGAATTTCCGGAATGGTTTGAGATCAATAACCATGGTGGAATCGTCCCTTAAAGTATCTTTCCCGGCTAAAAAAAGAGAATCCTGTAAAGGCGGATTGTTCGGATTCACCTGTGCGTAAATACCTGTAAACATGAAGCATCCGACAATGACTAGTCTATATATATGGGAAACGGCCTTCAATCTTTCATTCATCTGGGATCTACCTTTAAAAACGTGCCAAATCCCGGATTGGCCTAGGGTATGGGGGTGAATTTTGAAAAATTGGGAAACTAACCATACCGGAAGTCAGGCTATACCGAGTCATCGGGCTTGGATCTTCCCGCTTCGGTCTTCTGACTTCCAGCTACTTGCAATTAACAATTCTTTTTCTATAATTTGTGGTCACAAAATCAAACACTAAAAAATTTAACAATTATGAAATTAACAAACCTTTTCGCTTTTGGACTAGTTTCGGCTATGCTATTAGCATCGTGCGGAGGAAAAGAAAAACCAAAGACCAAAGAGAATGATAGTAACAAAGTTGATACCAGCAAGGTGGATACATCTGCTCAGGTTCCAACAACCGTTAATATTGTTGAAACTGCAAAAACAGACACTAACCTTTCTATGTTAGTTGATCTTTTGAGCACTGCAGGTCTGGTAGAAACTTTATCTGATGAATCTCAAAAATTTACTGTATTCGCTCCAACAAATGCAGCGTTTGCAAAATTGGGTGACAAAAAGTTAGCTTCTTTGAAAGAAGAGAAAAACAAATAAATGCTGAAAGACATCCTTACCTACCACGTAGTTGGTGGCGAAATGATGGCTGCTGATGTTACCACAAAACAGGAATTAGATGGATGGAATGAGAAAGTAATTAAAGTTACTTCTAAAGGAGATGCCTGGATGGTAGGTGGTGCAACAATCACTACTACTGACATCAAATGTTCCAACGGTGTAGTTCATGTAATTGATGGAGTAATGATGCCTCCTGCTAAAAAAGGAAAAGCAAAAAACTCTGAGATGGTTACAAAAACGGTAGAAAACACTACTGTTACTGAAACTAAAACAACAGAAAAAACAAAATAAGATAGCATTCGTTAACTTGAAAGGGCTGTTCCGAAAGGGGCAGCCTTTTTTATTTGTACCTGTGTCATAAAACCACGGCTTCGCCGTCGTTATTATTTCCCGCAGATCAGCACTGAATTTTTTTTTCTCTGATTGATTTCCGCTGATGATGCGCTATAGCGCATCACATCTGCGTAAATCAATCGTCCGAATGGTTATACATCGAAAAGGTATTTGCCGAATGGATCCGTGTAAATCTGCGCAAATCTGCGGGACATAATTATTCGCCGAAGGCGAAAATACGATGCAAATTGATCGTGATTGATTACTTCAGATACTTCCCGATAAACCCCAGCACCTCTTCCCTACCTATCTTTTTTTCAGCGGAAGTAAACAGCACCGGCGGAAGTTCCGTCCAGAAACGAAACAATTCGTCCTGCATTAATTTAAAGTTCTCTTCCACTTCTTTTGGTTTGATCTTATCTGTTTTGGTATAGACGATGGCCAATGGAACTCCCTTTTCGCCCAACCAGTTGATCATCTCCACGTCATTTGCCTGTGGTGTTACCCGGGCATCAACTAAAACAAATACGCTATACAGGTTTTTACGCTTTAGCAAATACTCATCCAGTCTTTTTTTCCATGCCTCCCTTTCTTCACGGGAAACTTTTGCAAAACCATAACCCGGTAGATCCACCATATACCAGTTCTCGTTAATAATAAAATGATTAATGAGTTGTGTTTTACCCGGTGTGGAAGATGTTTTAGCCATCCCTTTTTTATCCACCAGCATATTCAACAAGGATGATTTACCCACATTGCTACGGCCAATAAAGGCAAATTCAGGTTTATTTTCGGGAGGACATTGATCAACCTGCGCTGCACTTGCAACAAAGGATGCGGATTTGATTTGCATCTGAAATAAAATTAATTCTGTGAAGCCTGATTTCTTTTATCAAGCCATGCGTCCAGGATCTGGTTAAATTCTTTGGGATGTTCCATCATCGGAGCATGCCCGCATTTATCCATCCAGAAAAGATCTGAGTCAGGTAGTTCACGATGAAATTCTTCTGCAACCTCAGGTGGTGTGATGGTATCATTCTTTCCCCAGATCAGGCAAACCGGAAGATGCATTGTAGGTAATTCTCCAGCCATGTTAGAACGTATCGCAGATTTGGCTAGTGAAATACTTCTTAAGGCTTTTCCACGGTCACCGATCAGATCCCAAACTTCATCCACCAATTCCTTGGTAGCAACATTCGGGTCATAAAAAGTCTGACCTACTTTTTCCTTGATATAATTATAATCGTTCTTTCTGGGGAAGGTACTTCCAAAAGCGTTTTCATATAAGCCGCTGCTTCCGGTAAGCACTAAATATTTTACTTTCTCCGGATGCTGAGAGGTATAGATCAATCCTACGTGACCACCCAAGGAATTTCCGACAAGAATCGGTTTCTCATAGCCTTTGAATACAATAAAATCTTCGATATGTTTTGCAAGGTTCTTTACATTGGTACTAATGATCGGTAAAGTATAGATCGGCATTAAAGGGATGGTAACCGTATATTTTTTGCTAAAATGGTCGATTACCTCCTGAAAATTACTCAACGCACCAAATAAACCATGCAGTAACATGAGCACGGGGCCGGAGCCTACTTCGACGTACTCAAAATCACCTTCTTTCTTGATTTCAAGATCCATTCACTAAGGGATTTGAGTCAAATGTAATTATTTTTTGATAGAAACAGGCGCTATCCTCTAAAAACGAATCAGTTCAGGGGGAAGTAGGCCCTGAACTACTTGCCTTCAGCCTTTAAAACCGTCAATAAGGTATAAAACCCGATCTTAAAATCAAGGGCCAACGACATGTTCTCAATATAAAGAATATCGTATTTGAGACGCTCCACCATCTGTTCCACGTTTTCCGCATAGCCGTATTTTACCTGCCCCCAGGAAGTAATACCTGGTTTTACACGGTGTAAGAGCTTATAATGGGGGGCCAGATCCACAATCTGATCGATAAAGAATTGTCGTTCCGGCCGGGGACCTACTACACTCATATTGCCAATAAGCACATTATAAAACTGTGGGAATTCATCCAACCTGAACTTCCTAAGCCATTTACCACTTTTGGTCATCCGGTTATCAGTACCCGATGATAAAGCAGGGCCATCTTTTTCAGCATCCACTTTCATCGTCCGGAACTTATAAATGGTAAAAGTTTTACCCCATCGTCCTATTCTTTGTTGTTTAAATATAACGGGACCTTTACTATCCATTTTGATCAGAAGGAACAGGAATAAAAAGAGCGGAGATAAAACGATAAATGCAAAAAGCGAACAGGCCACATCCAATATTCTTTTTACAGATTGCTGCCATTGGGGCATCACCACTGCGTCCACTACAATCAATGGTGTTCCGAAAATAGAAGAGATGCGAACAAATCCCGAAAGGATATCATACATATCCGGGATCATTTTGATCTTGATATTTTTTTCATCCAGATCGCTGATGAGTCGTTGAAGACGAATATGATCTGAATTCTCAATCGCAATGATCACTTCTTCTATCCCATGCTTCATAATGATCTGTTTCACTTTGTTGATGGGGCCAAGGTCTTCAATCTTTTGGATAAGCTCACCCGGGATCTCGTCATCATAGTGAACAAACCCGATCACCTTGTTTCCATTGCTTATTTTTTCGCTTTCGATGTCGTCATATAATTTTTTTGCCTTGGCACCTCCACCAATGATCAATGTATTGAACCAAATCTTCTTTTTCTGGATGAGCCGTGAGGTACTGCTGGTAATAATAAGCCTGAACAAATACGTACTGAAGAACTGTAAAAGAAAAAAAGCAAAGATGGATAGATAATAATATTGATAGCCAGCTACCTTATCATCGAGGAACAACGCAAAAAACAGGATCACGGATCCGAGTGCTATGGTGGCAAATGTCTGCCCAAGTTCTTTGAGCCGTGATTTACGATAAATATCCCGGTAATAACCACTGAACCAGGAAAGAAATACCCAGAAAAAAGGAAGTACCATAAATCCGATCATCGCTTTCTCATCAATTTCTACTGGTACGTCATAGCCGTACACTTTCGTTTCAATGTATTTTTTTCTGAAATAAATAAAGACAATCCAGGAAAGAGAAGATGCTAATACATCTGCGAAAATGTAGTAAAAGGTTTGTCGAAACCAGTTTTTCATCAGGGCTTAAAGATGAACTTGATATTGTCTAAAAATACCTCCTGGTCCGCGATGGTAGTATCCCGGAAAATGGAATAGATCATTTTTACATCCGTCCCCGGGGTCACATCCATGGCATAGGTAATATTGATATAAGCCTTGTTCCAGGTATTCTTGGTATTAAAGCCGATAATGTTCCGGCTACCCAGGGAGGTTTTGATATCAAAATAAAAAGGGGTATTGCATTTATAATTCAACTCTACAAAATAACCAGACAACCCCTTCGGAACATTAATAGCTGTGCCCGATTCGATCTCACATTTTTCCAGGGGATTATTCCCGGGACCCAAATGCAGATAACCACAAAAGCCTTCATATCCACCGGCCTGAGATGGAATATAATTCCCTCCGTTATTATTGGGCCCAAGTTGAAAATCACTTCC
>JANWKQ010000235.1 GCA_025451295.1 Flavobacteriales bacterium | reverse complement strand
GATGGGAGCCAGTTTATAGCGATAGGTTATATTTCCAAGAGAACCGTAGGATATGCCTGTAAACTTAACCTTCACGTCCTTTTGTTTCGATTTTAACATAGACGGATCATAAAGATTCACTTCAACCATATTGAATTTGATATACTCAATATTTAAAATAGGTTTTTCAATTTGCCCCTTAATGTCTTTTTTATGAAAATAAAAAAGGCCAGAAGGTGTTGCAACATATACAGTATCATTATCTATATAAAGATCGTTGATCTCATTGCTAAAGATCCCGTCCTTTTTCCCCAGATGTTGCATCGACATTTTCCCTTTGGCCAGATCAAGGTTGATGAGATTGATCCCCTGATCTGTTCCAACCCAGATCTCATTTCCTTCCACATACATACAGTGTACATAATTAGATGCCAATCCCCCGGAATAGGACAAACTAGCCACCAGGCGATCATTTTTTAAAAAATGCATCCCGTTTATAGTTGTCCCTACAACAAGAATGCTATCATTAAATTTTGCAACCGAAGAAATGTTGCTGGATACTTCCGGGATATGAGAATAACTTCTTACCCGGTTAAAACTGTCGATATTTATTTTATATAAACCCCCTGCACCATAAGCAAACATGTTCGATGTAGTTGAATCATAGTATAAATGTCTGGCGGTAATATCCATCGATTCAAAATCCTCGCCGATCTCTGCAATTGATTTTGAGGGTTCCCGTCTTGAAATTTGTTCCACATGGATCGCTACATAATATTTCGGGGTATACATCAGATCATAACTCACCTGTTTCAAAGGGATCCGGGTAATATTTCCCTGTTTGTCTATTTTAAGCAGGATGATCCGAAAACTGATGTACACATTTCCTTCATTTGAAACCCTGATCGCGTTGGCAAAACCGCGGCCAGGTATCTTTCCCTCATCATTATAATTCCCTTCGATCTTTTTGGTCGACATATTGTAGACACAAAACCTGAATTTATCGGATGTAATAAATAATCGGTTCCCTATTTTTCTTACCAGAGAAACATATTCAAAGGGTAAAATATTCTTATTCGTAAGGGCTTCTACTTTTTCATTTCCGAAAAAGCTCACTCCATTGTTGATCGAGGTGGTCCAGTACGATCGATCAGAATCAAGAAAGATAGACGAAACTCCGGCATGATCAATGAACTTCTTTCTTAGCTGACCACTTCGGATATTATATTCGAAAACATCATTTGCACAACCGGTGATCACAAGGCTGTCATTATTCGTATTAAAAATTGAAAGAACTTCCTGACCAAGGTCCATAGAAAACCCTTCCCGGGCGGAAAGATCAAACGTGCAAAGCTGCTTCCAGGCAGTATAAAAAAGCAGGTTGCCTTTAATTAGTAGTTTGGAAATATTAGTGGGTGGTGCTGTAGGGAATGTTACAGTATCCACATTGTTGGTCTCATCAATGCTAATCGCTTTTGAAATGGATGAGTGCAGCAGGTACATTTTTTTTTCCTGCGGATGATAGGCCATCGATACATACGAAAGAGCTCCTGGATTAAAAATCTTGATCTGGTTATTCGTTACTTTATACAATGCTTTTCTATTCATGATCCATATCCCTTCAGGTGTTTCAAGGATCCTGTAGGTTGGACCGTTGGGTGAGATCTTCTTCAGTTTAAAAAGTTCACTAAAATTGTAAAAAGATCCATTTGAATAAATAGTGGGCACACCATTAAATGTGGACAACCATATTCGTTTTTTGCTATCCTGAAAGACTTCGAAGATCTCATTATCCGAAAGTCCATCCTGTGTTGTATAAGTTCTGAAACTATAGCCGTCATACTTTACCACACCTCTATCTGTTGTGATCCATAAGTATCCATCTGCATCCTTAAAGGCATAATAAGCCGTATTGGATGGGAGCCCATCCTCAAGGCCATAGGTAACAAATGAACTGAACTGTGCATAAAGCTGACTGGAAAAAAGAAACCAAAGGAGAATAAAAACAGGTCTGACCTTCAAAATTCTTTGATCCATCTTTATTACCTCTTATTTAAGTTTCAGAAAAGGATATTCCATACCAGCTTGCTTGAGGATAAACTGATCCACACTCTTCTGGTCATTCCTTTTAAATTCGATCACAAGACCGGCGCCTTCGTATTTAAAATTGAAATCATCCACGGCTTCCAACGCAAAAGCAGCCTGGCCAACCGCCTGACCGGAAAGATCAATCCCATCTCTGAAAATAGTAAAATCCATTTTGAGAAGATCACTGTGATACGTTCCGGCATAATCATCCAGGATGTTTTCCGGGATTTCATATTTATCGAATTTGGGGATCTCATAAGGCATCTCAAAACAAATCGAAAGCACCGCAACCAAAAAATCATTGGTATTGGCGTTTTTTCCATTCGCACTAAAGGCAAGCGTCATATCCAATGCAGGAATATAACCAGCCACCGATTCAAAAGCATCCCAATGTCCATTATGTCCTATTAAAAAATCATCGTAAAATGGGATGCTGGTAATTCCATATCCATAATTATCTTTTAAAGAACACATTTGCTTCACTGATTCCTCAGATAAAAGCTGAAATGCAAACAGGGCATCCACAAATTTCAACAAATCCTCCGTTGTAGAAACAATAGCTCCGGCTCCGTGGATAGTGCTCATATCCCATTCAGGATGCAAGGTCCAGTTGCGGTTAGTATATAAATAAGATCTGGCCTCATTGTTCGATACATTTGTGATACCTCCATAATAAGTATTGGGAAGGCCAATTTTATCTACGATCCTTTCCTTTAGCGCATCGTTATAACTTTTCCGGGTAAGCTTTTCAATGATATATCCTAGCAGCACATAATTGGTGTTGCTATAGCTATGCTTCTCCCCTGGTTCAAAATCAGACGGAAGCTGGTAGATCAGATCCAGCATCTGATCCTCCGTGGCTGCCGTTGTATTGATCAATAGAAATGCATAATCATCCGTATAATTATGTAAACCCGATCTATGCTGAAGCATTTGCTGAATAGTGATCTTTTTTGCATTCTTTACTTTCGGAAAGAACTTCGAAAGTGGAGTGGTTAATTTTAATTTTTTTTCTTCAATGAGCTGTTGGATCATTACCGAGGTAAACATTTTAGTAATGGAACCCACCCGGTATTTAGTACCAGTATTCGACTTTACCTGAGCATCTACATCTGCATACCCAATGGCTCTGCTATATACAAGGGAACCCTTCTCATGAATGGAAAGAGACAACATGAGTTTGTTTTTTTTCTCATATATATCAAGCAGGCTGTCCAGTTTTGCCGTATTCAACCCTGCATGGACACCAAGAGGAATCCATACCAATACGCAAAGTATAATAGAAAACAGATGTGGCAGGCGCAGCTTCATGAGGATAAACTTACATATAAAATATAAGTTTTCAAACTGCCGGCATCTGCGCCGTGCCTATGTTTCCGATAAACCCGAAAGGATGAAGATCGACTATTGACGGTCGAAATTAAATTCCATTCCTCCTTGTTTTAAAACAACCACATTCACCACACCCAGTTCATTCTTTTTAAATTCAAAAATAGCTCCGGCTTCATACATATTGAACTGGGTATCTGACATTGCCTCAAGACTCACTGCATTTTGATCAGTAGCCTTCACAATCAAGGTGGTTCCATCTCTTGTTACATCCATATCCATCTTCAACATGGCTGAATGATATTTGCCGATATATTGTTCCAGAATATTTTCAGCCACAGTATAATTTGAGAATACAGGAATATCATAAGGCCGGTTATAATAAGAACACAACGCCCCTCCCATAAAATCGTTCATCGAATACCGGGAACCATTGCAGGTAATGGCGATCGAAAAACTATCCTCGGGAAAATAAACAAGTTGAGAACCGAATTCATCAATACCACCATTATGTCCATACCCGTTTTTTTCTTCAAAGGGTATAGAAAACAGCCCCAGCCCCATTCTCTTTCTTAAGGTGGCCATGTCTGTTAAGCTGGTGGTTGAAATAAGTTTCCCACCAAAAAGAGCATGGATGAATTTAGCCAGATCATTGGTGGTAGAGACAATTGCTCCGGCACCATGAGGAATACTCATATCCGTTTCTTTATCTGCTTTCCAACGGTCGTTTCGCCAGTAGAAGGAACGACATTCATTTTTGCCAGGATCAGCTTTGGAACCATAGTAAGTATTTTTCAGACCTGCCTTTTGAACAATACGTATTTGTAAGTTTTCCGAATATGCTTTTTTTGTGATCTTCTCTATAATATATCCCAACAATACAAAGTTGGCATTGCTATAAGCCTGTTTAGTCCCCGGATCAAAATCACTTGGAGATGCAGCGATCATATCCAACATCTCCTTTTGAGATTTTGGAGAAGTATAATAATCCAGATAAGTAGAATCGTTTGTAAAATTATGAATCCCGCTTTGGTGGGCCAGCAATTGTTCGATGGTAACCAATTTGGCATTTTTTATCTTCGGGAAAAATTTCGACAGAGGGGTTTGCAGGGTGAGTTTCTTTTCGTCTACCAGTTGAAGGATCATTACCGAAGTAAACATTTTTGTGATGGAGCCAATCCGGTATTTGGTGTTTTCGTTCACCGGTATTGTTAAGTTAGTGTCTACATATCCAACTGATCTCTGATAGATAACCTGTCCCTTCTCTGCCAGAGAAACTGAAAATTGTGCACGGTTGTTTTTTTCGAGTGTGGTAATGATACTGTCAAGCTTTGACACATTTAACGTTTGGGTATATCCCAACGATACCCAAACCAATGCTGCAATAAAAAATAATTTTGTTTTCATAATATGTTCTAAAGAATTTAATGCAAAAGTTCAAAAAGAAGAAATGGCTCTTCTCAGGGTTAATACTTATAAATCAATCATTCTTTATCCTGAAAGATTGGTATAAAAAATGATCTGCAGGACAAAAAAGACCGCAAACATGATCTTTAATATGAAGGTAATATATTTCATAGCCGCTGTTTTAATGTGAATTATTCAATTTTAAAATCAACAAATACGATATCCGCCCAGCTCTTTGCAAGCTATAAACGAGACATCGATGAAAATTAAAAAAAGCAAGCCAGTAAGCCGGGTTCTGTTCTATCCTGTCATTTATCTAGTCCTTACATCACTGTAAGGATCCAGCAACCTACCCTCCCCTCAAGCGAAACGAGCCGTTTCATTGGGGTGTATTTGGTTTTTCAGCCCGCAGGGGTTACCCTTTCCATTTGTTGCCTAACAGAACTGTGAGCTCTTACCTCACATTTTCACCTTTTCCATCCGCCGAAGCATCAGGTAGTTTTTTTCTGTGGCACTTTCCGTTCCCACGAATGAGACCTTCATGTTAGGAAGTGCGGTGCTCTGTGCTGCCCGGACTTTCCTCTCTCCCGGACCCGTAGATCCGGAACAGCGACAAGTCGGCTTGCTTTTACAAAGATATCAATATAAAAAGAACTTTAAAAAGGGATCATTAATTCACTTCTACATGATGCTCACCATCCTCCGTTGTTACCTTGATCTTTACATTCCCATCTTCATCCTCTTCCTCATGATCATGCTTTCCTTTTCGAATGATGTCTTCTTCACAATCATCACAATTTAAACCTTCCTTGGTCATGGTCCATGTATGTTCAGGCATATTATGATCCCAAACTTCCTGTATATTGGAAATATCGGAGATCAGTTCTTCGGTACCTTTAGCCAGATAAACCTTATAGCCAACCGGAAGTTTTAATTTCACCTGTATATGTTGTCCCCTGAATTTATCTCCCTTGTCAAGCATAAAATACGTGGCCAGTTGAATTTTATTGCCGTCAATACGTTGATAATAATTTATTTTCTGGGCAAGATCAAAAGCAATTTGTTTATTCTTTCCTTGTGAAAATTTTTCTATTTCAAGCGTTGGAAAACTGTCGGTAGAATTTTTTTCGATATCAAAATCTACAATGCTGATTGGATATCCCTGCAAATTATATCCCTGGATCTGATCATGGTCTACTGCACTTACCTGAATTATGGTGGAGTCACTGATCATCACCGGTAAATTTTCCCGGGTCGTGGCTTGCTGGGAATTTTTTGACAAGACGCCCATCACAACATAAATACCAAGGACCAAACCAATGAGCCATAACATAAATCCACCGAACATTACATATCTCAACTTATGTTTGAATTGCAGAATAGCACGAATCCCCAGATAAATAGACAGTACACCGGGAACAAAGATGAGCAACCAGGCAGCAATATAAGCGATCATCGTTTCGCCAAAACTATCGAAGATCAAACCGGATGCATCCTTTAATGAAATGTGCAGATTATCGATATGTACAGTGGCATGACTGCTGAGCATAGCCCAGACAAAACCACCGAGGATCAGAGTGCTGAACAGCAAAAATCCTACTCCAATGGTAATGCGAAAAAATTTCCCGATACCGTTTACAAAAGAACTCGATTTGGCGCTTCTGCTCATGTTCTTTAAACCTGTTTTGGTCTCATTCCATTCTTTTTTTACAGATTCTTCGATGCTGTTCACATCCACTTTTTTTCCACGCATCATCAAACGGTCTGAAGTGGTAACGGCTTTTGGCATGGCAATCCAGAAAATAAAATAGAGCAGGAAGCTAACACCCCCAAAAAGAACCAGACAGATCATAATGGCACGAACGATCCACGGATCCATATTCAGATAGGCCCCAAATCCACTACATACTCCACCGATCACCCTGTTCTCGGGATCACGGAAAAGTCTTTTCTGACGTGGTAATTCTGCCGCAGGACCAGCTCCCGAAGTGGTTGTGGTTTCCTCATCAATAAATGAATTGGGATCACCCATAATAGCAACCATATCATTTACATCTTCTACCGAAACTACTTCACGAATGCCTCCAAGCTTTTCTTTAAAGATCTCAGCAATCCGAAATTCAATATCGCTGATGATCTCTTCACCACCATCTATTCCACCAAATTTTGTTTTGAGGGTATCTAAATAAGATTTACATTTTTCGAAAGCATCTTCGTCAAGGTGGAAGATCATGCCTCCTATATTTGCATTAATTGTTTTTTTCATGACTTTTTATTTTAATATTTCTATCACCGTGATTGATCTCATTGTTGATTTGAATTTGAAGATTGTATTCTTGCTTTATTTACCGCCATTACCAGATC
This sequence comes from Flavobacteriales bacterium, assembly GCA_025451295.1. Taxonomy (GTDB): domain Bacteria; phylum Bacteroidota; class Bacteroidia; order CAIKAF01; family CAIKAF01; genus JANWKQ01. Next base: position 5,408 of record JANWKQ010000235.1, on the reverse strand, counting down.
ATCCCAGGTTGCATTGAGTTTTGCTAAAAATTCCCTGCCTTTTTCGGTAAGCGTATAATATTTTCTGGGTGGACCCTGAGTGGATTCTTCCCAACGATAGTTTAATAACTCCCCGTTTTTTAAGCGGGTGAGCAGCGGATATAAAGTGCCTTCAACAACAATGAGTTTGCTTTCCTTTAACTCATTGATAATGTCCGATGCATACGCATCGTTTTTGGCCAGCACGGAGAGGATCACCAACTCAAGGATGCCCTTTCTCATCTGTGCTTCTGTGTTTTCTGTTGTAACTTGAGCTGACATAGTATTAATTATGGCACAAATCTATGCATACATTAGTACTATGCAATACATAGTACTATAAATAAATGTTAAATGTTCATCAATTTGTATTTAATATGCTGTTTATCAGATAAATAAAATTAAAAGCGGAAATTGAGCCGGGGGTACCGAGTTGTCGCTTTCCCATAACAAAGAAGAAATAGCTGTTGGACCCCTCCCCAAAAAACCCAAAAATCCCTTTTGAAAATCGATGTCCACACGCCCCATGGGATGTCTCCTCCAATGGATCTAAAGTTTATTGTGGAGACGTGCCTTAGCACGTCTTGACTATCTAGGCGAATTAAAATTTCGTCTTCATTTAACTATCTTTGAGGCATGGAGCAATTCTCGTCCAAACTTTTAGAAGACGCTATTCAATCATTTCAAGGGTTACCAGGTGTTGGACGGAAGACGGCTACCCGAATGGTGCTTCACTTATTAAAACTCGATAAGTCACAGGTTGAAAATTTTGCGCAGAGTTTGCACAAACTCCGACTCGAAATTCAATATTGTACCCAATGTCATAATTTATCAGATCAACCTATATGTAATATTTGTGCTGATCAAAAACGTGATGCCACTATTATATGTGTTGTGGAAGATGTTCGTGATGTAATGGCTATAGAGAACACACAACAATATAAAGGTGTATATCATGTCCTCGGCGGAAAGATCTCACCTATGGACGGCATTGGCCCCACCGATCTTTTTATAGAAACATTGGTGGATAAAGTAAATGGGGGTATTATAAAAGAAGTGATCCTTGCAATGAGCACCACCATGGAAGGTGAGACCACCAGCTTTTATTTATACAAAAAAATCCAGGATGCCTCCATTACCATATCAACCATTGCCCGCGGAATTTCCTTTGGCGACGAGTTAGAATATGCAGATGAACTTACACTTGGTCGTTCTATTTTGCAACGTACACCGTATGAAAATACGCTTGCTAAACAATAATAGTATGCTAACTATTTAGCGGATGCCAAATAACCGGATGAGCGCCGGAAGGCCACGCCTTATCCCAATCCCTGTTCGGATTTTTTACATACATTGTTATACTGCCACATTGCTTGCACAAATCAGCATATGTTGGTTGATGGCTGCAATGATATTGGGTTTGTCCTAAAAATTTTTTGGTCTCTTTTAAAAAGTATGGCCCGATCATTCCCGGTTGAGCTTGCTGTGCAATATATTCTCTGGAAATAACTGGTAGTTCTTTTTCAATGTCGGTGCTTTTGCAATAGATACATTCATTCATATAGTTTTATTTTAAAGGTAATATTTTTTTGTTGAGTCCCAGAAGTATAATTACCCGCTCTTAGCAACGACGGCCATCCCGATAGCCATCGGGAGTCCGTTGCTACTATCGGCCAAATGGTAAATCCAGGCAACAAAAAAGGCCCTCCAGATGGCTATTCGGGAGGGACCAGATTGCTAGCGGAATTTCGTTTGGTGATGAACTCGAATATGTAGATGAATATCCCTTAGGTCATTCAATTTTGCGGCATACCCATATGAGAATATGTTGATAAAATAGTACCCGAATATAAAATTACGTGTGCCAAATAACGGGGGGCTTTATAGAAGGCACTTCTTTCTGCCAATCTTTATCAACCTCTTTTATATAAAATTTTATTCCCCCGCATTTTTTGCATATATCAGCATACATTCGCTCAATTTTACAATGATTTTGCTGTTGGCCTAAAAATTTCTTGGTTTCTATTAAAAAGTATGGCCCCACATACACCGGAGAATTACCATATTCCCTTGCAACAATTGGTAACCCTGATTCAATCTCAGTGCTTTTGCAATAAATACATTCATTCATATGATTTTTTATTTTAAATGTAGTATTTCTTTTTGAAGATGCAACCTACCGCTTTATCTTTTTTCGTTATACTCTTCCCAATCCCTCTTTACATTCTTAATATATAGCCGAACACCTCCACATTGATTGCAGATCTCAGTAAATATGGGTTCAACGCCAATTTCTGAAATTCCCAAAAAGTCTTTTTCAGGTTTTTTATAGATGGGACCAACCATTGGTCGGGCAACTCCTTGCGCTCTGGCTTGTGTTGTAACCAATAGATCTTTTTTAAGATCGGTGCTTTTACAATAGATACATTCACTCATACAATATATTTTTTTAAAGATAGTTATTGTGGCGGCTTATCCGGTGTTTCGCTATATCTTTTCCAATGTGCAATAAGCAAAGGGCATACGCCGTATGGCGTTGCCAATTGTTTATTGCACATTGCCAATTGGAAAAGGATGCCGCTCCACCCCGGGCCGCTTACACCGAGCTTATGCATTCACCAATTTTATTAACTTCGTAGCTGCGTGAAGCTATCCATCGTCATAGTTAATTATAACGTTGAGCATTTTCTTGACCAATGTCTGCAATCCGTTTATAAAGCATTGGCAGTTGGCCCGCACCAGGCAGAAGTTTTTGTGGTGGACAATAATTCCGTAGATGGTTCCATTCAAATGGTAAAGGAAAAATTTCCAAAAACCATTTTGATCGAAAACAAAGAGAACCTCGGTTTTTCAAAAGCCAATAACCAGGCCGTCAAAATTGCACAGGGTGAATATATTTTATTGCTCAATCCGGATACAGTTGTACAGGAAGATACCTTCACCAAAGTGATCAGCTTTATGGATTCACATCCGGATGCCGGAGGACTCGGGGTGAAAATGATTGATGGAAAAGGAAAATTCCTGCCTGAATCTAAAAGAGGATTACCAACTCCCTGGGTAGCTTTTTATAAAATATTCGGATTCTCAAAAATATTTCCAAGATCAAAAAAATTCGGACGTTATCACTTGGGTTATTTAAGTAAAGATGAAAATCATGAGGTAGATGTGCTCTCCGGCGCATTCATGCTTATGCGAAAATCCGCGTTAGACAAAGTAGGTCTGCTCGATGAAACTTATTTTATGTACGGGGAGGACATCGATCTTTCCTATCGCATCATCAAAGGTGGGTATAAGAATTATTATTTTTCAGATACAACCATCATTCATTATAAGGGAGAAAGCACCAAGAAGAGCAGTGTGAACTATGTATTTGTGTTCTACAAAGCCATGGTGATCTTTGCCAAAAAACATTTTAGCAAACAAAATGCAGGAATGTTCTCCTTTTTGATCCACCTTGCTATATATTTAAGAGCAGGGCTTGCCGTTACCGCACGGATCATCAAAAAGCTCACCCTCCCCTTATTGGATGGAGCTGCGATGTTTGGACTTCTTTTTCTCATTAAAAATTATTGGGAAGCCAATCATAAATATGTAGATGGGGGTTCTTATCCTCCGGAGTTTTTACAATTAGCCGTTCCTGGTTATATTCTCACCTGGCTCATTTCGATAGCCGTAAGCGGAGGCTACGAAAAGCCTTATAAGATCATGCGTGTGATAAGAGGAATGTTTGTGGGTACTGTTTTTATTCTTGTGATCTACGCTTTGCTTCCAGAAACCTATCGTTTCTCCAGAGCGATTATTCTTGTTGGTGCAGCTATTTCAACCCTGGCCGTTTTGGCACTCCGATTAATGGCGCATGTATATTTCTATAAAAAACTCAGCTTCGATCCGGTGGCCACCAAACGCATTATTATTGCCGGAGACAAAGAAGAATGTGTAAGGGTTGAAGGATTGATCCGGACTACTCAGCAACAACCCAATATTATAGGCTATGTATTTCCGGATGCTGATTATACCCATCCGAAATATCTGGGATATGCAGCTCAGTTGCAGGAAGTGGTTAAGATCTACCAGATAACAGAAATTATTTTCTGTGCAAAAAATATTCCGGCCGATCGCATTATGCAAACCATGAGTGGTACTTCAGCGGAAATCGAATATAAAATTGCACCGCCGGAAAGCGAATTCATCATCGGAAGTAATTCCATCAATACCCGCGGCGAATTATATGTAGTGGACCTGAATTCCATCAATAAAGCAAATAATAAGCGAAGAAAACGAGGATTGGACATGGTCGTTTCCCTCTTCTTCTTTTCATTCCTGCTGATCTTCATTTGGCTTCCCAAAAACAAGAGAGGATTCTTCACCAATATATTTTCAGTCTTCTTTGGTAAAAAAACCTGGGTGAGCTATTCAAAGCCAAACAACAATCTACCCCCATTAAAGTCTGGTGTGCTCACCCCATCCGATGGTATCAAAGGAATTACTTCGGATGATTTAACAAAAGAAAAATTGGATGTGCTCTATGCGAAAGACTATAGAGTAAAACTGGATCTGAATATTTTATGGAAGTCGTTAGGGAAACTCGGGAACTAATTTTTCACAAAAGTTTTTCTGATCACCTAATCCTTGATGAATTTTTTTCGGATCGTTTTATCCGCATCCTGCAATTCTAACATATAATTTCCTTTTGGCATATGGGCAACCGTAAGAACCAGACGTTTATCTTCAATTCGGAAAGCGAAAGATGGAACTTTTTTACCAAGCATATCATATACTTCAATCTTTAATTCTGGAAGATTGAACGCGGACAAATCAAAATAAAGAACCTCTGTTGCCGGATTTGGATAGATCAATGCCTGCTCGGCTTTTTGCTCTTCTATTCCCACCGTATTAAAAAACTGATCGATCGCCTGCTTGATGGCTACCGTATCAGAAACCTGCCAGCTGATATCCTGATAGATCACCGTATGATAATTACCAGCCGCAATCACGACCGCTGGCATCGGATAAAGAGATGGGTAGTATACTTCCTTCTCGGCCCAGCAACCTGCGAAATAGGCATTAAAATTATAGGAAGCCCATGAACCGTTTACATCAACACAGGTATTGGAAGGATAATAATCCATCAGGAAAAAATTTACTTTACCTGGATGAGAAACATCATATTGGTCTTTGAGATCCATTAAATAAGTCCCGGCATTGGTACAGGTTCCGCAACCCATCACAAACTCCATCACCACTACTTCCTGGCTATCAAGATAACTATGCAGTGTATGGGAATTGCTGCTACAATCGTTGAGCGTCCAGTTGGGAGCAACCATCTGAGCTTTTAGAAACCCAGTTATCACAAACAAAAAACCAACAAGTAAAAATTTCCTTTTCATATT
>JANWKQ010000234.1 GCA_025451295.1 Flavobacteriales bacterium | reverse complement strand
CACCCCCATATAATTGAGACCAGATTGTATCACCATTCATATCAACTTTAAGCAGGAATATATCCTGACCTGTAAAACCAATGATCGCAGAATTTCCATAACACAGAGAGGAGGAATTGTCAACAGGTATTACTCCCCATGCCTGTGAGATGGTGGGACCGGTAAACGTTTGCTGGTAGGATTGTGCAAAAGAATGCCCGATGATCAAACAACCGATAAGAATGAATCGTCTCATTATTTATTGAATAAGATTCTTCCTGCAGCAATCCCTTTTTCATTTTTCACCTGTATACAATACATTCCATTAGCCAGTTCTCCTAAATAAAGTGGCTCTCCAGGAAATAATTTTTTGGATAGAACAACTTTTCCAGTCATATCAAGTACGATAATATCTGAAACCGATTCGATCGGGATGAAAATTATTCCTGCACTTGGATTCGGGTAAATTCCTTCTAATGGGATAACTGAATTTGGTTCAAGGCCCAGAGGCAGTCCCAACTTCACTACTTTTCCCGCCTCCCCAATGGCATATAATTTATTTCCCGCTTTATAAATTCTTTTGAGTGCATTGCCAAAGGTAAAATCAACGGTAGTTGTACCACCGGTTACTTTTAAAATGGTACTGGTTGGACCTGTCTGGTTGGTAATGTATCCTGTGGTTGCACTTGTCATCAATACATCTGTAAAAACATTTGCACTTGCTGTGTCGATAAGAATCGTATCCCAGCTGGTACCACCATTGGAGGTATGGATAAAGTAATTATCATAGTTTGGAAAACCATTATAGAATACGGCAAAACCATTCGCCCCACTGGTAAAATGTGTTCCGTTGAACTGACTATAATCTGTATTAACGATATGTTCCTGGAAACTTATTCCGGTATTCACCGAACTGATCACGGATCCGCGATATGAAAATGTACCATCCCAACCAGTAAAGATGATTGTATCAGTACCTGTATATTCTTTGTCAGTTGCTCCGGAATAAGCACCTAGCGGTAGTTGGGTCCAGTTTTGTCCACTGTTGGTTGTTTTATAAACGAAACCAAAAATGGAGGTAACATAACCGGTGCTGATACTTGTAAAACGCATCATTTGGTAGGTATCACCGGCGGGTAAAGTATCACTTGTCCATGAAGCGCCACCATTAAAGGTAGTTTTAAGCATGGTTATACCTAAACTATCCACCAGCACAAAACCGGTATCAATTGAAATAAAATCTATATCAATGGCTCCAACTCCTGTATTAATAATAATACTATCCCACGATGCACCACCATTTGTGGTTGCCAGCATCATCGGATATCCGTCGGAAATTACAAAACCATGGTCATCATCCAGAAACGAAGCACTGGTCAATGCATAAGGATAAGGAGTGCTTACGTCACTCCATTGTGCCTGCACAGAATTGAACGTTAAAAGAAAAGGTAAGAGGATGGTAAATAAGATTGGTTTTTTCATACTTTGAGTTTTATTCTGGACAAATATACGGGGCAAAAGGATTTCCTCCGTGTATTAAATTTCCCGAAAAGTGCAAAAACCGGATTTAATGTTATTGTGCTGTTAATGTGAACCCTTTATCTCCTTATTCTGCCGCTAACTTACCGGATGCAATCGTTATTCCGTTTTCAAGCAAGGTATAAAAATAAATACCTACTGGCAGATCGTTTGCTTTTATTTCCATCATATTTGAACGGATGCCTGTTACTCTTTGTACTTCCGTCCCAAACATATCAAATATTCTGAATTCCAAATTTTTAAATTCTATTCCGGATTGAATACTTATATATAAATAGGATACAAACGGATTTGGGTAAATCACCAATTCCACTTCGGCTGGACTTGTTTCTAATTCCATGGTGGTACATTGGGTAGTTATGTTTACTCCATGTTTAACCGATGGATTTATGGTGAGTATATCCCCACCACCAGCTGTTATACTTGCGGTATTCAAGGAAGTAAATAATTGACTGGTTTCTACAGTTGGAAAATCAGCTCCATTACAACCACTGTTTCCGGAACCATCCGTTTTGATCATGTAGATATCCGAATTTCCTGTACCAAAGCTTGAAGAACCCCTTAAGCAAACATAACCACCATCGTTTGACTGAATAACATCCCATGCCCAATCATTATTAGGTCCACCAAATGATTTTGACCAGTCGACCACACCCGCTCCATCTGTCTTTATTAAATATACATCTCCATTATTGATATTTGTAAAACCCGATAAAACAAATCCTCCGTCGCTGGTTTGTTTGATTCCATATGCTCTTTCCGTGCCGGCAGTTCCATAAGCCTTGCTCCATAGCACATTTCCATTTGCATCTGTTTTCATGAGCAAAGCATCATGTCCACCTGATCCAAAACTACTTGTATACCCTCCTATAATATATCCTCCTGGAATTTCCACAACTGAATTTGCCCGGTCATACCCACTGCCACCGATGGATTTTGTCCACTGTAAACTACCGTTAATATCCGTTTTTACAAGATAGATGTCGGTCGCAGTTCCAAAACTTGTTGTAAATCCAGTAATGATATATCCGTTATCGGATGTCTGCCTAACAAAAGAACCATATTCCAATCCAGCTGCGGAACCATACGTATGTGTCCACAAAGTGTCACCCAGATTATTTGTTTTGACCAGATAGAGATCTCCTGCACCTGTACCATAGCTTAAAGTAACACCGGAGATGATAAATCCATCATCAGTAGTTTGTTGAATACTGTAAGCATCATTTATATTCGAACCACCTATTGTTTTGCTCCAGGAAAGGTTTCCGTTGACATCAAGTTTATTTAGGAAGATAAGTTCGTTGTTTGCACCGTAACTAAAAGTTCCTCCTGCAACAATAAAACCGCCATCATTTGTTTGTTGAACGGCATTTGCCCAATCACTTAGGGAGCCACCCAAAAGACGGGTCCACAATGTATCTCCATTCTGATTGGTCCTTATCAAACATAAGTCAACACTGTCCGCAGATATTGTATGCACTTGTCCGGCCAGAATATATCCGCCATCTGTAGTTTGTTGAATGGCTTTGCCATCGTCGGCTTTAATGCCACCGAATGTTTTCTGGAAGGTAAGTTGTTGACCGTAATTGTTAAGGATACATGAGATCAGTAAGGTAAGAAGGGTTAGTCTTACTTTCATTTAGGTTGGTAGTTTGTATTTAAGACCGCTTAAATGAAAGAATAGTTGCATAACAGGTTTTGGTTTCCATTGGCAATCCTGCCGAGGCGAAAACCGAGGCCGGTCTGGTATCGTTTGTTATATACTAAATGCTTACAGGTGCCCTGATACCAAGCATTACAGTAAACCCTTGAAAAACCAGTTTCTTGTTCGTATCTTCGGACCTGATTTTTTTGAGAACCATGCGAATAGTTTGTTTACTTATTTCCTTTTTCATTTTCTCCGCAATTTCTGCACAAGTTGCTGATTCTACCCGCGAATCTTTAAAATTTGAAAAACTGACAGCAGACGATATTATCGCCAATGATCCTCCCGGACCTGAAGGTTTTTATGATGACGAACTTGGGTTATTCAATGAAAGTTGGGTAGTCAAAAGAAACCCGAATAAATGGTCGATACCCATAAAATTGTTGGATCTTGATTCCAGTGCATTGAATTGGGTTGACATAGAAGTAAAGGATGATTTTAATGTAGAAGATGTGATCACTTGTGATGACCAGCTATTGATCTTTACCCCAAGAAGACGGTCAAAGTTGAAATCATTTGAGTATGAGGAAATCTATCCGTTTGGAGTACCACATAAATCATTCATCCAGGAACAATCAGAATATTACAATACACAAAACATAGCTGCAGAGGAATATTATAACATCAATATTCCCGCTGATATGAGTAACGACAGTCGCAGTGCCTGTAATCTGAATCGAATGGTATTCGGATGGCATCCTTATTGGCAAAACGGTTATGAAGATAATTACGACTGGGACCTTATCAGTGATTTTTGTTATTTCTCTTACGATGTAGATCCTAACACCGGAAATGCAACTTCTACGCATAGCTGGGCAACTGCGAATTCTGTCGATACTGCTTTAGCCCGTGGACTCAATGTACATTTATGTGTAACACTTTTTGGTAGTCATGCTACTTTCTTCGGAAATGCCACCGCAAGAAATACGCTGATTCAAAATCTGATCAATACGGTTACAGCCAGAGGAGCCCACGGAATTAACATCGATTTTGAAGGCGTTCCCGCCTCACAGGCGACCAACTTCAACAACTTCATGGTGGCACTTTCGGATTCTGTACATGCACATGATCCGAATATGAAAGTGTCGATGTGTTTGTATTCCGTTGACTGGTCAAATGTATTCAACGAATCCTTATTGATCAATCATGTCGATTTCTTTACCGTAATGGGATATGATTATTACTATTCAGGAAGTTCCACCGCAGGACCCTGTGATCCTTTATATGGTTTTAGCACCGGATATGATTATTCTCTTTCAAGATCCGTTACCTATTATTTAAATGCCGGCATTCCGAAAGATCAACTTGTACTTGGACTACCTTATTATGGAAAGGAATGGGAAACCACTTCGAATGCCATTCCAACTTCCACCACGGGAAACTTTACCTATTCACGTACTTATATGTACATTAAAAATAATGCATCAGGATTTTATACAAATCCGATCTACAATGTACGTTCGGTTGCCAAAACCTATGTATTCATGAACCCAGGCACCTGGAGACAAAGTTGGATTGATGAAGGATTTGAAATGGAAAAAAGATATGATCTGGTGAATCAGCGTGATCTGCTGGGAATTGGTATCTGGGCGTTGGGATATGATGACGGTTATACAGAGTTGTGGGAAGCGATCGAGCATAAGTTAACCGATTGTCAGATTGTAGCCTGTACGGATACCATTTACGATGGAGGCGGACCTGAAATGGATTATTATAACAGTGAAAACTATACCTATACCATCAGTCCTCAATGGGCTTCTTCTGTTACACTCGATTTTCAGTCATTTGCTACAGAAGCAGGTTATGATACGTTGTTTATTTATGATGGTGCTAATACTTCTGCGCCATTGATCGGCGCCTACGATGGAACCAATTCTCCGGGGATGGTTGTTTCCTCGGGCCCAAGTCTTACCATTCGTTTTAAATCAGACGGAACTACCAGAGCGGCCGGTTGGATGGCTGTATGGACCTGTGCCCAGGACAATGTTCCGCCGGTTACACAGGTACAGGATCCCGGAACCTGGGTGGTGGCAGATGAAAACGTAGACTTTACGGATTCTGATAATTTAAATGTTCAATATTCTTTCTGGAATGTGGCGGATAGAAATAATGGTCATTGGCATTCGAATATTACCGAAGGTTTTTGTTTTGATGAATTTGAGGAACTAACAACTGACTGGGTGAGCATGACAGGTACCTGGAATTTAAATCCCGGTACTCTTTTACAAAGTGACGAAGCTTCAACGAATACCAATATGTATATTTCTGTTGATCAGAATAACTTCAATGAGTACTTTTATTCATGGCGCGGTAGAACAGGCGGTGCCGGAACCAATCGCCGATCCGGGCTTCATATTATGTGTGATGATCCTACGTTACCGAACAGAGGAAATTCATACTTTGTCTGGTTCAGACCTGATCAGGCACAACTACAGTTTTATGAAGTAACCAGTGATGTATTTTCCTTAATGCAAACCTATGCATTGACCACAACACCGAATACCTGGTATGACTATGATGTACTTTACAATAAAACGACTGGAAGGATTGATGTATATGTTGATGGAACTCATATTGGTTATTGGCAGGATCCAACGCCGCTAACCATCGGAAATGCCATTTCATTCCGTTCAGGAAATGCAACCTATGAAGTGGATGAGATTGGTGTATATCGAAACAGGTTGACAAACGAAATAGTTACGGCTGGAACAATAGGATCGATGTTGCGATATCAGAATCCACACCCTGATACGGCAGCCGGTTGTATCCGTTCGGTGGTTGTTGATGATCAATATTTATTGGGGTATGATACTTTATATAAGAATGTAGACTTCACATCTCCGGTTAATTCCACCAATCCCACAGAAGAAATATCGGATGTGGATACAATCTTAAATCTTTCCGCCTTTCTTGAATATGCCAATGTATATATGGATCCCCATTCCGGGATCAATGTTGTTTCATTTGGACTAGGTACTTCACCTGATCTGGATGATGTCATAGGATTTTCAACATTACCGGCTGGAGATAGTGTTTCCATTAGTACCACCGGTCTTATTTCGGGTCAGTATTATTATTTTGGTCTTTATGCGATTAACAATGCCGGTTTGGTTTCGGATACGATCTCAAGTGATGGATTTTTATTTATTAATTCTACAGACATCGAAACAAATTCAATGACCGACTTCTCGTTTTATCCAAATCCATCTTCTTCATTTATCGTGGTGAATGTAAACGAAAATGTTACACTGGAACTCGTTGATGCGGTGGGTAAAGTAGTCATCAGCCGCTATATTCCATCAGGAACAACACTATTGGACATCCAGGAAATAGCCGCTGGTTATTATTTCTTATCTTTGGGAGATAAGCGGTTCAAAGTATGTGTCGCCCGATAGTTTACCTCCTTATTATTTTCTCACTGCTGGTTTCGTGTAAAACCAATGATCTCTATTTTTCACATCCCTACGAAAAGATAACCACCCTTCCGGGACCAGAAGACATGGTGCTTGATACACTCGGTGAAGAGAAACAAATCATCATTGCCTGTGCACAAAGACGGAAAAATGAAACATTTACTGCGGGTATCCAGGCATTTAATATTTCTGACAAATCCGTTCGTACATTCAGTATTACCGGATTGCCTGATTCTATCAGGTTCAATCCTCATGGTATAGATATTGGGGTATTTAATGGAAAACGAATTCTTTGGGTGATCAATCATGAGGATGATAAAAAAAGACAATCTATTCTGCGTTTCACCATTGATAAGGACAAGCTTGTGTTTGATATGATCTACACAGACCCCTCGATTATTTCTCCAAATGATATTTGTGATGGAGGAAACGGCTCTTTTTATTTTACAAATGACGGCTCTAGTCGCCATGGCGGCTTGGCGATCCTACTTAAACTCAAAACAGGAAGCGTGGTTTACTATAATGGAAAAGGGAAGTATCAAACATTTAATAAAAAATTCTCCTATCCAAACGGGATCGTTCAATTTAAGAACCAGCTCTATTTTTCCACCTCCCGTCAAAATAAAATATTTTCGATCAAACTCAACTCCGAAGGAGCAATGATCGAAGATTCTGTAGAACTGGTGATCAAAGGAAAGAGCTGGGATAACTTTTCTATTCATGGTGACCATTTGATCTGTACTACGCATAGCCATCCTATGAAGTTTCTCAAACACCGTCAACATGAAAAACATGAATCACCTTGTCAGGTTTATTCCATTAATCCGATAACCAAAACGAAAGGAATTGTGTATCATACGAACGGTGAATCCATCAGTGCAGGTTCCACGGCTATCTATTACAAAGGAGATCTCTATATTTGTCAGGTTTTCGACCCATATATTTTAAAAGTATGTTTACATAACTATTAATGGCGGCGGTTATACATGTCGGTGATTTAGTTGGCATCCTCGATGGGACCGAAAAGGGATATGTAGTTAAAATTGACAATAAAAAAGCATGGATTGAAACGATGGATGGTTTTGAGATCGTAAGTTCTTTAGACAAGTTGGTAAAATACATTCACCCTCCAAAACCCATTGTACAGGCAGAAAAGATGGAAAATAAAAAGCCTGCTAAAAAGGAAGAGTTTCCGGTGGAAAAAAAGCCCAGGTTCAAAAAAGTATCAGATAAAAACTTCAAAGTTGACCCGAGACTCATCGGAGAGGAAAAGAAACCTGTTTCTCAGAAGAACAAAGAAAATGTTTGGGAGGTTGATCTTCATGTTGAAGAGCTGACGGATCAGTACAAGCATTTATCGAATGGGGAGATCGTTGATCTCCAGCTCAGACATGCCCGATCGATCCTTGAAAAAGCCCGAAAAAACAGAATTTCTAAGGTTGTTTTTATCCACGGCAAAGGAAAAGGAACATTGAAACAGGAATTGTTGAATTTACTTTCCGGCTATACGAATCTGGAGTTTTATGATGCATCCTTCAAATTATATGGAGGAGGAGCTACTGAAGTAAGGCTTTATTCGAATCATAAGATTTGATTTTTTTCTTTCCCTGCCCCCTGGCAGATCAGAGCAATTTCTTAACTACAGGAATTTTGCTGAGGATAAATGTTACCAATGTACAGGCAACCAAAATAGTCAGACAAAAGAATATGGTAGGGTAGGGTTTGATGTGCACAAATATCAATTCGTATAAATAATTGGCGATCAAAACATGCATGGCATAAATCCCAAGAGAATATTTCCCCAGATTTGCCAGCCAGTTAAACTCCAGGGGTTTGAATTTGGCTTTTGCCACCAAGAAAAAACCAAGACCCATCAAAAATGTAGAAAAACCATAATCAACCCGCTGTTTGAGTTTGATCTGTCCCAGGTACCAAACCTCTGTGAAGTGCAACGCATAACCTACCAGCAGGATCAATATCGCAGGCATTAATGCTACCCGGATATTCTTTGCACTCAACATAACACCAAGCGAAAAAGGAAGTGCTGAAAAGAAAATAAGATTATTGGTATTGAATTTATCCGGAAATCCATACCAATAACCACTCATATGTATTCGCATGGATTCTACCGGAATGCCAATCTTTGAATTCATATATGCTTTTGTTAATGCACCAATCACATACAGCACCGCTGAAATAGCTACCATGAGATACACCCGTTTTAGTCTGAAGAGGAAAAAATAAAGTGTGGTGATCGCCAGACTGGCAAAAAACCACAAGTGTTGTGCAAATCCCCGGAAGATAACATCTGCATGTTGAAAAAAGTATTCCCAACTTGAACCGAAGACCCCATGGAACTTCTTGCTATATGCTTTCGCGAATCCGTAAATATAAATATCTCCCCTCGGTGGATTGATAAAATAGATCAACTGCCAGGCTAAATAAAGAAAAAGGAGTTTTTTAAAATATTTCCAGTAGACAATGAATTTATCTTCTTTTTTTAATTTTTCTGCCAGAAAAAATCCACTCACAACAAAGAAAAACGGAACAGCAAACCTGGAGATCTGGTTAACGATCAACAGCGAATTTCCTTTTTCATTGAAATAATGAATACAGATCACAGCAAAGGCTGCAATAAAACGAACCGATTCTATAGAGTTAATCCTTTTTGATAGCATCCCTTTAAAATTTAGCGAGCCATTGTTTTAAAGCATCTATTTTAACTGAAGCTGATTCTTGGGTTGTGAGTAAATTGTTGATGAAATGGCCTTTGTTGGAGGCGTTGAAAATCAACAATGATCTGATTTGTTTGTTCTCAAGAAAGGTCAGGATATTCTTTCGAAATGTATCGGCATATGGTTTTCCAATGCTGGCTGTATTAAGCACTTCATAGCTTTCTCCGCTTGAATATGCCTCTATAAGAGGGCCATCTACAAATTCCTGGTCCAATTTTGTTGCTCCGTCAATTAATCCCTTATCGATGGTATAGTAGCTTATTAAACTATTGATAAGGCTGTCATCTTCAATAATATTTTTGTTCTCGAAATGGATAAGTCTCGTATAACCTGCTGTATGAAGTGGTGTTTTCAGGTTGGTAGTGGTAAACCAAAAACTGTATACAAAACTATCCAATGCTTCTTCTGTGTCAAGTTGAGACTCATTGTTCAGTTTGAGCAGGTAATCCACATTTGCAATCACGAGTTCACCTCGATTAATTTCTCTGCTATAACAAAGTGTGTCACTGATCAGATCTGATAATACCTGTTGCATAATATGCCTGGCTTCATTTCTGGATGAACGATCCTCAATCTTTCCCTGAATATAAAAGGATAGAATGATCCCGGTTACAATCAGGATAAATTCGGCAATGAATTTGAAGAGACTGTATTTAAATCCTTTCATGAACGCAACTATTTTTTTGATGGAGTATCAGGGGCCATCATCTTATAAACTAAACCTGCCAACACAGCGCCTACAATAGGTGCCACCCAAAATAACCAGAGCTGATCCCAGGCCCATCCCCCGGCAAATAAAGCCTGACTTGTACTTCTGGCTGGATTTACCGAAGTGTTCGTAACAGGAATGCTTATCAGATGGATCAAGGTGAGTGCAAGACCAATCGCAAGCCCGCCAAAACCTTTCGCAGCATTTGAATGGGTAGCTCCAAGGATCACGATCAAAAAGAAAAAGGTAAGCACGATCTCTATAACCAATGCAGCTATCATATTATATCCGCCTGGTGAATGTTCTCCATAACCATTCGCAGCAAAACCACCAATACTTTCAAAATCTTTTTGATTGGATACGATCAGGTAGAGTACCCCGGCACCTGCCACAGCGCCTACCAGCTGAGCAATCACATATGATAATACTTCCTTACCACGAAACCGGCCTCCCATCCATAATCCAATGGTGACCGCGGGATTAAAATGTCCTCCGGAAATATGTCCTACCGCATAGGCCATACTCAAAACTGTTAATCCGAAAGCGATGGATACACCAATGAAGCCAATACCCAGTTGAGGAAAGGCGGCGGCCAGCACAGCACTACCACAGCCACCGAAGACGAGCCAGAAAGTACCGAGAAATTCTGCAGCCAGTTTATTTGTTGTTTTCATAATTTGGGAGTTAAGAGGTGGATAATGGAAACTAATATAGGAAATATTTTCCAGTTTATTTTACATGTTCCCTTTGGCCCACCCTGTAAGCCATTGCCATGTATTTTTTGAAGGTATTGCTGATATCTTCTGCCTTATAGACCCTGAAATGATGTACAAAAAAACGATTGTTCAAATTGTCGATCCTATAAAAAATAGCCGGATCTTTCATTTCCTCCACCAATACCAGATGTCCATCCAAATAATCAGGTCCCATTTTATTGATAGAGGCAAACCTCATCAGTGTAAGCAAGGCAACCCTCGTTTTTACCGGATGAAGTTCAAAATTTCCGATCGTTTTATATTCGGTAATAAAATGATGGAACAATTGTGTCGCTTTTTCAGATTTTCCTTCTAAAAAACCATCAACAGAATATTCTCCACATGAATGAGATTGATTTTTATTGTAAAATTTATGTTTGCATGCGGGGCAGGTCCACATACTTATTGATAGGGTTGTAAAAAACTTTTTACGGCCTCCCAGTATTCTTCATTTCCCTCCTGTTTTTTCCACAAAGCCCTTGATCCATGCTTACCAGGAGATTTTGGGAGGAAAGACACTTTTCCTTTAGAAGGGATGGTGTCAAACAGAGGTTTCCACTCAGCTTCTTCATCCTTTGCAGAAGTAATAAATACAGGACAGGTAAGATTCTTACAATGTTCAGTAATTGATTTTCCGTTGATCACAAAATATTCTCCCGGTGAAAATGAAAGTAT
>JANWKQ010000233.1 GCA_025451295.1 Flavobacteriales bacterium | reverse complement strand
AACGGTTTGCTTCCCATCCGAATCAAAAGTTGGATCTAGCGAACCGGGGGGTTGGGCGAAGGTCGAAATCACCCATAAGTTGATACACAAAAATGTGACCGGGTATAGTTTTCTCATAAACAGGATTTACTTAACTACGACTTAATCAGCTCTTTCTATCTTTCAAAACTGATTTCGCACTTAGGTAACGCCTGTTTTACCCTTTTTATTTCATCATCCGTTAATTGCCAGTTGCCGGTGAGACCGAGATATTTCAATTTCTTCAATCTGCCAATATCCGCAGGTAGTTTTTCCAGATTGCATCCAAAAAGCCAAAGTTCTTCCAGGTTTTCCAAACTTGTGAGGTTGTCAATATTTTCTATGGATGAATCTGTAAAATTAATTTTCTTCAGTTTTTTACAATTTTTTATTTCATCCGGCAGAAAGGAGATACCCACGAGTTGAATATTCAATTCTTCAAGTTGGGTTAGCTGACCTATTTTGGGCGAGATGGTAACACCACCGCAATGTTCATTGCAATCTTTTCCATTCATGCTCAATGATTGTAAGTTTTTCATTTGCCATACGCTATCGGCAAAACCTTTACAGTCTGGCTGGGCTATCCCGATATGATAAGACTTGATGCTGTCAAGTGGTTCTGATTTCGGATGAAGAATTTCTTCTTTTATTTTATCAAGTGTATCCTGGAAACTGCTTTTCTCTTCAACCACTACTTTATTTCTTACACCGCAAGCGACCATATTGCATAACAGGAAGAGGAAAAATATTTTTGTATGGAACTTTATCATTTCAGCCAGCCATTGATTGCTTCTAAAAACAAACTCTGGCGATCCATAAATACGGAATGTGAACAATCCTCAAAATATTTCAGATTCGATTCACCAATGATGGCCTGCAGATCAGAAACCTGCTGGATGGAAAATAAACCATCATCTTTACCATAGAGTCCGTAAATTTTCACTTTGTTCTTCACCAGGTTTTGTAGATTGGTGGTTAAATCCATGGTTGAATATTTTTCATTTTTCCAGAAACCTTCGGTAGGAGGGTAGGTCATTTCCATGGCCACCTTGTACAAGGAATCCTTGCTCAATACCATATACATATCGGTCGTTTCTTTTTGTAAGTGTTTAGGCGCATAACATCCCGCCTGAAAGGCATTGTAAAAACAATAGGAAATATAATCGAGGGAGGTACTATCCACTTTTTCGAGCATATCCATATAACCTAAAGAGGTCTGGTCATTTTTTTCGGTATAAAATTTCCGGCAATTATCAATGATGGTTTCAAATGTTTCCTGGAAAACAATGGGAGAGCCAACTAAAACAATGGATTTTATTTTTTTCGGGTATTTTTCGGCAAACAAGGTAGCCACCAGTCCACCAAAACTATGACCCATTAAAACAGCCGACTTCAATTTGTATTTTTTATAGAGATCATTTACATCATCGAGGGTTTCTTTAAAAGTAAAGGTTGCTTTGGTATCAGGTGATCTCCCTTCGCCTCTGCGATCGTAAACGATCACATAAAATCCCTGGTCCGCCAGATTCTGTGCAGTGGTCACTTCAAAGTTTACACAATTATATCCAGGCCCGCCGTGTAAAAAAATAATGGGTGTTGATTTTGGATTCCCAAAGGCTTTGGAATAAATGGTTTGGGATTGAAGGGTCAGGGTGGAGAATAAAAAAAGAAAAGTGGCTGTTCTCATAAGCAATGTATAACATACGAATATAGGAAATTATTGCATTGCTTTAAGGGGTAGATTGGTTCAACAAAGTTGAACCAATCTACCCCAAATTAGTTGCTGTCATCCCGGCGGATGCTGAAGTTTCATTCAGTATCCTGACCAGCATGCTGCATCATGGAAGCGGGAATCTCCTGCTTTTTGACTTAATCCAGCAAGAAAAATGTCTTCTTGAACTTTGCCCATGAATTCCTATAAGAACCATCTTTTGAAGTTCGCCAATCATCGATAATCCCTTCCATTTTTTCATCATTCACGGGTTGGGTCTTATCGAAGAATTGTTCAGTAAGGGCCAATTCACTTTCCAATGCTTTTTCTTTATAACGTTTGGTCTTGGCCAATACCAATTCTCTTTCGGTTTCCACCTCGAGCCAGGCGGCTTCATTCATCAACTCCACTTTACTTCTATACGCAGGTGTCTTTAGGAATATTTTTGCAATCAAGGCTGATAGTTCTATCAAGGTGAGAATAAAAGAAAGCAAGTAATAACGCATAGACAATGCGCCGGATTTATCTTTCTTCAATAAAGACTGTAAAGCTTCTGCCTGGATAAGTGTTCCCAATTCTTTATTCTCAGCCCTGTATTGTTCAACATCATTATAGATTTTATCATTCAGCGTATTAATATCTCCCTGGAGTTTGGTGATCTGTGGTGTATTTGTGGCAGATAGTTGGTCGTATTCATCGAGATGACCCTGTAATATTTTTTCTTTTTGTTTGGACACCGTGCTATAACCATAGTGTTTGGTTCCACCGGTACCATCCATTTCTTTTTTAAAGTCTTTCTCCGATTGACCGATCGCTGCTTTTTTATTGTCCAACTGATTTTGAAGATCAAATTTTTGAGTTTCCAGACTGGTGAGTTCATTCTGATAGACCGCTGTTAGTTCTTTTTTACGTTCGGCGATCTTTTGATCCAGCAGGATCTGTGATTCTCGTTTGATCTCCGGAGCATATAATCTTAAAATAATGGGTTGTGATAAAAATATCCCCAGAAGAATGGCGAGCACCAATCTGAATCCCAGTGAAAACACATTGGCCTTTCCTGATGCCATGGAGGCAATGAGGGCACGATCAAAAGCAACAATGAAAGCACCCATGAAGATCCCGGCTGCAATCGTAAGAATGGGATTGGCACCCAGGGTTTGGAAGAAAAATGACCAGGCGATGGTGGCGTAGAGTCCAACCATTAACAACAAGGCCCCGATAACGGCGGCATGATACTTATCAACTTTACATTTAGTGATGATGCTTCGTTTGAAGCCGGCCAGATTCCATAAGAAATCATTGACCCCATACTGTTTTTGTGGCTGTGGCATAGTTTCGTTTTTTGAGTAGTTAAGGGTCTGAGGAGGTAATTGGTAATTAGTAAATGGTAGTTCGGAAAAGATTTTCCGGGTTACTATTTACTAATTACTGCTTACCAAGCCGCAGGCTTCCAATAAACGATACGAAATTGCTGAATATTGCTGTGCGTTATGTTAACGCCTTTGGCATTTTAAGGGATTTTTGGAAGTTATATGGGAATTTAACAAGCGGATCATTTCATTAAGGTAGAATGAGGGGGCCCAACCATTTGAGCCATAGCACAAATCCAGCCGGACCACCGACGATCCCAGCCAACAGGAAACTGAGTCTTTGTCTACGCGGAATGAACTTAAAAAATACGATCGCAAGTATACAAACTCCTATGCAGGCAGTGAGGATCATCAGGATCAAATGAGGCCATCCCAGATACATGGCAATTCGGATCTCATCAATTTCGGAGGGAATAGGTCGGGTAATACCAACCAACCAGATAAAAAGATTCGCACAAAAACGAAGAGAGAATAAGGCCAGAAAAATATAGATCCATTGTAAAAAGGAAAGAGAAAGGTCATCTTTGTGTTTTGAACCTGAAATGAATATGAATACCAATCCAACCATGCTTGTTAGCATCGTTGATACCGGTCCACCCAGGGCAATGGATAAAATATGGCGAATGTGGTAAGGGTTCTCAAAAACATTTCCTGTTGACCAGCTGGTGTATCCATAATGTATTTGTGATTTAAATCCCCAATATTTTGCAACGAGATAATGACCGAATTCGTGGGAAATGGTACCGATGATGGTGGCGACAATAAAGCCCAGAAAAAGAAAAGCAAAGAGTTTGATACGAATCTTCATTCAGGTTTCTATTCCCAAACCGTAAGTGTGACGGTACTGCTGATCTCAATCTTGCCATCTCTTCCACTGGCATTACCTACCATCTGGTAAAACGTATTTGTTCCGTTATTAAGCTTGTTATACTTATCCGGATCTTCCTTTTTTAATTGTAAAACTGCTTTTAAAGTGTTCGTATGATAGACTGGAAAAAAAAGTCCTGAAGCCTCTATATCCCCATACGGCACATTTCCAACGGAAGTAAATTCAATGACAAAATCAGTTTTTACCCAATAATCCTCTATATTTTCATTTTTGGTGGCCAAAAATTCTTTCACCATGTTATAAGAACTCTTTACGGGTAAAGGCAGGAGGGAAGAATCTTTATAAGAAATATAGTTTGGATGCTCTGCCATTAACAACTTTAACTCAAAGTCGGTGGTATCCTGGGCAAAAAGACCCGTCGAAAGAAAGAGAAATAAAAGGGTTGTCATTTTTTTCATGCAACTTATTCTGCTAAGGTGAATTTAACAAGCTTGGTTGAATAATTGATTTCCATCCATCCATCTTTACCACTGGCATTGCCAACTATTGGATAAGCGGAGTTTTTGCCGGTGTTAAGTTCATTGTATTTGGTAAGATTTTCCTTTTTTAGTTTTAACAACGCCCGGAAAGTATCGATATGGAATATGGGAAATGAAAGAGTAGATCCATCCGTAATATCACCACCCTGAATCAATTTTTCAAATATCATGTCTGTTTTCACATAATAGTCTTCGATTTTTTCATTTTTGGAATCAAGGAATTCTTTAACATGTGCATAATAGTCCTTCACTTTCGTATCCAGAAGCTGCGGATCCTGAAATGAAACATAATCAGGATGCTGAGTCATGAACAACATAAGTTCTTCATGGGCGACGTTCTGGGCAAAAAGATTAGAAGAAAGAAATAGAAAAATAATAATAACCAGGTTCCTTTTCATTCTACTAATATAAGATAAATCTTTTTATTCCTAAAATTTAAATCCGTCCATCGTTGGGCGGCCGGTTCTTCCACCTTACAATGAACGGATCTTCAATTATTAATGCTGAAAACAATTTATTTTATCTTGCCTCTTACTCCCAGCCTATTATTAAGTTCAGATTTATTTTTAAATATTGTAGGAGCTGAAATGGGAATTTAATAGAATGAGACTAAAGTCAGAGATTATTATACTTGAGTTGTAATGGAAAAATTAAATTAAGTCAAATTCAATTTCAAAAATTTCCTTATCTAGTTCTTTCTTACTTTTTCCTGTTTTTGTAAATCCATTTAAATTATATCTTTCGCTAAGCCTTAGAACTCCAAGGTGAATCTTGGGGTGTGTAGTATCTTGAATAATATGCATATGTTTTATTGCTTCAGGCCTTTGATTATTTGCTGCATGAGCATGGACTATCAATAAATGGTCTACAGGTTTTATGATATCTTTCAATAATAGCTCCAATGACTCATTAAGCATGTTTTTTTGAAGATATGCGAATGATAGTGCTTTTCTATAATAATTTTTGCTTACATACCAAGTGCAATTTTCCAGACCGAACTTAAATCTTTTAATTGCAGTATCATAATCCCCAATTTTAATATAATACATTGATAATGTATGATAATCAACCCAGTCTCCACTTGTTTTAGGATTCTTTAGAGATTTAAGATACGCTTTAAATTCATCATATTTATCTAATTTTATTTGCAAAGCTAATCTAGCACTTTTAGCAATAGTGTCATAAGGAAATTTGCTCATAATATTGTTATATGTTTCTAGTGCTTCTGTTAATCTTCCTAAATCCCGTAATGTTTCAGCTCTCCCATTTTTAACAACCACATTATTGGGAAACTCGTTGATAATATTATCATA
The DNA here is from genome assembly GCA_025451295.1 of Flavobacteriales bacterium. Classification (GTDB taxonomy): domain Bacteria; phylum Bacteroidota; class Bacteroidia; order CAIKAF01; family CAIKAF01; genus JANWKQ01. Next base: position 988 of record JANWKQ010000233.1, on the reverse strand, counting down.
AGACTCTAATGCTTCATCAAATTTACCTAAATCACGTAATGTTTCAGCACGTCCACTTTTAGCTATTACGTCATTAGGAAACTCAACAATGATATCATCATAGGCCTTTAGTGCTTCTATTAATCTTCCTAAATCACGTAATGTTTCTGCCCTCCCATTTTTAGCAAACGAATTAACGGTAAATTCGCTGATAATATTATCATAAGTCTCCAAAGCTTCTGAAAACCTTCCCAAATCACGCAATGTTTCAGCGTATCCACTTTTAGCTATTACGTTATTAGGAAACTCAATAATGATCTCGTTATAAGTTTTTAGCGCTTCTGTCAACCTTCCTAAATCACGCAATGTCTCAGCCCTTCCATTTTTAGCAATCACATTATTGGGAAATTCAATAATAATATTGTTATAAGCATTTAATGCTTCTTCAAATCTACCTAAATCGCGAAGTGTTTCAGCGTGTCCACTTTTAGCTATTTTGTTATCAGGGAACTCTACAATAATATTATCATAGGCCTTTAGAGCTTCTTGAAGTCTTCCCAAATCACGTAATGTTTCGGCCCTTCCGCTTTCAGCGATCGGATTATTGGGAAATTCACTAATAATATGATCGTAAGCCTCCAAAGCCTCTTCAAATCTACCCAAATCACGCAATGTTTCAGCCCTGCCTCTCTTTGCGATTACGTTGGTTGGGAATTCTTTAACAATATTATTATATACATCTAAAGCTTTGTTTAGAAAACCCTGTTTTCTAAATATTTCTGCGGTTATAGAATGGACAACAGGATCATTATTATCTAAAATACTTGAATAATATAGCATTTTTTCCGCCAGAGGAAAGTAATAACATTTTAAGGCTTTAGTAGCAATATCAGAATACGTTTTAATTAAATGCTCTGGATCGCTGCGTTTTATTTGGTATTTTGTGACCTGAATAATGATTTTTTCAACTTCTGCTAGTTTATTCTTAAAAAGAGATAATTCAATTTTT
>JANWKQ010000232.1 GCA_025451295.1 Flavobacteriales bacterium | reverse complement strand
ATGGGTAAATAATGTTGACATCAGGTTCATCCGGCTCCGATGGGAGTCCTTCAAATCCAACGACCAGAAATCCTAGCACAATGCTATCCGTATCAGCAACGGCAGGGTTGATCATGGCCGGCCAAATCACAATGAGGTTCATGGGGCCGGTTTTGATCTCATCAGGTTGAATATCGATTGAAATGGTATCCACAAAAGGATCAACAACGAATTCGTTGACCGTATCAAGATTGAAAACACGTGGAAGAGCTCCTGCCGAATCCATTGAATCTGTGAGATAATAATAGAATATATCTCCGAAAAGTGAATCTGGTCCGATTGAATTATCAACTCTTACGCGTAATTCTACATCTACTATACCTCCCATTATGATGGGGTCAAGCACATTGGCCGAATCAATATACAGCAACGTAGTAGCTTGTGCATTTATTTTCGCGGAAAAAATGCCTAGCGTACAAACAATTATAAACAAAATTTTCTTCATCATATGAACATTTTTAAAATGCAAAAACGAAGAACCACTTTTGGTGGTTCTTCGTAAAGTTAGCAAATTGATTTTTAATGTTGTATGCAAATTTTTCTGGTGGTTTTATATTCACCGGATTTTATTTCCATCAGATATATTCCATTGGTTAGTTCATTAACTGGAATCATTAGATTGGAAACATTTTTAACGGTTTCAATAAGTCTTCCGTTCAAGTCCAGGATCTGAATGCTGGTAACGTCCTCCGATGCAATTCCGTTAATGAAGACATAATCATTGGCTGGAACCGGATAAATGGTCATTGAGCTGAACACAGAAGGTGTTTCAATTCCGGAAACCGTATCCACATTTACATTGGAGGTAGTATTCGTAACAACAGCAGGATTCGAATCAAAGAAAATATGTGCTGTGTTGTGAATATCACTACCCAAGGTATTACCCACATTTTCTTTGATGGTATACGTAATATATCCCTGGCTCAATACATCATCTACACTTTGTGGCACCAAATTAATATTGGGGAAAGTGAAAATGATTTCTCTTGTAGTTGGATTGATGCTATAGCTACCTTCATGACTTTGAGACAAGATCCTGAAGGAATTTAGATCCAGTAAAGTACTTAATGTGTCTACAATATGAATATTCATCGCATCTGCATTTCCGAGATTCTGGAAATGGACAGTGTATGCAATTTCATCCTGCACGTTTACATCAATGGCTGTTCCTACATTGGTTGCTTTAAAATTCGGATCCCATGAATTTCTCACTTCCGAATTGAACGCAAAACTATTGTTGGCAGGAAATAGGTCAGTTGCCGAAGTTGGCGTTACACTTACATTGAATGCCAGTGGTGTTAAAGCAGGCGTTCCTGGAGGAACATCATAATATAGATAGAAGTTAAAATTACCAAATGGAATATTCACTCCGGTCCAGGTGATGTTACCAGGTGTAATTACTCCGCCAGGTAAATAGGAAGAAAAAACGGTAAGCAATGGATCAAAATCGAGGGATATGTTTGATGTAACCGGTCCTCCAACACAGGATGCATTGCTTACGTGAATACTCGTATAGCCTTCATGAGTGGCGGGTTTAAATCCCCATCCATATCCGTCAACTGCTATGTCCAGATAGGAAGAACCTCCACAATCCAGCAGAAAGAGGAAACTTTGAGGCATTGAACCCAATCCGCTTACACTAAAACTCCCCCCTCCAGGACTCACGACGGTTAATCCATTAGCACTTAACCATGCGGGATCCACCTCATAGGTATAAGCTGGTTGGTTCACATCAATATCAGTAATCTCAGCATATCCATAAACGTCCGTTGTAACACCATAAGAAACACCGGAGGTTAAAACAAGTGGTACGCTTGGCATTGCCATATCACCCCCGTCATACACTCCATCACCATCATCCATAAAAACCCATGTCATCACATCACCACATAGATCACTCATGTTAAAGTAAAATGTATCCGCATGGGCATTACTATAATTGTCTAAAGATGTCACGATCACGGTATAATTACCCGCAACTGCATAATTGTGGACAGGTGAAATATAATTTATATATCCATAACCGCCGCCTACCAGAATAGGAGTCCCAGGGTAAGAGCTATTGTTACCATCGCCCCAGTCTACATTGATGTCAACATAATCTCCGGTGTTATACGGGCCGGAATTTGCCCAGTATATATAGGCATCGATGGGTTCGCTCAGGCAGATATTTGTTCCACCTATACTGTCTTCAGTAAAATAACAGTACAGACCCGTGTACTGAGAATATACCTTGCTGGTTGTGAATGAAGCCAACAAGAAAAAAAACATAGCGCCGATTGTAAATTTTAATTTAGTTGTTTTCATACTTCTTGATTTAATTATGAACCAAAATTACCCTGAGGTTCAGCCGTTTAAAACATCATTTTCCTTTTTTCTTACTATATCGGGTGGTTCATTTATTTTGTATATATTTGTATATATGTATTTTATATATTTATAATCTTACAATATGAATAACCTGTTTGAGCTCGTAAATAGCCTCGATAGTAAGACCATCGGCCATGTTCAACGCAAGTTTGAACCGGGTTCAAAAATGGGACAGTTATTAAAGATCTACCGTAAGACCCGTTCCGGAAGTCAACCAGTCGATGAGAAAATTGCCAAAATTTTATACCCGGGTGAAAAGCAGGCGTTAAATGCCTTCTATAGATTAAAATCAAGGTTAACACATCTCATCGATCAATTATTGATTGATGTATATTCTGCCCAGGGAGAAGATACGTTTACCACCGAACGTCATTTGATTTTGTTTCATATTTTTAAAAAGAAGGGCCAGCATGATCTCGCCTTTTATCATTTAAAAAAAGCGGAGAAAGCAGGGGGAGCCAAAGAACAATATTCCTTACTTGATATTATCTATAATGAATTTATCATCTTTAGTAAGGATTATTTTATCGTAGATCCGGAGGCTTATCTTGAGAAGAGAAGATCGAATGAATCAATGCTTTTTAATATTAAAACAATTGACGAGATCCTGGCGATCATTTCATATAGATTAAGAGTAACCCAGAATATGTCAGGAAAGATCAATATCACGCAGGAAATTGAATCAACATTGGGGAATTTTGCCGGGGACAAAGCTATTTTTAAGTCGGTGCAGTTCAAGATAAAATTTTACAAAACCATCAGTCAGATCCTCGTCCAGCAAAAGAAATATTCAGAACTGGAAAAATACCTCGAACAAACTTTTCAGGATTTTGCTGATGTCGGAATGTTTAATCGGCAAACACATGATATAAAAGTAGAGCAACTCGTTTATTGGGGAAATGCACTGTTGATGCAGCGTAAATATGATGAGGCTATCGACCAGAGTAAAGTGCTGGAGAAAGCGCTCAATGAATACCAGGGGATCCTGTTTGATAAGTATATTTATTTTGTGTATCAGCTGCAGATCAATTCTTATGCAGCGATTGATGTGGATAAAGCGGTTGAACTTTTACAAAAAGTGGTCACCTCAAAAAATGTGCTTTCCGATCCTTATTATTTGCTGATCAATTATGCGAACCTGGCCTTTATACTCTTTGTGCAGAAGAAATTCAAGCAGGTGATCAAGACTATTCAAACGATTTACCGGAACGAATTTTTTGAGAATACAGATCTTCATATGAAGGCACAGCTGGCCATTCTTGAAATGCTTACCTGGTATGAGCTCGGAGAGCCGGATAATTTTGACTATCGGTTTAAACAAATTGACAAATCATTTAAAACGGACTGGAAAGATTATCAGGGAATTGATCGTGATCTTCTTTCCATGGTTCATCTCATGATCTATACTCCCGGATATAAACACGATCAGGATCTCAAAAGAATGGCCGTGGATTATCTCAAAGCGAATGCGGATAACCAGAACCGGATCTTTAACTATGATGACTGGATCGCAGGAAAGTTAGGAACAGGGTTATTGGCTAATAGTTAGACGCAATTATAGTTTAATGAGTTTTTGGGTTGATCGACCCGTTTTTGTGGATAGGGTAACTGTATACAAACCAGATGGAAGTCCGCTTACATCGATGCTACCGGTAAACTGACTGCCGGTTTGATTTAAAACGGTCCGTCCAAGATTATCATTGACTACGATTGATTCGATCGGTGAATTCATGTCAGATCGGATTTGAAGAAAATCCTGGGCGGGATTTGGAAACATACTAAAGGTTTGCACCGAAGTTTCTTCAATCCCGATCGAAGCTCCACTGCAAAAACTGCCTTCTTCAAAAAATACACCGGAATCGTAAATTCCATCTCCGGCATCAGCGATTGCCAGGGTAATTGTATAGATGCTATCAGGTATTACCCCTGCTCTGGCAATAAGTGGTTTACTAAATCCATCATATTGGACCAGGTTGCCAAATGTATTATCCACATAATAAAAGGGCACCATAGTGCTAACGGTTACCGGATTGTTTGTTCCGGGTATCAATGCAATATTTTCGATACTGTAATTTCCACCAGCCGGATCAGGTCCGGTAAGAAAAACACCGAACGCATCTGAAAATTCTGAACCCACATATTCGGGGAACTCTTCGGAAGCAAAAACGTATCTAAGAAAAATTGAATCACCATTCGGGATGAAAGTGAAAGAAATAACTGTCGCATTAAAGGTAGCATGCGGAACAATCATGTTATCCAAAAGAATGTACCCAGGAGTTCCGTTATCCATGCCGGCATTTGGCGAATTATTGGGACCTACCGGCCCGTCTGGTCCTGAAATGACTCCGGTTGTCATAATTACACCACTGTTAAAACCAATGTCAGACCCATTAAAAGTCCCGTAAGCATTTGGTGATCCCGCCGAAGAAACATTGATCAGGTCAATGCCCCAATCGCAGATCAGAAAATCCTGTACAAGTTGAGTAGGTGTATATCCTCCGGATGTTTGCATCTGTCCCCAGGAAAGACCGGAGCAACCAAACAGTATTAATAGAGATCTTTTCATATTCGGGTATTTCTTTACATGAGTAGACGATTAAATCGTCCTAAGGTTATCAGGGTTAACCCTGACAAATCAAAAAAGCCGTCTTGGTTTTATCAAGACGGCTTTTAAATAAGATCTTATACTATTTATTTTCTTACGATGAATTTCTTGGTGGCGATCGCTTTATTATCTGCGTAGAAAGTATAAATATAAATACCATCCATAAATCCATCCAGACTTATTACCTGTTTGGTAGAATTTTCAGGAAGATTGATATTTTTTACGATCTTACCGGTCATATCTGCAATAGAAATACTTGCATTATTATTACCTATGGTATAATCAAAATTGATGAACTGACTGGCAGGATTTGGATAAACATTCGCCAGAACTACCGGCTCATCTTCTATACTTAAGCTACCTGCAGTAAATTTAATGGTGATCGATACCGCATCGGTCGTATCAGCCTGGTTAAAGAATTTATACCTTATATAACTTGTACCGGCAAAACCGTTCGGCTCATAATCTCCGTAAAAAAGCATGGTAGTATCTCCAGGGGCAATGGTTACCGACCCGGATGATAAACTGGTAGAAGGGGAATAACAAAGATCCCAACAAAATAAATTGGAAGAGCCTGGTACAGCGCTCAACACAGTTCTTCTCACTTTCACTGTTTTGGAAGCCCCGGTGGTATTAATAATACTCAATCTTCCCTGAATGGTATTAATAACTCCAAGGGTAGTAAATTCAGCAGTATCTCCATCCATCAGCATATTGGGAGCAGTGACCATATCAGGTGCACCTGCAACCGGAGTAATAGCGGTTAGACTACTTTGGGCAAATGCGGCCCCTGATAAACAACCTGCAACAATTAAAATGTAGAATTTCTTCATAATGGTCTTTTTATTCTGAGTAACAAATATATATTTAACTATGATGGTATGCAAGTATTGCAACTTACATTCCAGTAACAAATTTAATGGAAAATCGCTTAATTTCAAGCCTGTTTCGGGATTAAGCATGTGTTTTACAAGAAAATACAAGAATTGGCACGGGTTATGATATGGTAGTGCGAAAAAGTTAGTGCAACTTTGCAGTACGCATTAACAGAAACATTTGTTAACATTGTATAGTAAAATTAAGAACTGAATATGAGAAATGTATGTGTTTCGTTAGGGATCTTTTTTCTGCTTGTAAGTGGAGCCATTGCTCAAAACAACTTACCGGCCGTAGCGATCCAGGATATGAAAGGTGGGACATTCAATACCAGCCAGATCACCAATAATGGTAAACCGATCATTATTAGTTTCTGGGCTACCTGGTGTAAACCCTGTGTAGCGGAGTTAACTGCAATTGCCGAAAACTATGAGGACTGGCAGACCGAAACAGGTGTGAAAGTAATTGCTATTTCCATCGATGATGCCAGAAATGTTGCAAAAGTAGAACCGTTTGTCAATGGTAAATCATGGGAATATGAAGTGTATTGCGATCCGAATGGTGACTTTAAACGTGCTATGAGTGTAAATACGGTTCCTCATACTTTTTTATTAGATGGTGAGGGAAATATTGTTTGGCAGCACAATTCATATAATCCTGGTGATGAAGATGAATTACTTGAGCTAACCAAAAAAGTGAGCAAAGGAGAAAAAATAGATTAAGTTTTATATCATTATTTTTTGAGAACAAGTGCAGCGATCATTTATGAAAAAGATTTTTTTGGCCACAATCATTGTGGCCTTTTCCACTTTATTGAGTGCCCAAACTGATAAGACCGATAGTACAAAAACAAAGTTGGATAAAAAATTATCCGATGGTACCAAGGAGGTAAACTGGGGGACAATCCATGGAAATTTTGGGCTCGATGCCCAATATTATTTTAACGACTCATTAATTGCAGCACCCGTTGTTCCTGAAAAATTCAGGATGAATGGATTTTTAAATCTTGTATATACAAATGGAAACTTTTCAGCTGGACTCCGGTACGAAGCCTATTTACCCAAACCATTATTAGGTTTTGATGCCAGATACGAAGGTCAGGGTATTCCCTTTCGTTATGCAAGTTATAAACTTGGTGGCCTCGAAGTAACCGCCGGGACTTTTTATGAGCAATTTGGAAATGGATTGGTATTACGTGCCTATGAGGAAAGATCACTTGGATTCGACAATTTTATTGATGGCTTCAGGGCCAAGTATACACCCATTCAGGGAATCACTTTAACAGGACTTGTTGGAAAGCAGCGTTTCTTCTGGAGTTGGGGCCCGGGGTTGATCAAAGGATTTAATACCGACATCAATTTTGCAGATCTCTTCCCAAAACTTGGCGAAAAGAAAATAAAACTAATGGTAGGTGGAAGTTTCGTATCCAAATATCAGGACAATGAGGATATTGTAAACCCACTTGATCCCAACCAGATCCTTAACCTGCCGTTGAATGTTGGCGCATGGTCAGGAAGACTTGGTTTTGGAGTAGGAAGATTTAGCATGAATGCAGAATTGGCTTATAAGATCAATGATCCGAACCGTACCAATGGTTATATTTATAAACCCGGGAGTGCTTTTTATTTTTCTGCCTCCTATGCACAAAAAGGTTTGGGAATTACTGTTCAGGCAAAACGGATCGAAAACTTTGATTTCAGATCAGACCGAAACATGACAGGTCAGCCTTTGCTCATGAATTTTATTCCGATGCTGAACAAACAGCATACTTATGCGCTGGCTGCTACGATTTATCCTTATGCGGTACAAACCAATGGAGAATTAGGATTGCAGGCAGATATCAATTTTACTACGCCGAAATGGGTAGCCAAGAAATACCCTACACAAGTGAATATTAACTTTAGTATGGTGAATGCATTGGATACTAATATTACCGGGGATTTGTATGGATATCGTACAGATGTTTTTGGTTTTGGTAGACAACTTTATATGGATGCAAATATCGAGATCAGCCAGAAGGTAAGTAAGAAAGTGAAATTTAACCTGATGTACATGTATCTGTTCATCGACAAAAACCTTGTTCAGGGTTTTGGAAGTACACCAAGACCGATCAATTCACATATCATTGTTGCTGACGTATCTTATAAGTTTTTACCAAAGCATACGATTCGTTTGGAGGCACAAGGTTTAATTACCGAGCAAGAGATGGAGCATCTGGATGACCGGACCAACGGAAGCTGGGTAATGGGATTGGCCGAATATACTTTTTCACCCCATTTCTTTGTTTCTGTGATGGATCAATGGAATGTTGGAAATCCAACCGAAGATTTTCAGATCCATTATATAACGGGAATTGTTGGTTATAATAATGGATCCACGAGGATCACTTTTGGTTACGGAAGACAACGAGCAGGGATTATTTGTATTGGTGGTGTATGTCGCCAGGTGCCGGCAGCGAATGGATTTACTCTTTCAATTATGAGTAGTTTTTAGTTCCTGTCAACGCAGGGATGATGAGGTCATTTTGGATAATTTGTTGTATATTTGAAATAATAGGATTTGAGAATGAAAAGCAAAATAGCATTTGGAGTATTCATCGGGCTGATGTTTGTATTTTACGGATGTGATTATATCGAAGCACCTTATGCAACGGACGGACCTCAGGGTTGTACGGGAAGCACACCTGTCTTTACAGCAAATCCCAGTCCGGTTAGGAAGGTTTTGATCGAAGATGTTACGGGTCACAGATGTGGAAACTGTCCACGGGCAGCAGAAACAATCGCCAGTATTATGGCTTCTTATCCTGATCAGGTGGTTGCTTTAGGACTTCATTCAAGTTTATCTGGGTCGTTTACTGATATTTTGCCTAATGATACGATCACCAACCCAAGCCTCAAATACATTTACGATTTCAGAAATACACCATCCACAGAGATCGATAACCAGTTTGGGGTCTCTTCTATTGGATTACCCGGAGGAATGGTGAACAGAAAAGATTTTGGAGGTGGTCCGGTGGTATCTTATACCAACTGGTCAACTTATACCGCATCTGTATTGGCAAGTCCTCCTGATATTGATCTTCAGCTTCAGAATTTCTGGAATACAAATAATGACAGTTCCCTTTGTTCTTATTTTTATGCAAGAGCTCTCAACAGTTTAAGCGGAGATTATAAGATCTGTCTTTTTCTAACGGAAGACAGCATTGTGAAATGGCAAAAAGATTATCTGGCCTCCCCCAGCACTGATCTGCAATTCTATGTGCATCATCATGTTTTAAGAAGCTCTATTACCGGAACTACCTGGGGTGTGCCTTTGAATTCGACAACCAATATTGCTTCAGGAGAAACTTTTATTGAAGGTTATTCGACCAAGATCGATCCGTCGTTATGGAATCTTGATCACCTGTATGTCGTCGCCTTTGTCTACAATGCTACTACATTGGAAGTGGTCCAGGCCGAAGAATTAAAAATGCTTCCATAACGCACAGGGGGCTTTTTTATAAGTAAATTCTCTTTTATACATCATCCATTTTTTTTGTACAACTGATCCAATTGTTTGTACAACCGGTGGTTTTTTGTTTGATCTAACTTTGAAGTGAGAACAATTTCGAGTGATATGAAAACAAAAAAAACGATCGGATTATTATTGGCAATCATATGTTTTGTTAGTTCCTGCGATTATATAGACCGACCCTATACTGTTCCGGGACCTAATGGTTGTACTTCTCCTGAACCGGATTTTATACCCAGACAAAATCCGGTTCGAAAAATTCTTATTGAAGATTTTACAGGACATCGATGTGGGTTTTGTCCAAATGCACATAATGAATTGACGGATCTTCAGACTCAATTTGGAGATCAGGTGATTGGGATCGTTGAACATTCGGCCAACAATTCTTTAACGGATGTGGCTTTACCAAATCCTGAAAACAAATACATCTATAATTTCAGGAGTGCAGCTGCAAAAGCCATTGATGATCAGTTCCAGGTGGCGGTGAATGCAATCCCAAATGGAATGGTGAACAGGATTGCTGTGGGAGGTGACGTAAAAATTGCTTACCAGGATTGGGAGAACAGGGTGACCACTTTACTGGCCATTCCTCAACAAATGGACATTCAATTGAAGAACTATTGGGATCCGGCGGCTAAATCTGTTTGTTCCTATGCGTATACCCAGGCGTTGGAAGATTTGAACAGCAATTATAAACTGGTGATGTTGCTTACTGAAAGCAACATTGTTAACTGGCAAAAATTCTATGGTAATACACCGGAAGAAATTCCAGATTATATTCATAACCATGTTTTAAGGGCATCGATCACCAACGTATGGGGGGTAAGTCTTGCCAACGGATTATCAATGAAAACAGGAGAATCCTTGATCAACGGATATTCGATTTCTACAGAAAATACCGATTGGAATATCGATGAACTTCATGTCGTGGCCTTTGTATATGATGCGACCAATTTTGAGATCATCCAGGCGGAGGAGCAAAAGGTTATTCCGTAACCAAATCTGAGCCGATCTCAGCGCCTTCGCGTCTTTGCGGTAAAATAAATAAGTTCACCGCGGAGAGGCTAAAGACGTACTGGTGCTCCCGGCCGCAGAGAGCCCTCAATCCTTAGGGCCACAGGGGTTTCAGGCAATGACCTGGCCGATCTGGTCACCCGAAAGCGCTCTATTTGCATTATAACCGGCTTTATCCTATATTTGTGCTGGAAATAGAAAATGAATGAAGGGGCAGTAGCCCCTTTTTTATTAGAAAGATGGATAAGCAAACGATAGACAGCCTGTTACAGAAAAAGCTGGAAGAATTGGATCTGTTCCTGGTGGAACTCAATATTTCGGCCGATAATGTGATTACTGTGTATGCGGATGGGATGGAAAATATTTTGGTGGAACATTGCACGGCGATTGCCCGGTATTTAAGAAGTGAGTTAGGTGAAGCAGCGGATAATTTTGAGATCACCGTTTCATCGCCTGGATTAGACAGACCATTTAGCCATATGAACCAGTATTTAAAAAATGTGGGTAAATCGGTAGAGGTACTTACGTTGGAAGGAAATAAAATAGAAGGGAAGCTTAACCAGGCAAGTGAAAATGAAGTGGTAATCAACTTGTTTAAAAAAAGAAATCCAAAGAATAAAGCCCAGAAACTGGAATTAAGTGATCAAATGGTTTCAGTAAGTATGAATAACATTAAACAAACGAAAAAGCTAATTATTATTTAAATTAAAAAGTGAGATTATGGACACAGCGCATCTGATAGAATCGTTTTCGGAATTTAAAGAAGTAAAGAATATTGACCGGGTTACACTCCTGAATATTCTTGAAGAGGTGATTCGCAATATGATCATAAAAAAATATGGTGATGCAGATAATTTCGATATCATCCTGAACGTAGACAAGGGTGACCTTGAGATCTGGCGTAACCGGGAAATTGTAGACGATGAGTTTGCAGAGGATAGTTTTGATTATGATCCAAACAAACACATTGCCTTAAAAGAAGCGCATAAGATCGAGCCGGATTTTGAGATTGGTGAAGAGATCACTGATGCTTATAAGCTGGAGGATTTTGGAAGAAGATCAGTACAGGCCATGCGTCAGAACCTGATTGCCAAGATCAACGATCTTGAAAAAGACAATGTATTTAAAAAATATCAGGATCGTGTAGGTGAAATCATTACCGGTGAAGTTTACCAGGTTTGGAGAAAAGAGATCCTTGTACTGGATGATGACGGAAATGAACTTGTACTTCCAAAACAGGAAATGATCCCTTCTGATTTTTATAAAAAAGGAGATACGTTACGTGCAGTGGTATTAAGTGCCGAAAGAAAAAACAGCAGCTTGCTGATCACCTTATCAAGAACTTCACCAGTATTCCTCGAAAAATTATTTGAGCAAGAAGTTCCTGAGATCTTCGACGGAATTATTACCATTAAGAAAATTGTTCGTTCACCCGGAGAAAGAGCCAAAGTGGCGGTTGAATCCTATGATGACCGTATTGACCCTGTAGGTGCCTGTGTAGGTATGAAAGGTTCAAGGATCCATGGAATTGTAAGGGAGCTTCGGAATGAAAATATCGACGTGATCAACTTTACCAATAATACAGCCCTGTTTATTCAACGTGCTTTGAATCCTGCTAAGATCAGTAATATTAAACTGGACGAGGAACGTAAAACAGCGAATGTATATTTAAAGGCCGACCAGGTTTCTTTAGCCATTGGTAAAGGAGGTTTAAATATTAAATTGGCAGGTAAACTTACAGGCTATGAGATCGAGGTATATCGTGAAGATGTGGTTACTGATAGTGAGGACGTGGCTTTAGATGAATTCCGTGATGAAATTGAAGACTGGGTTATTGACGAATTAAAATCCATCGGATGTGACACTGCCAAATCAGTGTTGGAACTTTCTAAGGAAGATCTGGTAAAAAGAACTGACCTGGAAGAAGAAACGATTAACCATGTAATGGATATATTAAAATCGGAATTTGAAGAGTAGGGCCGATAGAAAAACTTCCAGTGGAAGTTTTGATGGAGGAGCCAGGTTGTGCGGTTGGATTTTAGGAAATAAATATTTGAAAAAAACGAGAGGTTTAAAATATGTCAGAAACAAAGACTTTAAGATTAAGTAAAGTTGCCAAAGAGCTCAACGTGGGTCTTCACAATATCGTGGAGTTCCTGGAGTCTCATGGGCAGCATATTGAATCTAATCCAAATGCAAAAATAGATGATATTCAGTATGAGCTTCTTCTTAAGGAATTTCAATCAGAGAAATTAGAGAAAGAAAAGATCAAACATGTAAATACCGGGATTACCGGGAAAGTGTCTGTTAATCTGGATGAAAAATTAAAGAGTGATAAATACATCGATCCTGAGGATACCACTGATGATATGCTTGTAAAGGATACATCATTAAAGGAAAAAAGGGAAGAGGAGAAAAAAGAAGAAACCGTTAAAGTTGCGGTGGAAAGTCCGGAGTTGAAGGTGTTGGGTAAGATGGAGCTTACTGATAAAAAGAAAACCACTAAAAAGGTTGAAGAAGATACGAAGAAGAAAACAACTGCAAAGGCCGAAACCGAAACAGAAAAAAAGACAGTGAAGGAAGCGGAGCCGGAGGAAGACGAGAAAGAGATTGAAACCATTAAGGCCCAGGTAAAAAAACTGGAAGGTCCTACCATTCTTGGAAAAATAGAACTTCCGAAAGATCAGCCAAAATCACAGGCCGATCTTTACAAAGAGGATATTAAGAAGGAAGGTGAAAAGAAAAAACGTCAGCGGATCAAAAAAGATCCCGTTAAAAAAGTAGATCCACAGAACTTCAATTATAACAAGACGAATACCGGAGGCGGTGGTGGAGGATCAACCTTTAAAAAACCAGGGCCTCATAATAAAGGTGGAGGAAAAACAGTTAAACCGGAGGTTACCGACGAAGATATCCAGAAACAGATCAAAGAAACACTTGCCAGGTTAAGTGAAAGAGGTAAGTCGAAATCTGTAAAGCTGCGTAAAGAGAAACGCGGACAGATCAGAGAGAAAATAGAGGAAGAAGCTTTAAGGGCCGAAGAAGATAAAATGGTGATCAAGGTGACCGAGTTCGTTTCGGCGAACGAGTTGGCCAGCATGATGGATGTAAAAGTAACTGAGGTAATTTCAGCTTGTATGAGTCTTGGTTTGTTCGTATCGATCAACCAACGTCTGGATGCGGAAACCATTTCCATTATAGCCGAAGAGTTCGGATTTACCGTGAATTTTGTTTCAGCAGAAATTCAGGAATCGATCGATGAAGAAATCGATGACGAAGAAGATCTTTCTCCACGTTCACCTGTTGTTACCGTTATGGGACACGTTGACCACGGAAAAACTTCGTTGCTCGACTATGTTCGTAAAGCAAATGTAATTGCCGGTGAAGCTGGAGGAATTACCCAACATATCGGGGCCTACAATGTAACCTTAGAAGATGGACGCCATCTTTGTTTTATTGATACACCGGGTCACGAAGCGTTTACTGCGATGCGTGCCCGTGGAGCACAGATTACAGACGTTGCCATCATCGTGATTGCGGCTGACGACAGCGTAATGCCACAAACAGTGGAAGCGATCAACCACGCCAAAGCGGCGGGTGTTCCCATTGTGTTTGCCATTAATAAAATTGACAAACCAGGTGCCAATCCCGATAAGATTCGTGAAGCTTTAGCCGCCATGAATTTCTTAGTGGAAGAATGGGGTGGAACCTATCAATGTCAGGAAATTTCTGCCAAGCAGGGATTGCATATCGATAAGTTATTGGATAAAGTTTTATTGCAGGCCGAATTTTTGGATCTGAAAGCAAATCCGGATCGTCGTGCAACAGGTTCAGTGATCGAAGCACAGCTTGACAAAGGGAAAGGATATATATGTACTGTACTTATTCAGAATGGAACTTTACGTAAGGGTGATGTGATCCTTGCAGGTCCTTACAGTGGAAGAGTAAAGGCCATGTACAACGAACGTGATATGATCATTGATGTGGTAGGCCCATCTAGTCCCGTGAGAATTTTGGGATTGACAGGTGCACCGCAGGCCGGTGATAAGTTCAACGTAATGGAAGATGAACGTGAGGCCAGAGAAATTGCAGCCAAGCGTTTACAATTACAACGTGAACAGGGAATGCGTGCCAAGAAACATATTACATTGGATGAGATCGGTCGAAGAATTGCGATCGGTGATTTCCAGCAGTTGAATATTATTATTAAAGCGGATACCGATGGATCGGTGGAAGCATTGAGCGATTCGTTGTTGAAATTATCTACCCAGAAGATCCAGGTGAATGTGATCCACAAATCGGTGGGTGCTATTTCTGAATCAGATGTATTGTTAGCGTCTGCTTCTGATGCGATCATCATTGGTTTCCAGGTACGTCCTTCAGGCAATGCGAAGAAGGTTGCGGAGAAAGAAGAAATTGATATCCGTAATTATTCGGTGATCTACCAGGCCATCGACGAAGTAAAAGCTGCCATGGAAGGTATGTTGGCTCCTGAATTTGAAGAGAAGGTAATGGGTAATATTGAAGTACGTGAAGTATTCAACATTACGAAGGTAGGTCAGGTAGCAGGTTGTTATGTATTGGATGGAAAAGTTTCAAGAGGCATGAAGATACGTATCATCCGTGATGGTATTGTGGTGCATACCGGAAAAATAAATGCTTTGAAGCGATTTAAAGATGATGTGAAAGAAGTAACCCATGGTTACGAATGCGGATTATCGATCGAGAAATTCGAGAAGATGGAAGTAGGCGATATCATCGAGGCGTTTGAAGAAGTAGAGATCAAAGCGAAACTGTAAACAGATTTACGAATGACGAATGACGATTGACGAATGCCTCCGGGAGCTACCTCCGGCGGTTACTCTCAATGAAGCTCTACATTTATTATTTGAGAATAAGCAGTGACGTTCGGGTAGCAGCGAATACTCGTCATTCGTAAATCGTCATTCGTCACTCAAAACAAACTCCTTTTCCGGTCATCCACGGATGTATTTCATAATTGAGTCTGCCAGAAGTAATGGCCGGATCCGTATGTAGTAGATCAATGACTTCCTGTTCCGTAGCTACATCAAAAATAAAAATGCCTCTCATATTCTGGTCATCCAGAAATGGACCGGCCACAATGAGTTTTTTTTCTTTGTTGAGGCGACCGATGTTTTCGAGATGTCCCTCTTGAATGGTGGCTGCGGTTACAGAATCCTGGTTTCGGTACGGACCTTTGGTAAGGAATACCATATAATATTGTTTCATCTCCCATTCCTTTTCACCGTCGGTGGATGTTTGAGCAAATGCACCAGCTGAAATACAAAGTGCCAGGATAAAAAATATTTTTTTCATAGAATGATTATTGTTTGATGAGTCGTTTTCGCAAATAATGTTTTTTACTGAATACTTCAACTGTATAAATACCTGAAGCCAATGTTGAAATATCCATGATCGAATTTAACTTTTGTTGAAGAACGATCCTTCCATATATGTCCATGAAACGTATGTAGTAATTTTCCATATCATCCTGAAGAAAAAGTTGGAGGAGGTCGGTGGCAGGATTTGGGTAGAGATGAAGTTGAAGGAAGGGATGTTCTTCCACAGCTTCTACAATGAACATAATCGTATCTCTTCCAAGGCAACCCAGGGAATCGTAGCATTCGGTCCGATACCAGTATCCATAGTTAAGATTAGCCAATTCTCCCATCCCCGGCGATTGGTAATAAATGCCGGTATCTACGGGCGCTGTTCCAAAACTGAGTGTATCCATATAATAGAAGATACAGCTTTCACAATTGGTGCATTCCCCTGTTCCCCATATATATTGTGGCCAATCCGGTTCAAAAGGTGGAAGAATAATAATGGGGATGGTCACCCCCAAGGATAAAATATAATTGGGACAAACGGTGGGGGCCCCTTCAACCGTATAATTTCCCGTTTGGGTAATATGAATAATGGTGCTGTCTTCCCCAGGAATGGGGTTTCCTCCTTCGAACCAGGTAATGTTTTCGGTATAGGGTAAGCCTAATTCAAGTTCAACAATGGTTCCGGCACAATAATACGATTCTCCGCTTCCACCGATGGAAACAGCCGGTGTATTGTGGATCACATAAGGCAACAAGAATACCCAACCATCCACCAAAATCGTATCACTGTTTTCGGTACAGGCGGCTAAAGTAGCGGCTACATAAAACTGCGAACCTATGTCATTGGCCGCGGTTACCTGTAAGGTTTGGTTGGTTTCACCCGGCATTAACGTGCCATCTTTATACCATTGATAGCTGTCGTAAATCTCTGTACTTAAGAAAATGGTATCATCCGGACATAAGATCGGATTAGAAGGTGTT
>JANWKQ010000231.1 GCA_025451295.1 Flavobacteriales bacterium | reverse complement strand
TTTCGATGGCTATGGGTGTTGGTAAGGATTTAATTTCAATGGTAGTTCGGCAAGGCTGATTATCCTTAAAATATTCGGCATAGATCTCGTTATAGGTTTTAAAGTCAGCCTTCATGTTGGTGAGAAAAATGGTTACATCAATCACATTTTCCCATTTAGCACCTGAATCCTCTACTACCAGTTTGAGATTATTGAAAACAGAACGGCATTGAGTTGCGATATCATAGCTGGTAATATTTCCGTTTTCATCCAGTTCAACCCCGGGAATTTTCTTAGCCCCCCGTTCCCGGGGACCGATGCCGCTATAATAAATAAAATCGCCAACTTTTCTGGCATGAGGGTATAGACCCACAGGTTCGGGAGCCTTATTGGATTCAAATTTAATATTATCGGCCATAGGAATACATCGGGACAAAAGTATTAATAATTTAATGGAGTCCCTGATGGATGGGCAAATATAGCGGTTTGAACCTGTTTTGCCAGTAGTCTCGTAAAAACCCGTTGGAAATTGTCGCTGTTTTGTTATATTTGAGATAAATTAATTGACAGCATGGCGGGCATAAATAAAGTGATTCTGGTAGGGAATCTGGGAAAGGATCCGGAGGTAAGAACGATCCAAAGTGGGGCACAAGTGGCTAAGTTTTCTCTGGCTACTTCGGAATCCTATACAAACAAAGAAGGACAAAAGATTGACAGTACCGAATGGCATAACATTGTGGTATGGAGAGGCTTGGCGACCCTTGCGGAAAAATATCTCAAGAAAGGGAACCGGGTGTATATTGAAGGCAAGATAAGATACCGCCAATACGAGGACAAGGATGGCGTTAAGAAATACATAACCGAAATTGAAGCAGCTGAAATGATGTTGCTTGATAAGGCTCCCACAAGTGGCGGTGGTTATACAAATACCAATCCTTCCTACAACACAGGTAACAATGATTCAGGAACATCCGGGAGTTATAACACCGGAAATGTAAATGATGAGGCACCCCCGGTAAATGACGATTTGCCATTTTAACTTAGCTAATTAATACACGCAACATTGGACGAACCTCCGAGTTACACCGGCTTCAACTTAATAACGACCATCCCCTTAGCTGCGTTTAATACCGGGATACTTTGGTATTTTGTAGTGATCGTTGTTTTACTGGTATGCGTAGCTTTTATGAGTGCTGCAGAAGTGGCTTTTTTTTCAGTAACACGTAAACAGATCGACGAAATGCCGGAAGTGATCAGGAGACTGGTCCTAAAGCTACTTGAACGTCCCAAAAAACTACTCGCCACCATTCTTGTCATCCATAATGGGATCAATTTATCCATCGTTATTTTATCGGAATTTTTGAAAGAGGAATTCATGCCTCATGGTACTTTACCAGGTTGGGTCTCTTTCCTGATCCAGGTTGTTTTAGTTACCCTCGTTATTCTCCTCTTTGGCGAGGTGATCCCAAAAGTTTACGGTACTCAGCACCCTAAGTCGATCATTAAATTCATGGTTCGACCTCTATTGTTCCTTAACAAAGCCATGATATGGATGACCGCCCCTTTAATGTTATCAAGTTCCCTTTTCGATCGTAAGCTCAAAAAAAATAATACAGGTATGAGTGCCGGTGATCTGGAAGCGGTGATCAATCTTACCAAAGACGAAACAGTTTCGGAAGAGGAAAAAAAGATATGGAAGGGCATTGTAGAATTTGGCACCATTTCGGTAAACGAAACTATGAGACCCCGGGTGGATGTAGTGGCGCTGGATGTTGAGAACAATTTTAAGGAAGTAATTACCGTTATTCAGGAGGCAGGATATAGTCGTTTGCCAGTTTACCGGGGGAATTTTGATAAAATTGAAGGAGTGCTTTATATAAAGGATCTGCTTCCTCATTTGGGGAGTAGTGAAGATTTTGAATGGCAAAAACTGGTAAGACCTACTTATTTTGTGCCCGAAACAAAAAAAATTGATGATCTGTTGAAAGAATTTCAGGAAAAGAAAGTGCACATGGCTGTGGTTGTAGATGAGTATGGAGGATGTGCCGGTATTGTTACATTGGAGGATGTGATCGAAGAGATCGTTGGTGAGATCAATGATGAATTCGATGATGAAGAGATCATTTATTCAAGACTTGACAATGATAATTTTGTTTTTGAAGGTAAAACTACGTTGGTGAACATGTGTCGCATTCTCGATATAGAATATTCGGATATTGAGCCTTACGTGGCGGATGCGGATACCATCGCGGGGCTTTTACTTGAGTTGAACGGGAAGCTACCGGAGAAGGAACAAACCATTGAATGTGATCATTTGTTGTTTAAAGTTGAATCAGTAGATAAGCGCAGGATCAAAAGAGTTAAGGTTACTAAGCAGGAGGTTGAAAATGAAAAAAAATAAGATTGGTTTTTTAGGAATTATATTTTCAGTATTGGTTTTTTGCTTGTACGCTTGTGGAGAAAAAGCCTATACGCCAAAACCAAGGGGCTATTTCAATATTGACATGCCTGCCCAGGAATATGTAAAATTTGATTCTGCCTGCAATTATTCGTTTGAGGTGAGCAAACATGCAGTGATGATTCCCTCACCAGATGCAAAAACAAAAGGAAGCTGCTGGTTTAATATTCTCTATCCACGGTTTGATGCCACCATCTATCTTACTTATGATCCAATAAAAAATAATCTAAAAAAATACCTGGATGATTCCCATGAACTGGTTTATAACCATGTAGTAAAATCTGCCGGTATTGATGAGGCGTTAATTACCGATACCGCTGCCAGGGTATACGGCGTAAAATATAAGATAGACGGCGATGTAGCCTCTCCCTACCAGTTTTATCTTACCGATAGTACCCACCATTTTTTCAGGGCTGCCATGTATTTTAATTTCCGTCCAAATTATGATTCACTCAGCCAGGTGGTTAGCTTTATAGAAGCAGATATGGACCATATGATCGAAACCTTCGAATGGGCATTCCGCCCTTATAGAGGGACAAGTTGGGGCAAGCTGAATCACGATTGATTTTGAATTAATTTAACTACCAACTACCCGTTTTTTGCCCGATAATTGGTAGTATTGTATCTCAAAACAAAAAAATCATGAAGAAATTAGTTATCGCAGTTTCACTTCTTTTTCCGGCTTTAATATCAGCCCAGAGCTTCGAGGGAGTGATCAAATTTTCTATGGATTATACAGGTGATCAGGCCGCTATGATCAAATCACAGGCTCCTACCGCCAATATTATCACCATTAAGGGAAATAACAGCAAAGTAGTTTCCGAAGGGGGTATGATGGGCGCCATGGTTGGTAACATCATCACCAAGTCTGACGAAAAAACTACCTATTTTGTAAATGATGCACAGAAATCTGTGTACAAAGCAAAAAGTTCGGAACTTGATAAAAAGGAAAATGAAGATGTAACAGCTACCAAGCAAAGTGGTACTGCCACAATTCTTGGTTATAAATGCACCAAGTATAAAGTTGTGATGGGTGGAAAGGATAACTATGTTTGGGCCACAACTGATATTGCAGTGGGTGATTATAGCGGTAAAGTGGCTTATAAAGGTGTTGAAGGCGTGATCCTGAAACAGGAATTAAATGTGGAAGAACAGGGCATGAAATTTACCATTATTATGACTTGTGTTCAGTTTGAGAAAAAAACCATTAGTGACAGTGAATTTACGATTCCATCAACCTATACAGTTACAGAGGGAATTCCACCGATCATGAAAATGCAAATGGGGAATTAACCGAATAAGACTTTTATGAAGAGCCTTTCTGATTTAATTGGAAAGGCTTTTTTTATTTAAGCTGTGTACGGTTAATATACTTGTACAGGAAAACTAAAATCGCGGTTGCATACACGCCACAGGTGATCCAGAATGTTGCAGGCGTTACCGCATCCTTTTCACCAGAAAGCAGATCAAGTGGGGATACCGTAAGTTCATCTACCGCCTGGGTAAGGAAGAGTCTTCCATGTTCCAGTTTAAGAGCTGCTCGGAAAAGCAGATGGACGATTGCATTTTCGATCAATACGGTATACGCCAGGTATAGAATTACTGAAAAGGCTGGGCGCTTAATAGTAAAAGCAAACACCAATGCAAATAACATCTGCATAATGGCAGCTATAAACGAAATACCCAATACTTTCAACATGATCATATCAAATTGAAACTTGGTTGATGAATAGATCAAACCGGTAACGATCCCACTGAAAATAACCAATATGGCGGAAACCATACTAAAAAGCAATACCAGGAGTAATTTTGAAGTTACAATATCGCTTCTTTTTTGGCCATCGATCACATTTTGCCGCATGGTCTTGTTTTGAAATTCATTGCCAATCATTAAAATAAGCAACATGCCCCAGGCAATATTCAATCCATTATTGATATACGCAGAAGTATAAAATACATAGTTAAAATCAAATGGACTGAAGATCCGGGCGGTGACCATATCTGGCATACCAAGCTTCGTTTTAAATATATCCTGGAAAATGCCTGCTGTGGTCATGGTTGCCAGTGGAAACAAGATGATCAAAAAGATCAAAAGGATCCAGACGGGTTTATACTTCTTAACTTTTAACCATTCTATTTGTAATAATGTAAACATAGGTTAGTTCTTTTTAGTGATTTCTAAAAATTTATCTTCGAGTTTGGCACCAAGCACTTCGAGTCTTGATAACACCACTTTGTTCTCAAAACAAAATGAATTCAGATCCTGGGGTAATACTTTTTCCTCCAGATAAAGCATCAATTGTTTGTTAGATGAATCAACCCGTTTAATGGCTGCGAATTTATTTTTTAACGCGGTTTCGATTGTTTGAATATTTTCTGCTTCCAAAACAATTTTATAACTATCGCCCAGTAATTCTTCAACAGTACCTTGAGCCAATAAATCTCCAAACTGCAGAATGGAAACGTGGGTACATACTTTTTGCACTTCTTCAAGCAAATGGCTGGCAAGAATAATGGTCTTTCCTTCCTGTGCCAGATCAATAAGGATTTTCCGCATAAAGTGAATTCCTTCGGGATCCAGGCCATTGGTAGGTTCATCGAGTATGAGTACATCAGGGTTTCCCATAATAGCTGCGGCTACCGCTAAACGTTGTTTCATTCCCAAAGAGAAATTCCCGAATTTGATATGACCTTTATCAATCAGATCCAGTCGGGTTAAAACGGATTTTATTTCTTCGTTATTCCCACGGCCACTGATCAATGAAGTTATTTTTAAATTGTCATAGGCATTGAGATAAGAATAAAAATTGGGTGTTTCGATCAATGATCCAACTCTTTTTCGGAAACGATGATCGCTTCCTTTTCCAAACCATGAATAAGTGCCTGAATCGGATTTTTGCATGTCCGTTACAATACCGAGCATGGTTGTTTTTCCACTGCCATTGGGACCTAGGATCCCGAAAACGGATCCTTTGGGAATTTGAAGGCTTACATCTTTTAAGGCATGGACTTTTCCAAAATGTTTGTGCAGATGAGCGACCTCTAATACCATTTCCTGACTCATAATAATTTGGTTTAATGAAACTGATCTGATACAAATATATAGGTTCAATGGTTTTTGCCTGAAATATTTATGATAAGCTATTCACATTTAAGAAATCTTAATAACATCAGCGCTAAGCGGCCTGGGGCGCAGCGGTATCCTTTTTTATTGTACCCATTGATTTTACAATCAATTGTTTCCGGTCCCCGCTTTCGCCGGGACCCATTGTAGGTTGGTAGGATTTTGCAGGTACAATAAAAAAGATATAGCGCAGCACTGATAAGCTGCCCTAACTTTTTTTGGATACTTTTGTTGTATTGAAAATGAGCACAAAGAAATATTATATAAAAGGCGCCAGCATTATTAATGAGACCCGCAAGTATATGGCAGATGTTGCCATTAAGGATGGACTCATCGAAAAGATCGTTTTTCCCTCAGGTAATTTTGATTCGACAGGGTATGAGATTGTTGATGGGAAAGGAAAAATTTTGATACCCGGCGCTATTGATGACCAGGTGCATTTTAGGGAACCCGGACTTACACATAAAGCAGAAATCTATACGGAAGCGAAGGCTGCAGTGGCAGGTGGTGTTACTTCTTATATGGAAATGCCCAATACCAAACCAGGTGCCGTTACCATTGAATTACTCGAACAAAAATATACCCGCGCTGCTGAATGTTCTTTGGCCAACTATTCATTTTACATGGGCACCACGAATGATAACCTGGCAGAAATCCTCAAGGTGGATTATAAAAATGTTTGTGGCGTAAAAATATTTATGGGTTCTTCTACCGGAAATATGCTGGTGGATAATGAAGCGGCCATCAACGAGCTTTTTAAAAATGTAAAAGTGATCATTGCCTCCCATTGCGAGTCTGATCCAATGATTGCGGAGAACCTTGAAAAATATAAATCGAGATTCGGAGAAGATATTCCGGTAGAAATACATCCACTCATCCGAAGTGCTGAGGCGTGCTACGCATCTTCCAGCAAGGCGATTGAACTTGCCAATAAAAATGGAGCCCGTTTTCACGTGCTGCATATTTCTACAGGTATTGAAACCGGACTCTTTAGAAATGATATTCCGCTCAAAGAGAAAAAAATTACGGCCGAAGCCTGTATACATCATTTATGGTTTTGTGATGAGGATTATGCGAAAAAAGGAAACCTCATCAAGTGGAACCCTGCTGTAAAAACAAAGGCGGACCGTGAAAAAATATGGGAAGCATTGTTGGATGATCGCATAGATGTAATTGCCACCGATCATGCACCGCATACGCTGGAAGAAAAACAATTACCCTATGCCCAATGTCCGTCAGGTGGACCCCTGGTGCAGCATTCTGTTGTGGCCATGTTTGAATTCTGGCACCGTGGAAAAATAAGCCTGGAAAAAGTGGTGGAGAAAATGTGTCATAATGTGGCGGATCTTTTCCAGATCGAAAAAAGAGGTTATATCCGTGAAGGTTATTATGCCGATCTGGTTTTAATAGATGCTAATACCGAATGGACCGTTTCCAGGGAAAATATTTTGTCAAAGTGTGGCTGGAGTCCGTTTGAAGGGGAGACCTTTCATTCTCGGGTGCTCAAAACCTTTGTAAACGGCCGCCTTGTATATGATGAGGGTAAATTCGATGAAACGGCCATAGGCATGAGGCTTTCCTTCAACCGCTAACAACGTTTAACAGCCAATGTCTACTTTCGACCGGAATTCTGCTTAAATTTGTGTTATTAAACTTTCAATCGTCAATTTAATTAGTTTATGTATCCAGAAGAAATAGTAGCCCCTTGCAGGGAAGAATTAACCAAAAATGGTTTTGAATCATTAGAAACAGCCGATGCGGTTGCTGATGTGCTCAATAAAAAAGATGAAACCATTTTGATGGTAGTCAACAGTGTTTGTGGTTGTGCTGCCCGTGGTGCACGTCCGGGAGTACTTAAATCATTAGACAATGAACATAAGCCAACCAAACTAACGACTGTATTTGCAGGCGTTGATGGTGATGCGGTTGCCAAAGCACGTGAACATTTTCAACCTTATCCGCCTTCTTCTCCGGCGATAGCCTTGTTTAAAAATGGAGAGCTGGTTCATTTTATCGAACGATACCAGATAGAAGGAACGCCAGATCATGTTTTGGCGGATCATCTGAAAGAAGTTTATAACGAGTTCTGCTAAACAGTACTTTAAATGAGTCTTAAAATCCGCGAAAGCGGATTTTTTGTTTACCAGTAATTCTGCGGGAAATAATACACCAAGCGAAGCGGCGGCGATTTAATAATCGTAGTACAAATTCTGCAGCCGTGTCCTCAATCCAAAATAGAAGAATACTGTATTGAAATTCTGGATCTCTGATTCCTGTTTTCGGTATACCATGCCGGCTTCTATCCTGAATCCATAAGCAGGATTGATCATATAAGATGCTTTTAATTCTGCATATAAAATAGAAGTTCGTACCCCTTGTCCAACATAATTTCCATATTCATTCGGATGATTGACATCTAAAATAATGGGGCTGCCACCATAGTTAACACCTCCTGAATCTACCCCATGGATGGCATAGGAAACTCTTCCCTCCGCCATGATCCGTTTGTTCTGATATCTTACAATACCGATTGCCTCCCAGAAATTGGAACCCAGCGGATGTGCCAACGGTTGATTATAGTGCGCATAATTACTGTTGAATTTATAATGCGAATAGGTATAAGGACGTACATAATTAAATTCTGCCTGAAAGTTGAGATTCTTTACACCACCCACATTAAAATATTTATATCCTACCTGGAATCCTTGTTTGTTGGCCCTCCATCCAGGTTGTGGTTTACCCAGAATGGCACTCAATAAAAATTCGTCGAGGATCACCTGTCCATAGATCTGGTGATTGTCATGCGGACGTATGCGGAGATTGAATCCCATGAATGCATTGTCCTGTGATCCCAATCCATATTCAACAGGTCGGTAAAAAATAATAGGGTTTAAATAATTGGGATCAAAACCACGCATGGTTCCGGATGTATCCTGACTATTCCAGATAATGGATTCAAAAAACCCGATGGATAAATATTTGCAGGCATTGAAATCGAGATAGTGAAAGGTTCCCAGTTTTTTGTTGTTTACGTTGTCGAGAACGAAGCTGGGAGAATTATCCTGGAACTCGGCCCAGATGTTTACATATTTGATCTTCCATACCTGTGTGGAAATTTTTCCATAAAAATAATTGGGTGAATTATCGCTTAGCAACAACGACCGGTAACCATCTCCGATATGATGTTTACCATGACCTAACTCGAAGCTTACATATTTGGTAGGGGTAAAGTTGACATAACCGGTTGCATAGGCAAAATCATAGCTCGACTCCTTGAACTGCTTTGTCCTGCCCTGACTTGGTACCACGTGGTTGGAGTCGATATAAGCCCTTAGATAGTCTACAAACGCGGCCTGGTTCTCATAGAAATCGGTATAGAAGGAGAACATCTTGCCCAGACTTCCACGGGCACTGAAACCCCTTGTATTCACCGTGGCAAATTCCCCGGCTCCGAAATTTCTTCCAAACTGAAAATTAAAGATAGGGTTGAGGGATGCCTGGAAATGCCGCGTCTTTACATAGAAGATATCTTCCTTGAACAACCTTCTTCCAATAAAACTCCTGGCAAACTTAGTATTGTAGTTGGGGATTTCCGTAATAGAATCCAGGTTGATATGCTCTTTCAGCTCTGATTCTCTATAGCCCTTAAAAGAGGTATGATAATCGACATCGAGGTTATTTAAATGACTCTCAAGTTGATTGTATTGGAACTGATCAAAAAAATACTGGTAGTGTTGCGAATAAGTATTAGTTAGACATAGCAAGCCTGTAATGAGTACAAAACCCGGGGTAAAGTATTTGAGAAATGGCTTGTGCATGGGTGTCCTGTTCCGCCTGAATATCAGCTAAATTAATGTATTTCCGTTAAAATCACGGGTTTATTTGCTATTTTTGCCCGATTTTAAGGCAATCATCAGCATGAAAGTAATTGAGAAGATAAATTCACAGAAGGGAAAGCCCTTATTTTCATTTGAGATCCTTCCACCCCTCAAAGGCAATGGGATCCAGTCTATATACGACAGTATTGATCCATTGGTGGAATTCAATCCATCGTTTATTAATGTTACTTACCACCGGGAAGAATATACCTATAAGAAACGCGAAAAAGGATATCTCGAAAAAATATCCATGCGCAAAAGACCTGGTACAGTTGCCATCTGTGCTGCCATCTTTAATAAATATAAAATTGATACCGTTCCTCATTTAATTTGCGGAGGTTTTAATCGCGAAGAAACGGAAAATGCCCTTATCGATCTCCAGTTTTTAGGAATTGATAATGTTTTGGCTTTAAGAGGTGATCCCATTAAAACGGAACCCCATTTTAATACGACCGATGGTGGACATGCTTATGCAGTTGATCTGGTACAACAAATTGACGGGATGAACAAGGGCGTTTATGTAGACGATGAACTACGTGATGCACAGCCAACCAGTTTTTGTATTGGGGTAGCGGGTTATCCGGAAAAACATTTTGAAGCCCCGAATCAAACGGTAGATCTTCATTATCTCAAACAGAAAATAGATGCAGGCGCAGAATACATCGTTACCCAACTATTTTTTGATAACCAGAAATTTTTCCAGTTTGTCGATAAATGTCGCGAAGCAGGAATTATGGTTCCCATTATACCCGGCATCAAACCAATTACGAATCTGAAGCATATTAATTTTATGCCGAAGTTCTTCCATGTGGAATTACCGGAAGCATTTACAAAGGAGTTACTCAAATGTAAAACGGATGCTGAAGTTTCTGCCGTTGGTGTTGAATGGTGTATTGCCCAAAGCAAAGAACTCATGCAAAAAGGAGTTCCGGGGATCCATTATTTTACCATGGGGAAATCAACGGCTACGAAGAAGATCGTGAAAACGGTGTTTTAGATTATTCAATAAAAAAGGGGAAGCATTTGTTCCCCCTCCATAAATTTTCTGCAAACTATTTATTCCCGGATCATCTTTTTGGTTTCAAAGACATTTCCATCAATAAACAGTGTATAGCTATACATACCGCTTCGCAGATCTTCGCCATATACATTTAATCTTCCTTCACCTCTTTCATTAATATCAACTATTTTAATGGCCTGTCCTAAATTATTATAAAAAATAATCTGAGCATAATTGATGGTTTCCGGTAAATAATAAGTAATCAGT
>JANWKQ010000230.1 GCA_025451295.1 Flavobacteriales bacterium | reverse complement strand
TATAATTCGACCGTGGTATAGTCCTGTGCCTGAAGGTTAGAAATAAGGAGCACCATAAATAATAAGGATAATAAGAACAATTTTTTCATAGCATAGAAATAGTGGGTTTGAAGATAATAAACGTGTTAGAGAAGCAAATTATTATGAATATAGCATTAATCAATATGTGACACACTCAATACGACCGATAACACTGATTAGCAACCTATTTTATCATATACTCATATTGGACCCCTTCCATCCTGTTCGCTTTGAACAAACCTTCACTGTCATATTCAGGTCTGATTTCGAGTTTTGCCGTATCCATTCCGGCATAGTACAATATCCCATCTACCAGGTTATTCTTACTGAACATCGTTACATAGAATTCAAGATTACCTGTGGTGGTTATATATTCCCATTTAATAGCCTCCAGGGCATTCGGAATGGCATCATACGTGAGATCCATGTGATAATTGAGTTCCCCATCCGTATTGTCCACATGCACCACATTCCCATCTTTCCAGATAAAGCTAAAATCGCGTGACAACACACTTCCATGTCTGATCTGCAACTGCACTACCCTGCCCTGATCATCATATTTGATAGTAAATACCTGGTCAAGGTCATTGGCCTTTCCATCATAGTCCATGTCAGATAGTTTTTCGATACGTTCTACCTGATTTGCGCCATTGTAATAGTAGTTAAACGAATAAATGGTGGTATAGCTCACATCTTTTACCTCGGTTGTTTTTAACAGGTTATTTTGATCCCGGATAAAATCATAGAACATCAGCACAGATGAAGAGTCTTTTGTAGTACTAATAATGGATTTAGGCTGGTATTTCTCGTTATAGGACCAGTAATCAATATAAGGTGGACTGCGGTGAGTTACCGATCGCAAGACTACCTGGGATTGAGCAAATAAATGAGTGGGGATAATGGCTAGCAACCAGAAAAAGAACAAACGAATGTTAGCCAACAAAGTGAAATAATAAGTAAATAAATTTGATTTATTGATCAATATCCAGGTTTTTGTAAAAATACGTCCAAACTCTATTTTACAAACATCATGCCGCCTCTTCTTCTTCTACCAGGTCAACCTCCACTTTCAGGTTGTTGATGATAAATTCCTGACGCTCGGGTGTATTTTTACCCATATAGAATTCAAGTAACTGTTTAATGATGCCATCCCGACTGATCTCTACCTGTTCAAGCCGGATATCCTTATTAATGAACTGGCGGAATTCATCTGGTGAAATCTCTCCCAATCCCTTAAAACGGGTTATTTCGGCTGATTTTCCACATTTGATGATAGCCTTCTGCCGCTCCATATCATCATAACAATAAAAGGTCTCTTTTTTATTCCGAACCCTGAACAAAGGTGTTTGTAAAATATAGAGATGTCCGCCTTTTACAACATCCGGGAAAAACTGAAGGAAAAAAGTGATCAATAACAATCGAATATGCATCCCGTCAACATCCGCATCAGTAGCAATAACTATATTGTTATAACGCAAACTTTCTACACCATCTTCAATATCGAGTGCATGTTGCAACAAGTTGAACTCTTCGTTTTCGTATACGATCTTTTTGGTAAGGCCATAGGTATTCAATGGTTTTCCTTTGAGACTGAATACGGCTTGTGTATTTACATCCCTTGCCTTTGTGATGGATCCGCTGGCACTGTCTCCCTCTGTAATGAACAAGGTGGCATTAACTTTATCAGCATGTT
This sequence comes from Flavobacteriales bacterium, assembly GCA_025451295.1. Taxonomy (GTDB): domain Bacteria; phylum Bacteroidota; class Bacteroidia; order CAIKAF01; family CAIKAF01; genus JANWKQ01. Next base: position 4,836 of record JANWKQ010000230.1, on the reverse strand, counting down.
TATCGGTGAGATGTATTCTGCAGTCCCTTAATTTTTTATTGTGTACAGCCGCTTTTTTAGCACGTTCCCGGGCCAGTTTTTTAATCCCTGCCAGATCTTTTCGTTCACGTTCGCTGGCCATAATGCGTACTTTCAACTGCTCGGCAGCCTCCGGATTCTTATGCAGATAATTATCCAGTTCCCGACCTACAAAATCATTCATGAATTGCCGGATGCTTAGCCCGTCAGACGCCATATGGGTTGACCCCAGTTTTGTTTTGGTCTGACTTTCAAAAACCGGCTCCATGATCTTAATCGAAACCGCCGCAATAATAGCCGAACGAATATCTGCGGGATCAAAATCTTTTTTATAAAAATCCTTGATGGTTTTTACGATCGCTTCTCGGAACGCCTGCTGATGATTACCTCCTTGGGGAGTAAACTGCCCGTTAACGAATGAATAATATTCTTCACCATAGCTATTCCCATGGGTCATGGCAATTTCAATATCATCTCCTTTTAAATGAATGATTGGATAAAAAGTCTCTGCTCCTCCAATATTGTTGGTAAGCAAATCGAATAAACCATTTTCGCTATAAATCCGGTTACCGTTAAATACCAGCGTTAATCCCGTATTCAGGTATGCATAATTCCACAACATTTTTTCAATATAGTTGTTGCGGTAATGAAAGTTATGGAAGATATCATCATCGGGGGTAAATGTGATAATGGTACCTTCATGTTCTTTTGATTCCTTGAGTTTATGATCTTTTACCAATTCCCCGCAGGAAAACTCAATCACTTTGGTTTTCTTTTCACGGATCGATTGTACCTTGAATTCAACCGATAAAGCGTTCACCGCCTTGGTACCAATTCCATTCAGACCTACCGATTTCTTAAAGGCTTCACTATCATATTTAGCACCGGTATTGGGTTTGGCTACGCAATCAAATACTTTTCCAAGTGGGATCCCGCGTCCAAAATCCCGAATGGTTATTTCCCTTTCATCAACAGAGATATGGATCTCGGTTCCATTTCCCATCACAAATTCATCAATAGAGTTATCGATAATCTCTTTAATAAGGATATAGATCCCGTCGTCGTGGGCAGCCCCGTCACCGGTTTTACCAATATACATTCCCGGACGGAGACGAATATGTTGCTTCCAGTCGAGGGATTTAATATTTTCTTCGCTATAACTTACTTTTTTTTGTTTGGTTGCCATATACTTAAAGCGCTATTCCATTGAGCAGGTAAAAATACTCAACGGTTGGTGGATAAGGAAGGGAGCCCCGGTTTTAGATATTAACAGGCTGTTGGTGAATAGTATTGGTTCGAAAAAGCCTGTTAATCCAACGTATCAGTGCCAAAAAACCTTATTTGAGGCCAAAGCGGGTCGGGATCCCTGATCTCTCCATACAGATAAAGTTGCTGGGTCTGGTACCATGAATACAAAGGATTTTTATGGTAGAAAACAGAATCTAACCAGGTAAGTTCACGACCATCCTGTTTGGCCAGGTCTTCGTTAATGAGGAGTAAGATACTGTCCTTAATATCAAATTTCATCTGGTAGATCTTTCCATCCGGATAGGTAAAACTGATGATATTTTTCTTTTTGAGTTTATATTTCCCGGTATACTTCTGGGTACCATCCGAAGCACTCAAATCTTCCATATCGAAGGTATTATCTTCATTAAAGCGGATATAATAATCACTTTCTAGGTACCATTTATGGCATAGTTCTTTTTTTCGTGTTTCGAAACCTGAACAGCCAAAAATGAATAAAAGGATTAAACCATATGCCCGTTTCATGATATGAAGATAGAAAGTTATTGACGATTTTCGATTTGCGGTCTACGATTAACATCTAACAAAATTTGTTAAGGTCATGGTTTGTATGAAAAAAAGCTCTAACTTTGAATTTCAAAGCACTTTTAACTTATTCATTATTCCAATACAATCATTAAAACAAAGATCTATGATTACTCAAAACAAAAGACTTATCGGCATTATGCTTTCTGTATCTTTTCTATTGCTCATCCCATTATTTGCAATGCTTTTTACAAATGAAGTTAACTGGGGTCTTGTTGATTTTGCGGTCGCAGGCGTACTATTATTTGGCACAGGTCTCGGAATAGAATTTGTGTTGAGAAAAGTGAAGAAAACCAAGCACCGCATCCTGATCTGCGCAAGTATTCTCGTAGCACTCTTTCTTATTTGGGCGGAACTTGCCGTTGGTCTCTTTGGTACGCCGTTCGCCGGAAGTTAATGTCTGACAATAAACCTGGATTCCTTTGTTTCCTGATGATAATTGGTTGCCCTGAGAATATACATCCCATTGGCAAATTCACCCGTCTGGATATTCAACATAGAACCGGTGAATCCGGAATTTTGGTAAACCAGTTTACCGAAAACATCATAAATAGATAGATCGGTAATGTTGGATTGATTGGTGGTAAAGGTTAGATAATCTGAAGTTGGGTTTGGATATAGTTCAATAGAAAACCCATCCTCATTCAATTCAATCAAAGGCTCATCGGTTGAAAGAATACTCCCCGCGGCAGGATTGATATAAATAACATAGGCATCTCCATCGGCAAAAGAATTGAGAGGCACAATAGCTGAGTCTGCCGCAAAAGTAACTGTGCCCGTATAAATAGTGATCGGGTTACTTAATGGGATGGTATAAGGAACTGTTTGGGCTGGGATTTTTTGGATCACCATGGTTTGGGTGCTGTTGTTTCCATATGGATAATGGCGAATCGTAAGTTGTACATTTGCTGAAGCATTTTGTGTTCCCATAAAGGGTGAATCGTAACGACCTACAATGATTTTCATTTCCTGATTGGCATCATTTTTACTTGCCAGAGCCAAAGTTTTCGGTTGAGATGGTGAAGTTAAAAGCCGGCCATCCTGATTTAATTCGGCATAGGCTCGCCAAATCCAATATAAAGGTTGTGTCGTGCTATCATCCTGCATATACATTCCACTGAGTCCACCATCCCAGCAATCGCTCCAAGGGGTTCCGAATGCGTCCACCTCACCAAAACATCCATAGGAAGCAAAATCGATATCAGCTAATTCAAAATAATATCGCCAGCCTACACTCCATCCGGGTATGAGCCGGTTATCCGGACTCCCGAATTCAGGTATAAAAATGGGCAGATTACCCAACCATGGTCGTGCAGCTAACGAATCTCTAAACTCTGATACATGCTGATAGGATTGTTCCGGCGTATTAAATTCATGCCACGAAACGGCGGCCAGTTCAACACCGAGATAATCCAACGTGTCAACAAACCACAGCAACTTATTGATCCCATAAAATAAATAATCGGGACCTACCAGATGTGCATTCGGATTGTGGTTCTGGAAAATACTATCTGTTCTTCGGTACATTTCAATAAATTGTCCGGGAGTCCCAGTGAAATCATTATCTGGCTCACCAAACAAAGTGGCATACTGAACTGGACGGGCTGGAAATCCAAACTGGAGAAGTGTATCGACCATACCATCCCAGGCAACCCAGTTGTCGAGCCAGGGTTTAAAGCTTGATGGGAATCCATCTGTAAATCTTCCCTGATAAATGGTGGCCACGTTGACCATGATCTTCGAATTGAAATTGGGACGGATATAATCATAAAGCGAATCCACTTTCCAACCTATTACCCAAAAAGCCGGATCTAATTCCTGGGTTTTTGGAATATCGAAATTCATGCCTCCAAGGCATAATCCCTGCATAAGGACTATACTTGTATCCATTGTCTGATCACCATGGACAGTAATATATTCAGATTGTCCCTTTGCGTGTTGCATTTTTCCAACTGTAAAAAACAAACAAAGGATGTAAACAATGATCCAACGATTTCTAACGAAGGAATGATTTAATCTCAACACTGGGAGAGTCATTATTCTGAATGGGTTTCTGTTGAGATTACAAGATAAGGCAAAAAACTGAAAAATTGGTTATGCTAACCTATGAAAGCTTAAATTATTTCTTTAAATTTACTTTAAAGGACCTGTAAAGTTGTGTAGAATAAAAACCAAACTGTTGCAAGTGGCCAATACGTAAGCAACTTTTGCTATGCTCAAACCTATTTTGTATTTTTTTCTTTTAGGTATCACTTTTTTCAATGGGGTAACACTCTCATATGGAAACCCACGATTGGGTACTCTTCATGAAAACAGGCCATATATCGAACCGGATACCCTTATCTGGTCTGCTGATCTTCAATTGAGCTGGAATGATTTCAGAGGCATTCCCAACAGTCAATTGCCCTATGCTGCACAAACAACTTCCGGCATTAAATATCAGATAGAGTATTTTGAATCCTATGCGACTTTAACTTTACAAGCCTATTTTAACAGAGCTAGATCATGGGTTAAACTGGATAGTGTAAATGATCAGGTGTTGAAACATGAATATTATCATTTTTGCATCACCGAACTATTTGCCAGAAAATTAAGAAAGGATATGTTGAAATATAAGGGAAATATACAAGGATTATCGCCTTACCTTAAGAAAAAATTTGCCGTCATATATAAGGATTTTGTCAAATATCAGTTTAACTATGATCAGTCAACAGAACATTCTGCCAAAGTGTTGGTCCAAAAAAAATGGGAATCGAAAATTGATGTGGATATGCGGAAATATCAAAAATTCTCGAAAGAATCGGTCTATATTTATTATGATTAAGAAAAAATGATCTTTCAGTTAGCATTTCATAACCAACTTTTGATTATTTTTAATATCCTACATTGAACTAAGCCATCAATTGAATCCATGTTTATGAAACCAATCGTGAAGAAAAAAAAGGTGTTCCATTGTCCGGTAAATAGAATGGCGGGAATCATCTG
>JANWKQ010000229.1 GCA_025451295.1 Flavobacteriales bacterium | reverse complement strand
GGCCAAACTTGCTTCATTCGGATACATATAACTTTGAATAGTAACCCAGTCGGACATCTATGCTATAAAGATAATTTAAAAACCGGAATAGCCCGGTATTGCTAAAATAACTACCTCAAAAGCGAAATTGATTGACAGATTTCTTGTCGGAAAGTGAACTTAAAAATTCCTTAAAATCCTAAACGGAATTAGATGTTTAAACCAATGATAAACAGATATTTACTGACAAAATAGAACTTGTGAATAATTAAAAATATCTATATGGATACTAATGAAAACCCATACGATAATCATTTAGATGACGTTTATACTCAAAATAACAATTTAATCACAATTTGGTATTGACAGCTCTTCCTTTAATATCTATCTTAGCTTCACCATCAGAAAATCAAGAAGTACATTTATGAACGCAATGTCAAAAAATTGGGAACCTGAAATGTTGTCTTCAGGCAGTGCCGGAGATGACACTTTGCTTTCCACTTCCGGTTACCATGATCTGGAACAGGAAGAGTTAACTACACACATAGCTGACAAAAAGACCAAGCAGATCACCCGTATGGTGGAAGCAATGGTTATTTTATTTGTAGCTGCAATCGCTGTTTTCGCCATCTACAAGGTGGTAACCAGCTTCTAACCTTACCAATCTAAGTCACGTTAATAAACCGGCCATTTCGATGGCCATTTTTTTTGCTTCGAATCGAGCCTTTTCCTCGAAATCTTCACCATTGGATGCATAGATAATGCCGCGTGATGAATTTACCAGTAATCCAATGTCTTTATTCTTGCCGTACTTCACCACTTCTGACAAAGATCCACCCTGGGCGCCAACGCCGGGTACCAGTAAAAAATGATCAGGAATTATTTTTCTTATCTCAGCCAGCATTTCTGCTTTGGTAGCACCTACTACAAACATGGTATTCTCCATATTTCCCCAGGTTGCTGCAGTGGCAATTACCTTTTTATACAGCTCTGTACCACCTGCATCTTTTTCAAATTGAAAATCTACTGCACTTGGGTTAGAGGTTAATCCCAAAACGATGGACCACTTATTTTCATACTTTAAAAACGGATCCACCGAATCTCTTCCCATATAAGGAGCCAGGGTAATAGAATCCACTTTCATTTCTTTAAAAAATGCTTTTGCATACATGTCGCATGTATTTCCAATATCGCCACGTTTTGCATCGGCGATTGTAAAATGAGAATCACCGATATAATCAAAGGTCTTCTTCATCGTACGCCAACCCCTGTCTCCCTGCGATTCAAAGAAAGCTGTATTGAGTTTATAAGCCACACAATACTCTTTGGTAGCGTCAATGATCCTCCGGTTAAATTCAAATACAGGATCATCATAGGTTTTTAAATGAGCCGGGATTTTTTCAATATCGGTATCCAATCCAACACAAAGAAAACTTTTGCGTTCACGAATGATCTGTATGAGTTCTTGTCTGGTCATTATTATTGATAGATAAAGCCTGTTTGTTCATCAAATTCATCGCGGTCTGCTTTCGACATCATGTCTCTAAACACTCTCATTGTATAGTCGCCATAAATAGTGTCAGCATAGGAATATTGCCAGTCGGTAACTCGTGCCATCTCAATTTTAAATGTGTCACCGAGATTCATGAGCTGATTTTCTTCATAGTCAGTTACATTCGCTAAAATGCCATAATATTGTTCATTCTTTAGCATGATTTTGGCGAACCACAAGTGCTCGTGGTTAAACACCATTTTTATACCAAAATCATACATATTTGTATCCTTGCTGGAAAATGCTTTTTCAAATTCAGGGAAAGTGGATCTTGCTTGTTTGATCGCCTCATTCATGATGCTATCTTCGGGATCCACCTCATAAATGTTTTCTTCGATATCTTTTTCAAAAGTGGTTTTTTTCCCATAACCACATCCCCATACTGCAAGACAAAAAATCGGTATAAAAAATCGATAGTTCATATTTTATGCTTCAGCACCCTCTTTTAATTTTTCTGCATTTTCAGCAACCTGCAAAGCTTCTATCATCTCTCCAATATCTCCATTCATAAATGCTGGTAAATTATATAATGATAATCCTATCCTATGATCCGTTACCCTGCTCTGCGGATAATTATAGGTACGGATCTTGGCACTTCGATCACCCGTTGAAACCAGGGTCTTTCTTTTGGCGGATAAATCACCAACACGTTTTGCCAATTCAATATCGTATAATTTGCTTCTTAACATGGCCATGGCTCTTGCCCGGTTACCCAATTGGGAACGTTCAACCTGACATACCACAACGATCCCTGTTGGCTTATGGGTTAACTGCACTTTGGTTTCCACCTTGTTTACATTTTGTCCACCGGCACCTCCCGAGCGTGAAGCATGAAACTCAATATCGCCCGGATTGATCTCCACATCAAATTCTTCTGCCTCGGGTAACACGGCAATTGTTGCGGCAGATGTATGCACTCTACCCTGAGTTTCTGTTTCAGGTACCCGTTGTACACGGTGTACACCTGATTCATACTTGAGGATACCATATACATTTTCTCCTTCTACTTCCATCACAACCTCTTTATATCCACCTGCAGTTCCTTCGGTAGAATCCGTCGTAATTACTTTCCATCCTTTGTTCTCACAAAACCGGGTATACATTCTATACAGATCACCCGCAAAAATGCTGGCTTCATCTCCACCCGTCCCGCCCCGGATTTCGACGATTGCATTTTTGTTATCCTCCGGATCTTTTGGGATCAGCAGGTACTTGATATCTTCTTCCAGTTTTTCCTTTTTCTCCTGCATTTCACTTGCCTCTGCTTTGGCCATTTCACGGAATTCCTCATCCTTCTCGGTTTCCAACACTTTTTTAGCCGAATCCAGATTGGATAGTACAAGCCTGTATTCATTATAAGCCTCTACAATGGGTGTAAGTTCTTTGTATTCACGATTGAGTTTGATATAACGCTTCTGATCAGAGATCACAGATGGATCGGTGATCATTTCGGCTACATCTTCCCAGCGTTTTTTTATGAGTTCAAGTTTGTCGATCATGTTGTTTTATTCTTCCTTTCTGGTCAATTCCGGGACGCATAATAATGCATCCGTCCATACATCATTCTATTTAATATTCGTATTTGCCGAATTCTGTTTCCAGCGTTAGCTTATTTTTTTCTGATTTTTCTACGTGGCCTATGGTCTGAGCATCGATATTGAATTCACGTGCAACATCAATGATCTCCTGAGCATTTTTTTCATTTGTATAGATTTCGAGTCTCGTGCCCATATTAAATACCTTATACATTTCTTTATGATCCGTTCCTGATTGTTGGTGGATCATTTTGAAAAGAGGAGGCACAGGCAGTAAATTATTTTTGATGATATGCACACCCTCTACAAACTTCATCACTTTCGTTTGTGCTCCACCGGTACAATGGATAATTCCATCAATCTGATCTCTATACTGTCCGATAATTTTTTTCAATACAGGTAAAAAGGTACGGGTAGGAGAGAGTACTAATTTTCCTGCTGTAATTCCCGTTTCTTTTTCAATATCGGTAAGCTTTAATTTGCCAGTATAGACAAGATCTTCCGGAACAAGGTGATCATAAGTCTCCGGATACTTCGTTGCATATTCATGTGCAAAAACATCATGACGGGCAGAGGTGAGCCCGTTAGATCCCATACCACCGTTATATTCTTGTTCGTAGGATGCTTTGCCATAAGAGGCAAATCCTACAATTACATTTCCTGGTTTGATGTTGATATCAATTACATCTAATCGTTTGAATCTGGCGAATGCGGTGAATCCCACATCGGCTGTTTTTACGATATCACCCACATCGGCTGTTTCGCCTCCGGCCAGTGTTAAGTTCACATCAAACTTTCGCATATTATCAATAAAGGCGGAAGTTCCTTCAATAATGGCTTTCACTACTTCACCGCTTACCAGGTTTTTATTTCTTCCGATGGTAGACGATAGGATGATGTTATCAACGATCCCTGCGCATGCCATATCATCGAGGTTCATTACAATCGCATCCTGAACGATCCCAGCCCAAACCGAAAGGTCTCCGGTTTCTTTCCAGTACATATAAGCCAGTGAGGTTTTGGTACCAGCCGTGTCTGCATGCATTACATTACAATAAGCAGGATCATTCCCTGCCAGATCGGGAAGTATTTTACAAAATGCATTTGGAAAAAGACCTTTATCGAGGTTTTTAATGGCATTATGTACATCTTCCTTGTCGGCCGAAACCCCTCTCTTCTCGTATTTGGAAATATCATTACTCACGATATGTTTTTTTTAAATGGTGTTCATGAGCTCGCCCTTCTGGCTCGGTTCATGGTACAAAAATAAAAAAGAGCATGGTGAACGAAGCGTCAACCATGCTCTTAATATGTATTTAGCGTATCTAATTATTATCGTCCTCGTTCTGAACTGGCGGCTTATAATCGTCACTAATTTTATGCATGTGGATACGCCTGTTAAATCGATGCGCATCTTCAAATTTCTTTTCATCGCCCTTGAAGGTATTAATATAATCATCCGTCATCTTAGTATCCTTGGGGAAAGTAAACCCTGATTCGGCACCTTTAAAATCTTTGTGTAATACACGAGGTTCACCTTCACCAAATCCTTTGGCTACCAGCCTTACTTTGTCAACACCCCGGGCGATCAATGAATCTACAACGGCTTGAGCACGTCTTTGTGATAGTCCAAGGTTGTATTCATCATTACCCCTGCTATCTGTATGTCCTCCGATCTCAACAACCATGGTTGGATTTTGTTCCAGGATCTTTACCATATTATCTACCGTGTCGATATATTCATCAAACATAATGGCCTCGTCAAATTTGAACTGGATCTCAAATTCCAAATCCACTTTTTGGGTCTTCAATAAAAAGTCAACAACTAAATTGGTGTCACGGCAAACTTTAAGTGGATCTAAACCGTGGCTGCTGGCTTCCTTATAATCCTCATAATAATCCTTTTTTGTGGCCATCATTTTATAACCAACCCCAAATGGAATTTCTTTTTTATAGAAACCGGTAGCATCTGTGGTGGTTTCAAATTTATTCACCCCGTCATCAAATTTCACTGTGGCCCCGGCAATTACTTCTTTTGTATCGATGTCACGAACAGTTCCTGTAAGAACAATCTTCGCCAGAGGAGCTTCAAAATGCCAGATATCATCATGTCCTTTGGTTCCTTTACGGTTTGAAGAGATCCATCCGGTTTCTTTACCTAATTCGAAAACAATTCCGAAATCATCACCCTCCGAATTCAACGGATATTGAAGATTTTCCGGTTTTCCAAATTCAGCCTTATCAGCTGCCAGTCTTTCACAAACATAAAGATCGAGGCCTCCAAATCCCTGAACTCTGTCTGAGGATAAGTACAAAGAGCCATCAGCCTTTAAATACGGGAACATTTCATGGGAAGGAGAATTAATGGTTGGACCCATATTCTTTGGCTCGGCAAAAGTCTTTTGTTTTTTGTTGTAGGTGGCTACCCAAAGATCCATTCCACCCTGGCTTCCTTCCGGATAGTTTGAAGCGAATATCATGAATTTACCGTTTGGATCAACTGTTGGATGAACACAAACAAATGAATCAGGGAACAGGGCGATCTGCGTAGGAACATCCCATTTATTACCAATTTGTTTTACCTGGTAGATACGGCAACCAGGACCTCCCTCTTTTTTAGCCTCTTTACCTCCAAAACAGCGGGAGAAGTAAAGGGTAGAGAATTTTTTATCCATATCACCTGAACCTTCACTGAAGCCGGTGTTTACGGTTTCTCCGTTTTCCAACGGAAGGGGAGTACTCCATTTATTATTTTTATCCAGCTTTGAGAAGAAAAAGTCTTCATTGTGCAAATCCCAAAGTGGGTTTTCTTTTCCTATAATGTCTTTTTCCCTGTTTGTAGTAAAATATACTTCTTTCCCTTTTTTATCCGCGATGATCGGACAATAGTCAGACTCTTTGGTATTCCAGAGCTTCATATTCTCAATCTTATGGCAGGTAGGGTTTTTGATGAAATAAATGGCGTCATCACAGGATTTTAAGGCCATCTGACCTCTTTCATCATCCGGAACCTTCGTCACATATTCCGCGAACTGGACCTTAGCCTCCTCATATAACCCTTCAGATTTAAGAAGATTCCCATATTCGTAATGGTATAAGGGGTTCTCCGGTGGGTTTTTTAGCAATTTCTTGAATTCTTTGGCAGCGTTTTTATAGTCATTCAGGTGTAAATGACAACGGGCAATCTGATACTGCATACAGCTTTTCAAAGCCTTGTCTCTCCCTGCTTTGCTAATGGCCTTTTCATACTCATCAATGGCTGCACCAAAGCTGTTGGTTGAATAGGCAAAATCGGCCTTGGCACTCATTTTATTTTCGCATTGAGCCCATGCCTGTAGCCCCAGCAATGGTAATGAAAAGGTTAAAACGATCTTCTTTAGGTTCATAAAGCCCTGTTTTGGTTTGTGAAGTTAAATAACTGTGATTCGCAAATATAGTATTTTTAAATAATATCCCGATCAAATCACAAATTATTACCCAGATACAGGCAAGCAAAAAACGCCAACTGGAGCCAAAAAATTGCTTCAGCAACCTGATTTTTTGGTAAACTGCGGGCCACCAACTTTAAAATGCTGATAAATACAAATGCGCCAAGCCACCAGCCTATGTAATTCCTTAGGGGGACGAGGCCTTCAGCCCAATTCCAGAAATGATATCTCATTGCGGCATCTTCCAGAAAAAGATCATAGACAAGCATAATAGTAGCACCCAAAGAGGCGATCAGCCAACGGTTTTTTAACAATCGGGAGGATATAATTGTGGCGCCATAGACGAGGAGCAGCCAGTTGAGTCCCATAACTGGTGGCACACCACCTATTTTGGGTCCTAAACCCTCATCGTATTGATACATCCCAAATAAAAGGCCTGTTTTTACCCCCAGCCACTCGATCATAAACCCGCCGATATATACAACGGATATAGCCACGATGAATCTTTTGTTCCAGTTTTGATGATAAAGTAAAACCAGGGCCACCGCAGCCAGAATATTTATCGGGACAAGGAAAATGAATAAAGGTTTTGTTGATTCAGTTAGCATGCCTACCACTCCAATGAGGTAGATTACTACCAGGTAGATAACTGGTTTTTCATAAGGAGGCAGGCGTAATTCTTTTTGCGGATTCAAACAGGTTTTTTATAAGGGACAGCAAATATAAAATAAACCACCACCATCAAAGTTACGAATCCTGAAGCGATAAAAGCCGCCGGAGCACCAAACTGATACCATAGCAGACCCGCCATGGTATTTGCGATCATGGCGCAAATACTTTGGAAGGCCATGAAGGTACCAATGGCTGTTGCTGTGTCTTTTTTATCGGCGATATTGGTGATCCATGCTTTCGAAATTCCATCAGTAGTTGCTGCATACAATCCATACAGAAAAAATAATCCACCGATGATGTAAATATTCCCGGTAATCCCCATTCCAAAATAAACAATTGCAAAGATGAACAGCCCAAAGATGTACACATTCTTCAGACCTTTCTTATCAGCAATGATGCCGGCAGGCAATGAAAATAATGCATAGACAAGATTAAAGAAGATATAAATACCG
>JANWKQ010000228.1 GCA_025451295.1 Flavobacteriales bacterium | reverse complement strand
CGTCGGCCGATCTTTTATTAAATCATGCAGATGCTTTTTACGCAAAAAAAGACAAGACGAAAGCATCCGAGTTCTATGTCAAGTATACCAGTCAAATGAAGCAACTGAAAAAGGAGCGTGATATCCCGTACTATGTGCCACAGAGGATCATAGAGTAGGTTTTTAAGCCGGATTCATCCTGTGATTACATGACTAAATCTGCCGATTAAATGTTAAATCTTGCCCTGGCAACAAGGTGTTATCCTCCAAAATCAGAAGACATGCTTTGCTTAAAGTCTTGCCCAACAAAGGATACAGCCCCAAAAACGCTGCAAGTCAACATAAAAAAATAATTAAAGAATTATTAAAAGGCTTATGTCTTCCTATTGGTATATATAAAAGGAATATTTAACTTAGTTGTCTGAATCAAAAGTTTTAAACATCAAGAAATTCAAATTTATGAGAACAAATACAGTTAAATCATTAGGGCTAGTTGCAGTGCTTGCATTTGCCCTTGCATCATGTGCTGAAGTTCCAACTGGCGCCGTAAAAGGATGTACAAATCCAAACGCTGTTAACTATAGTGCAGATGCCGGACAAGACAATGGATCTTGTGTTGTTATCCAGCAAAAGCAATATTCAATGTTTTACAAATATACAGCTACCTGGTGTGGTCCTTGCGGCGACTGGGGTGGACCTGCATTTGTAAATGATTGTGCTGCATTAAGCGGTAAGGCTTTAGCATTTACTATACAGTGCTCTGATGCCTTTGCTACAGCATCTAATGGTGATATGTATACAGCATTCTCAACAAAATGGCCATATGGAGGAACTCCAAACTTCCAGTGTAATAGCATAGCCTGCGGAACGAACGACGGCTTAGCTTTCCCTGAAGTAGCTACTCACAATGCTTTGGCTCCTGATGCCGGTATCGGAATCCACTATACTATTGGTGGTGGTGCCAATTCTGGTAAACTTAATATCAACGTTTACACCAAATTCTTTAACGCTGTAAATGGTGAGTATTTTGCAGGTGTTTATATTCTTCACAAAGAAATTACAGAAGGACAGAATACAGCTGGTGGAATGGATGCTAATTACGTTCATCACCATGTAATGATGTCACACGTTACCGGCGTATTTGGTGACCCAATTGCTTCTGGTAGCATCGGTGCTGGTAAAGTATATAACCTTGGTTTTGTATTCCCATATACTGATATTCCAAATCTTGCACTTAATGAAATTGATGTTGTAGGTATCCTTTGGAAGAAAAACGGAGCTACATTTGATGTAGTAAACGTTACTCCAAACATCTAATTGATTCAAATAATATTTTTAGAAAGGGCCGAAATATTTCGGCCCTTTTTTATTTTTGCCTGATAATCATCTTTTATGATTTTAACCGGCATTCAGGTAAAGACTGGATTTTTCCCGCTATCCTGGTTTTTGTATATGTGTAATCCAACTGTTGAGATCAATGGTGAAAAGAACAAAGTAAAATGGGGTACCCAGTTCTTCCCCCTGGCTCCTGGTAAATACACCGTTAAGATCTACTTTGCTTATTTTACGATGCCGCAATGTGGGGCTAACCAGGTTGACATAGAAGTTAAAGATGGCAAATCGATTTTTGTGGACTATCATATGGGCGGATGGATGATGTCTAAGGGCAAAATAAAAGTGGTTGAATAAACCCGAATTCAAATGAAAATTATTTCGTGGATACTTAGAATCGTTGCGGCCCTGATCATGGCCCAAACCCTTTATTTTAAGTTTACCGGAGCGCCGGAATCTGTAAAACTGTTTACCACCCTGGGTATGGAGCCCTGGGGGAGGATAGCAACAGGTGCGATGGAATTAATAGCTTCCATCTTAATCCTGATTCCCAAAACCAAAACCGTAGGAGCCGGTCTCGGCCTCGGATTGATGGCGGGTGCTATATTTTTTCATGTTTCCAATCCAACCATTGGAATATATGAAGATGGATCACCTCTATTGTTCATTTATGCATGCACCGTTTTTCTTAGTTGCGGTATTTTATTAGTTATACATTTTAAGGAACTGAAAAATTTCATACCACGAAGAAAATAATCTTTTTTTTGCAGCCGACTATAGCAAGGGCCTGGACATCAAAATCATGTGGTTGAAAGTTGGTTACCCTAATAATGGGAACAGATACCAGGGCCATCCAGCAAAGCCATGGCTGCAGGGGTCAGCTAAAGCAGATATGGGACTCTTATAAAAGCTGTTATTCTTATCCTTTTTCTATTAACTTTGGTTCCTCTATCAACGGGGTTCTTATGGAGAATAAACTCGACATTTTAAAGGCAAAAATAGAACAGGATAAACTGGGGGGTGGTATTGCCCGCATAGATGATCAACATAAAAAGAAAAAACTAACCGCCAGAGAACGTATCGATCTTTTAATGGATGCGGGTAGCTTTGAGGAACTGGGAATGCTGGTTCAGCATCGCAGTCGTAATTTTGGGTTGGATAAACAGGAATTTTTGGGGGATGGCGTTGTTACAGGTTTTGGAAAAATAAACGGACGTCTTATTTATGTATATAGCCAGGACTTTACGGTGCTGGGTGGTTCATTGAGTGAAGCCCATGCCGAAAAGATCTGTCGTATTATGGAACTCGCCATGAAAAATGGGGCCCCTGTAATCGGGTTAAATGATTCGGGTGGTGCAAGAATCCAGGAAGGCGTGGTTTCTCTCGGAGGTTATGCCGATATTTTTTACAGAAACACATTGGCCAGTGGGGTGATCCCGCAAATCTCAGCAATTATGGGCCCTTGTGCCGGAGGTGCGGTTTATTCACCTGCGATCACCGACTTTATTATGATGGTGGAAGAAACCTCCTATATGTTCGTAACGGGTCCGAATGTGGTAAAAACCGTTACACATGAAGATGTAACGAGCGAAGAATTAGGTGGGGCGGAAACTCATGCCACCAAAAGTGGGGTTACTCATTTTGCATGTGCCAATGAAATCGAGTGTATACAATATTTAAAACAACTTTTGAGTTATATTCCGCAGAACTGCGAAGAATTGTCACCCAGGTTACCATATCATCCGGTGAACGAGATCAGACCTCGTTTAAATTCAATGATCCCGGATAATCCGAATCAACCCTATGATATGAAAGAGGTGATTGATGAAATTACCGATCAGGATTCCTTTTTTGAAGTACATAAAGACTATGCAGAGAATATTATTGTTGGCTTTGCCCGTTTGGCAGGAAAGAGTATTGGCATAGTAGCCAATCAGCCAGCAGTATTGGCCGGAGTACTTGATATTAAATGCAGCAATAAAGCGGCTCGTTTTGTACGTTTCTGTGATTCATTCAATATACCACTGCTGGTACTCGAAGATGTACCTGGATTTTTACCTGGAACGGATCAGGAATGGAATGGAATTATTTCGAGTGGGGCCAAATTGTTATATGCATTTTGCGAAGCAACTGTTCCAAGAATTACCGTTATTACCCGCAAAGCATATGGAGGAGCGTATGATGTAATGAACAGTAAACATATTGGAGCTGATATGAATTATGCTTGGCCAACAGCCGAGATTGCGGTGATGGGAGCAAAAGGTGCTGCTGAAATTATTTTTAAAAATGAAATAGCCAAAGCCGATAACAAAGAAGCTAAACTGAAGGAAAAAGAAAAAGAATATGGAGAGATGTTTGCCAATCCTTACGAAGCTGCTGCCAGGGGCTATGTGGATGAAGTGATCGTTCCGGAAGTAACCCGAGAAAAATTAATAAAAGCTTTTGGAATGCTCGAGAATAAAGTGGCCAAACTGCCACGGAAAAAACATGGAAACATACCCTTATAAAATTGACAAGTAAAAAATGAATGTTCTACTATTAGGCTCAGGAGGAAGAGAGCATGCTTTTGCATGGAAAATAAAACAAAGCAAGCACGTTGATAAATTATATATTGCTCCCGGAAACAGCGGTACCCAGGAGTTCGGTGAAAATGTAAAAATTTCTACGACTGACTTTCCTGCATTAAAAGATTTCGTTTTAGACAAACAGATCTCGATGGTTGTTGTGGGTCCCGAAGACCCATTGGTTCAAGGGGTGTATGATTATTTTAAGTCCGTTCCTGAACTTCAGTTCATCAAAGTTATTGGTCCGAGCAAGGATGCTGCACAGTTGGAAGGGAGTAAGGATTTCGCCAAACAATTCATGATTCGTCATGGAATTCCAACGGCAGCTTATGAAACATTTACCAAAGAGAGTTTATATAAAGGATTTCAATTTCTGGATACCTTACAGGCACCGTATGTGCTCAAGGCCGATGGACTTGCAGGTGGGAAAGGTGTTTTAATTCTTGAAACCGTTGATGAGGCTAAAAGAGAATTATCGGTGATGTTGGGTGAAGCCAAATTTGGAAGCGCTGCTTCGAAAGTGGTGATTGAGGAATTTATGAGAGGGATTGAGTGCAGTGTTTTTGTTATCTCGGATGGAAAAAACTATCAAATACTTCCGAATGCCAAAGACTATAAAAGGATCGGGGAAGGTGATACAGGACCCAACACCGGCGGAATGGGAGCTGTGAGCCCGGTTCCATTTGTAGATGATGCATTCATGAAGAAAGTGGAGGAACGGATTATTCAACCTACTATAAAAGGGCTTAAAAAAGATGACCTGGTGTATAAAGGGTTTATTTATTTTGGATTGATGAATTGCCAGGGTGAACCCAGAGTTGTGGAATATAATTGCCGGATGGGTGATCCGGAAACTGAAGTGGTCATGCTGAGGATCAAGTCGGATATTGTGGAGTTATTCGAAGTGTTGGAAATAGAAGGTCTCGATCAGAAAAAAATAGAAATTGATCAACGGGCTGCGGCTACCGTGGTGATGGTATCCGGAGGCTATCCGGAAAATTACAGGAAAGATATTGTGATCCATGGCGTGCCAGAGGTCAAAGAAAGTATCGTGTTTCATGCAGGCGCAAGATATGATGGTACCCGTCTTTTGACCAATGGTGGCAGGGTATTGGCCGTTTCTTCTTATGGAATGGATATTAAGGATGCAGTAAACAAATCATACAAAAGCATTTCTTCGATTGCTTTCGATGATATGTACTTTAGAAAAGACATAGGATTTGATGTTTAATCCTTCATCTGTGATTGGTCTTCAATTTTTTTAGTGACGATCATCGAGAATATGACCAATGCCTGAAAAATATGCCAGGTTATGCCAATCAGATAAGGACCTCTTTCCTGATCAGATAATATCCCGGCTACATTCAGAAATTGCAAAGCTCCAATAATGGAAGAACAGATAAACATGAGCATCCGTACCGAAAACTTTGATTCTTTATCGGTTAAGAGCACTATGATTCCCTGAAGGGATGTAACGGAACCCAGAAGAACGCATCCAACCGTCCAAATAGTTGGTTGTTTGCAATGATATGCCTCCAATATAAAAGGAAGTATGCTGAAAAACAGGGCCATTACACAATGACCGATCATTCCCTTGTACACATTGTTATTCCATTTGGAATGTTGTGAACGGAACATGATCACAATGGCAGTAAATCCTAAAATCCCGATTGATATTTCAGCAAAGGTTTGAAATATTTCCATTTCAAAAAGGTTTGGTTTAAAAGGTATCCTTCACCCGTTTCAACAAATTCGAGGCAAAAATAAAATCAATCAGCTCTTTATTATCTGATTTTGCAATTTGTGTAAAATCCCCTTCCCAGTTCTTTTCACCTTTGAAGATATATATGATCCTTTCGCCCATTTCAAAAACCGAATTCATATCGTGGGTATTGATAATAGTAGTTGCATTGATCTCCTTGGTGATCTCGATGATCAATTCATCAATCACAATAGAGGTTTGTGGATCAAGACCTGAGTTGGGCTCATCAAAAAATAAATATTTGGGTTTTAAGGCAATCGCACGGGCAATGGCTACCCTTTTTTTCATACCACCTGAAATTTCCGAGGGAAAAAGTTTGTTTGCATTTACCAGATTTACACGATCCATGCAATAGTTTACTCTTTCCTTGATCTCAGTCCGGGTCATTTTGGTGAACATTTTTAATGGAAAGGCGATATTTTCTTCACAATTCAATGAATCAAATAAAGCGCCACCCTGGAATACCATACCAATATCCTGCCTGATTTTTTTCTTTTCGGCAGAGGTTGCATGCGCAAAGTCTCGTCCGTCATAAAGGATCTCACCGGTTTCCGGAGTAAATAAACCTACCAGACATTTCATCAATACCGTTTTTCCTGAACCACTTCGCCCGATGATCAAATTACATTTTCCATCTTCAAAGGTTGCATTAATGTCCTTTAATACATGGTTGGTGCCAAAATGTTTATTTGCGTTCTTTACCTCTATCATAATAACAGGAGTACGGTAAGAATTAAATTCCAGAAAAGAATACTGATGCTTGAATTTACTACAGCCTTCGTACTAGCCTTTCCCACTTCTTCACTTCCACCTTCCACATAATATCCTTTGTAACATGAAATGGAGGTAATAATAAAGGCGAAAACAATACTCTTAATCAGGGAATAATATAAATGCCACGGTTTGAAATAATATTGTGCTCCAAAAATAAATGTATCACTATCAAGCAATCCGCTGCTGATACAGGCAATGTATCCACCAAGAATACCAAGGATCATACTCATGAGTGTTAAGATCGGATTAATGATGAGTGCTGCAACTATTTTGGGAAGAATAAGATAATTGGCTGAATTAACTCCCATGATCTCGAGGGCATCTATTTGCTCCGATACACGCATACTGCCAATTTCTGATCCAATATTACTGCCAACCTTACCGGCTAGAATAAGACCTATTACGGTGGAGGAAAATTCCAGGATCACAGTATCCCTTGTTCCAAACCCGATGGTAAATTTGGGGATCAACGGTGAATCAATTTGTACCGCCAGCTGGATTGAAATAACGGCTCCGATAAAAACGGAAATAATAGATACGATCACAATGGACCCCATTCCCAACTTGTCAATTTCCCTGATCACAGAACTCCAAAAAGCACTCCATTTATCGACGCGGCCAAAGGTTCTGCCCATCAATATGCAATACTTCCCAAAATTGTGTAGAAACTTCAAATCCAGTTATTTCCGCTAAAATAATATTTAGGAACGAGACCTTCATGTTTTTGGGCGTAAAATCTAAAGAAACCCTGTTATACAGGGGGTTCACTATTCTTTTTTTATTGTAATTTAGCCCCAGATGACCATTGGGGAGATAAGTATATACGTGTTTTTTATTTCCGCTGGGCTGTTGTTCTATACTTATGTGGGCTACGGACTTTTCGCAGCATTTATAGGCATTTTCAGGAACAGAAAAATCGTTGGACATACCGATATTTTTAGAGCTCCGCTTACCATCATCATTCCGGCGTACAATGAGATCCAAATCATTTCAGAAAAAATAAATAATACAATTGCAGCGCTGAAAAACTTCAACGGAGGACAAATCATTTTGATCACGGATGGAAGTACCGATGGAAGTGCAGCGCTCAATTTTACCCAACCCAATATTCTTCATCTTCATGAGGCCGAAAGAAAAGGTAAATCTGCCGCAATTAACAAAGCGATGTTGCATGCAACCGGTGAGATTGTTATCATCACGGATGCAAATGCCATGGTAAACATAACTGCTTTTGAAAAACTTGTGGCCAGATTCAGTTGCGAAAAAACAGGAGCCGTTTCAGGTGAAAAGAAAGTAATGATGCATGACGGGAGCACCGGGACCGAAGGACTCTACTGGAAGTATGAATCCTTTCTCAAGAAAAGCAGTGCACGGATGTATTCCCTAACGGGTGCCGCAGGTGAATTGTTGGCCATTCGTAAAAAACTATTTCAACCAATCCCTGAAGATGCCATTTTGGATGATCTGGAATTATCTCTTGCGATTATTCGCCAGGGAAAAGTGATCGATTATGAGCCTGAGGCTTATGCGGAGGAACCGCCCAGCAAATCCATTGCAGATGAGTTTAGTCGCAAAATGAGAATATCTGCCGGAGTTTTTCAAACCCTCAAAAGAAATATGTTTGTCTTTAATCCCTTTAAACATGCCGTGTTCGTTTTTCAATTTAATTCACATAGAGTGCTTAGGTGGACCATAGGCATCGACTGTATACTCCTGCTTTATATTTCAAATATATTTTTACTGGGCGACCCCCAAACCTCATCTCTTACCCTGTTTTTTGATATCTCTTTTATCTTACAAAACGTTTTCTACTTTTTTGTGATCATTGGACTGCTTTTCAGAAATAATCGAAAGGTTCCCACATTATTTTTTCTGCCCTTTTATTTTATCATGATGAACATGGCCATCCTGGTAGGGTTTTTCAGGTTTCTTGGACGTAAGGAATCTGTATTATGGAAAAAGGCTGCACGCTAGTACCGGAGCCTTTTGAAGTGACCTTCTTCTGTGATATCTGATATGAAATTATGCAACATAAACCCGGAATGCTGTAAAGGTTTAGCCTGGTAATGTCTCCACCTTTGTATGTATAAATCTTATACATATGAAGAACTATACAAATACTGGAGGGATCATTGCTGCAATGTTGGGCTTTATGTTCATCCTATATTCATGCTCTCCATGGCACTATAATAATCCCAGGGTAAAGGTTGATAAACAACAGGTAAATCTGGTACAAAATGAATCAGAGCCCGTAATGGATACAAAGGAACTTACCGTTACTTTTCAATCGATCGAAATGGAGAAAAAGTCGGTCGTTATTGACAATCCGGAAGAAAATTCGGAGGTAGTAGCTTCCGTCAGTAATAACAAGATAAACCCTCCTGTTAAAATCAAAATAAAAGATATAACTCCGGTAAAACATACCAAGCTAAAAAAAAATAGGCCGGACACTCCGTCTTATACTGAAAGATTCAAAGAAAAAAGTGAAGTGTTCCAGGTACAGGATGTAGAAAAAACGATGATGCATGGCTGGCTTCGCTGGATGATCCTACTTTTTGTAATAGGGATCATTCTTATTGTAATGGGAGCTATCTTTTCGGTTTTATTTTTTGGATTGTTATGGTGGTTGTTTTACTTCTTTGGATCACTATGTATCCTTGCAGGTTTCATTGTTTTGATCCTTGGCCTCGTGGGTGTTTTAACAAGTACCACCATAATCATTAACTAAAAAAAGATTCGATCAACCATTTTATTATAAACAATTAGAAATAAATAAAAATGAAGACACTCATACATATCAGATTGGCCATTGGAGTTTTGGTCGTTCTGGCAATTTCGTCCTGCTCTCCCTGGCATTATAATCATCCTCGGATAGCGGTAGACAAACAACAAACGGTTCTCCTTCAAAAAGAAACGACACCCGAGGTGGAATCAAATCAGGTATTTACAACTTGTGAAATGCTTGCTTTGGAAAATGAAGCACTGGATGTAACCAAACCGACAGAGGAAAATTCTTCTGAGATTGCATCTGTCGATAAAAACGTAATAACAACGCCATCGAATGATCATATTAAAAATGTGGTTCCTGTAAAACAGAGCAAACTCAAAAAAAATAAATCAAAAACTGTGTCTTATACTGAAAGATTCAAAGAAAAAAGTCAGGTGTTTGAAGTGCAGGATGTCGAAAAGTCCACACTAAGTGGTTGGGTCCGCATCATGGTCATTCTTTTCGTTGTAGGATTTATTCTACTACTATTTGGTATATTTTTCTCGATTTTTTTGCACGGCCTTTTTTGGTGGCTGTTCTACATGTTCGGTGCCATGTGCATTCTTGCAGGCTTCATTGTATTGATCCTGGGCCTCGTGGGTGTAATGTAATAACTTAACGAAGGTGTATTTTGAGTCCCGGGTATTGTGGAAGGTGCCCGGGATTTTTATTTTTGAGATGACTTCTAGTAAACCCGTCCTGAATACTTGCCGTTGGTTACATTAATGGTTGAAGAACCACCTGAATTCTTGATCACCCCACTAAAGGTACCCTCAATGAGATTGCTTCCGGCACTGACTAAGTCAATTGATCCGCTGGAGCCCGAATATTGTGTACTGTATTGCGTGCCTCCATAGGTAATAAATATGGTGGCTTGTGAACTTCCTCCATTTGTACAGGTATACAATCCCTTGATATTGTTTTTAACAGTAAAAGTCATGGCCGTCGTTCCATCATCGGCAATAACGATCGAATTGGTCTGCCCGGATACATTTTGATAGAAGGCAGTTACCTGGTCCTCATTAAAAGTATATTTCGTGCCCTGGATGTCTGCCTCGGCCAATTCATGATACTCACAGGCGGTTAAAGAAATAATGGCAACCGCTAAAAAGCAATATTTCTTCATGATTGCTTAAATTTGATACAAATTACAAAAAATTGCCCGCTTTAACAAAAATACCAGCCTGGCTGCAGGTGTATAATAAGGATATCTGCTGGAAAATGGATGGGCTGAACAATAGCATTTACCTTACGTTTGATGATGGCCCTCACCCGGTTGTTACACCATTGGTTTTGAATATTCTCTCAAAATACCAGGTCAAGGCTACTTTTTTTTGTATTGGGAAAAATGTAGAGCAATATCCCGATCTGTATACACGGATCATACACGAAGGTCATCAGGTGGCCAATCATTCCTATTCACACCGGAGTGGATGGAAAATGCCGGTGGATGAATATGTAACGGATGTAGATAAAGCTGGGAGAAGTATCACATCAACGCTCTTCAGACCACCTTACGGCCGTATTACCCCATATCAATTCAAAGCACTCAAAAGCAGGTATAAGATCATTATGTGGGATGTATTGAGCAAAGATTATGATACCACCATTCCAGATGAAACCGTGATTACAAACGTAACTGAAAATATTTCACCCGGATCCATTATCGTTATGCACGATAACGAAAAAACAGTAGGCAGGATGGAAAAAATATTGACACAGATCATTATAGATATCCAAAACCGCCAATGGAACTTTAGAGCGCTATAAGCCTACTACTTATTTTGCTTTTAGATCTTCCAGGTAGAGCGTTTGTTCCTGCACTGTAAAATTCTGAATGTCTTTGATCTCAATTTTCAAAGAGATGGGGGTGGTCCAATTAATGGTGATCATTCCGTAGTTG